>JAEPQF010000003.1 GCA_017640685.1 Hyphomicrobiales bacterium
ATAATTCTAATTTTACCCTCAGACCATTTAATAGAAGACAAAAATAAATTTACACAGACCGTCATTTCTTCCATTCCATCTGCGCAAAATGATAAAATAGTTCTTTTTGGAATCACACCTAAAGAACCGCATACAGGTTATGGGTATATAGAAGTCACAAAAGAAAAAATTAAATCTGCCTTTAATGTTAAGGGTTTTCACGAGAAACCAAGTAAAGAGCTAGCCGAAGAGTATGTTTCGAAAGGAACTCATTTTTGGAACTCAGGCATTTTTCTATTTAAGGCAAAGACAATAATCGAAGCTTTCGAAAGTTTAGAGCCGGAAATGGCCAGCGCTTGCAAGGCAGCCCTAAAAAATGCGGAAAAAGATCTAGGGTTTATTCGATTAAGAGAAGCAGATTATAAAAAGTGTGAAAATATTTCACTCGATTATTCTGTCATTGAAAAAATTACCAATGTTTGCTGTGTGCCATTAGAAGGTGAATGGAATGACCTTGGCGCATGGAGTTCTGTGAGTGAAGTTACAAAAACAAATGAGCTAGGAAATGCCAAACAGGGTGATGTTGTTTTTGAAGAGAGCACGAATTGCTACGGCTACAGTCAAGATGGTGCAAAGCTTGCCTTGGTTGGCCTAGAGAATGTAATTGCTGTTGCAACAAAAGATGCAATTCTAATCACCTCCAAAGACAAATCAGAAAATGTAAAAGCCATAGTTGAAGGTATAAAAAAGCAAAATTGTAATAGTGCCATCAATCACAAGAGAATATACCGGCCATGGGGTTGGTATGAAAGTCTCGATCAAGATGAACGCTATCAGGTTAAATGTTTAATGGTAAAACCTGGGGCTAAACTATCTCTCCAAAGTCATCATCACAGAGCAGAGCATTGGGTTGTGGTCTCTGGTTCCGTTAATGTGACAGTTGATGGCGCGGTCTCTCTCCTTTCTGAAAATCAATCGACTTACATACCAATAGGCTCAACTCATAGATTAGAAAATCCAGGGAAAATTCCCGCTCTTTTAATCGAAGTGCAGTCCGGCAGTTATTTGGGTGAAGATGACATTGTCCGTTATGAAGACGTTTATGGGCGGGGCCGAGTTGATGCTTAAAGTAATTGGCGAAAAAAAGTTGCTCGAATCCCCTAAAAAATTAATTTCAGCAGAAAACTTACCGCAAATGGCGGCAAGCGATTTAGTAGACGGGCTGAAAAATTATCAGCTTTGGTGGGTCTTCGCTGCACATGATATTAAGCAAAGATTTCGTCGCTCTTTACTCGGGCCATTTTGGTTGACCTTGAGCATGGGGATATTTGTTGGTTCACTTGGATTCATTATGAGCCAGCTGTTTAATCAAGAAATAAAAGTTTTCACTCCCTACCTTGCTATAGGTATAATTTTTTGGGCACTCCTAACCTCAATTATTATGGAGGGATGTACTAGCTTTATCACGGCTGAAGGTTACATAAAAAATGTACCAATGCCTCTTAGTGCGCATTTCTATCAAGTAGTAGCACGAAACATTATCATATGGGCCCATAATATGGTGATTTACCTAGTGGTATTTATTTTATTTATACATAGCTTCTCGGTGTATAATCTATTATTCATTCCAGGATTTTTACTGTTTTTAGCGAATGCAATCTGGATCGGTCTAATGGCTGCTATTTTATCCGCTCGTTACCGTGACATCCCACAGGTCATTACAAGTTTTATCCAGGTTGTGTTTTTTGTCACTCCAATTTTCTGGTCGGTTACGAACTTTCCTAAAAGACCTGCGTTTGTTGATTGGAACCCCTGTTATCATTTGCTTGAAATTGTAAGAGCGCCATTGTTAGGGCAAGCACCGAATAATCTATCCTGGTTAGCTGCATTGGGTATATTGTGTGTTGGTCTTCCAATAACTTTATATCTCTATAGACGTGCCTATGCGCGGATTCCATATTGGGTGTAGGAGATCGTTGTGGCGCATATTTCAATTAAAAATCTAACAGTAGAATTTAAGGTCTATGGCTCGAGCTCAAGGTCATTAAAGAACCAAATTTTATCACAAGCAACAGGCGGGCGAATTGCAGAAAATGCCGACGATGCCGTAACAGTCAAAGCGCTTGATAATGTCTCTCTAGAGATCAATGACGGTGATCGCATCGGGTTGGTCGGCCATAACGGAGCCGGAAAATCAACTCTCCTTCGCACCTTGGCTGGCATCTATAAACCAACAGAAGGTTCAATTGAAATAGAAGGAACCGTTGGAACTTTAATCGATCCGTCAGCAGGAATGGACCCGGAAGCAACCGGAATAGAAAATGTCTATTTGCGAGGTTATATTCTCGGCATGTGTAGACACGAAATAGATGAAAAGGTTGATGAAATAGCGGAGTTTACCGAGCTTGGTGACTTCTTGCATCTGCCAGTAAAAACTTATTCAGCCGGTATGTTCTCCCGCTTAGGGTTTGCAATCTCAACGGCCATTTCACCTGAAATTCTATTGATAGATGAAGGAGTAGGGACAGGCGATAATAAATTTATCCAGAAAATATCTGCGCGAATAAAGTCTTATTTTGATAGAGCCAGCATAGTGGTTATCGCCACGCATGATGATGAAATTCTTAAGTCAATAGGCGCTACAAATGTTCTGTTTGAGCATGGCGCAAACATATCTCAGGTGAAATGAGGAGCATATGATTAACAGTTTCGTATATTTAAAGAATGATAAGAGGTTGAATTTAAGTGCTCCAAAAGAGTCAATATCGTCTGATGTTTGTGAAAGTCTTGAAGGTTATAAAGTTTTCAGTTTTCGAAAAATTAAAGGAGTAAAACCTAGTAGTGTATACAAAATCTATCCGCACACAGATTTGAGACATGAAGTTTCTGATAAAATTGCCTTGATAAATATTGAGACAGACTCACCATCTGCCACTGTGATTTTTTGGAGGCTGCTCCATGCATTACCAGTTGGTGGAGAGGTCGCAATAGATTTTTCATCAACAATAATAAATAATATTTTCACTTTAGAATACTACAAAAATTCCTTTGTTTTAACTGGAAAAACAGTGGGTGGTAAGGTTCTGTTTTATAAAAAAACACAACCCTTAATAGTTGAGAATGATAGAGGTTTAAGCGGGTGGACTTTTGGTATACCAGTAGGCCCAGGTGATGCAACATTTTTGAATGCAATTGTGAGTAGAATATTAGAGTTAAAAATAGAAAACTCTGAAATAATTCTTTGTGGTCGTCCTGGTGAAAATTTCAAATTTTTTGATCATGTCAAAATTGTAGGAGAAGACATCCCAGTCCCACCTGTAAGAATTAGTCGTAAGAAAAATGAAATTGTTAATCATGCCAACTATAACAATATCTGTATTTTGCATGACAGAGTAATGCTTCCAATAAACTTTGTTGAAGCTATGGAAAGTTATGGCGATGACTATCCTGTTTTAACTATGCCCTCTTTGCATTTTAGAGATAAATTCAATCTTATTCCTTTGAGGTACAGTGACTATAACTTTCTCGAGAATACGGAGGAGCTAAGACATACTAGAAGTGGCTTATCACCAGAAAGAAGAAAATTTATAAATAAGGATGTTTTATCTGAGTATGATGGCAATATTGAATTTAATTACAAAAACCCACTCAGATATTCGAGGGGTGCATACAATACAGGTAGTCTGTATATCGTAAAAAAGAATTTATTCCAAAAATTCCCTTTAGATGAAAATTTGCATTGGGCTGAATTTGAGGATGTAGAATTTGGTTTGCGCCTCTCTACATATGGAGTTCCCACGCTAGTAAACCCCTACGCTATAACTCAATCGATTTTTATGAGGTCATTACTGCAGAGCTTTTATTCTGTGTCTGTTGAAAAAATAAATGGCAAGATTGGGGTTTACAAACCATTGACATCAATTTTGTCAGGGCTGGTACGGATGAAACCGTTATTGAAGATGAAACGGGTAGATTACGAAAAGCGTTTAAAATTTTTTTGTGATAAATATATTCCGGAAGAAACAAAGCATTTTGTAGAGCAAATTAATTCTCATAATAACAAGAGAGATTTAATCGAAAAGTTTTTTCTTTTAGTCGACCTTAGTGAATTCCCAAAGGATCACGACAGCACATCACAATACATAGATGATCTTGAAAAGTATGTGTTTTGTGAGCAAGTTCCCTATAGCTTTAAACAGAAATTCATTAATGCAATACACCACGGTCTGAAAGATAAAAGTGATTTTATAGTTATGAGCCCGATGGTAATGAATCGCTTTGTTTACTCCAAAGATGATGGCTTGTGTGAGGAATACTTAGATTTTTTTCTAAAGAAAAGTTTATTGCTGAGGTTGGGGACTTTCTTATCCGCTTTGATGCTTTACATGAGGAGAAGAAATACAGGGATTTATTTGGATGGCGGTGTCATCAAATATTATCGATCAATCCTAGGGTCAACTCCTTTGTTAAAGAAGGGTTCTTGAAAATGACAATAAGATACTGCGTCATCAATTACAAAGAACACACTAAATACGGTGCCATTTTCAGTCATTTTTCCAGACAAGGAAATTTCAAAGAAAATCGTGTGGTCTACACAATCAACGGCAATGAAGATTTTAGAAATAAAAAGTCCCTTGAAGAGGCTAATTATGTCGAAGTAAATATATATGAGTACCTAAGTAATACACATATTGAAGACAATATTAGATTGTTCGTACAAAAAATAATATCAGAGGTGAAAAGCAATAATGTTGTGGTGATGATCCACGACACTGAAATTCAATGGAGAGAAGAATTCATCAAGAAATTAAGCCAAGGGCTATTTAAATATAGTTTTGAAGAAAACAGATGGATCGTTTTTGTAACTGACCAAAATCATTTTTCCTTAACAGTGCGTTCGATATCGCAAAACATGTTTATCAGGCCAAAATTTACAAACAAAACTTCAATGAATAAAAAATGCAATCGAGTTCTTAGGATGGGAAAGGTTGCAACCATAACTCCTACTTGGATGAGACCAGTTGGAAAGAGACTTTTGAATATGTTCAAGCAAGAGAGGAACGCAAAGAATGCTTAACATTGTAATACCGATGGCAGGAGCTGGCAGTCGTTTTTCAAAGGCAGGCTATAAGGATCCAAAACCACTTATTAAAATAAATAACGTGGAGATGATTAATTTAGTCATTAAAAATTTAAGGCCAAACACTAAACATCGCTTCATTTTTATATGCCAGAGAACGCATTCGCAAGAATATGGGCTTGTAGAGAAACTATCTTGTTGGGCGCCAGGTTGTGAAATCGTGCAAATAGACGGAATGACCGAAGGGGCAGCTTGTACAGTTTTGAAGGCTAGGCATTTAATTGAAAATGATAACCCTTTGATGATCGCCAATAGTGACCAATATGTTGATTGCTCAATAGATCAATACATTCAAAAGCTAACAGAAGAAAAGCTGGATGGGTTAATCATGACAATGAAAGCAAATGATCCGAAGTGGTCATTTGTTGGTTTTGATGAAAATGGAAATGTGACCAGAGTCATAGAAAAAGAGGTCATATCTGATGAGGCAACCGTTGGTATCTATAATTTCACTAAAGGAGTTGATTTTGTGCAAGCAGCAGATGAAATGATTGAGCAAGATTTACGAGTAAACAACGAGTTTTATGTGGCCCCTGTTTACAACCAAATGATATCGATGGGAAAAAGAATAGGGGTGTTCAACATCGGTGAAGAAGCAAATGGGATGTATGGCCTTGGTATCCCAGATGATCTAGAGAAATTTAAAAAATTGCCCGTTTGTAAAAAAATTTTGGGGAAAATAAATGAAAATAATTTCTCATAGAGGGGTTTGGAAAACCGTTGAAGAAAAGAACTCTTTAAGGGCTTTCGAAAGATCCTTCAATTTGAATTTTGGAACTGAAACCGACTTAAGAGACTATGAGGGGGAGGTAATAATTTCTCATGATCCCCCAGTTGATAAAGGCATATCATTGCAGCAGTTTTTATCTCTGTACAAAAAAATATCACCATCAGGTAGTTTAACTATGGCCTTAAATATTAAGGCAGATGGCTTGGCCTCGATAGTTTCAAAGGAGTTAAAGAAGTATGAAACATTAAACTACTTTGTATTCGATATGTCTGTTCCAGATATGAGAAGCTATCTAAATTTAGGTCTTAGAGTTTTTGCCAGATTGAGTGAACAGGAAAAAAACTTAGCATATGAAAGTCAAGTAAGAGGTGTTTGGTTGGATGGATTGGAGAGCGCATGGTTTAGGAAAGGTGATATCGAAGCAATCTTAGCAAAGGACAAAGAGGTGTGCATTGTATCACCAGATTTGCATGGAAGGGATCATCTGGACACTTGGCGAATGTTAAAGGAAATTCAAGATATGGATTTCACTCTTTGTACTGACTTACCAGAAGATGCTCAAAGTTTTTTTTAAGAGGGATAAAAGTAAAATGAGTATAAAAGCTATATTATTTGATATGGATGGTGTTCTAATAGAAGCAAAAGATTGGCACTATGAAGCGTTAAATGAAGCTCTTAGATTGTTCGGTTATGAGATCAGCCGGTACGATCATCTAAATGTATTCGATGGGCTTCCGACTAGAAATAAACTTAAAATGTTAAGTTTAGAAAAAAACCTTCCTGAAGAATTACACGATTTTATCAATGAAATGAAACAGCAGTATACGATGGATATGGTGTATACCCAGTGCAAGCCAAGGTTTGTGCATGAATATGCATTATCTAAGTTAAAAGCTGATGGGTATCAAATTGCTGTTTGCACAAATTCTATACGCTCTACTCTTGAGACCATGATGGAGAAAGCAAAGCTTACAAAATACATAGATGCAATGTTTTCTAATGAAGATGTATCCAAAGGTAAACCGGATCCAGAGATATACCAGTCTGCTATGAAACATTTTGGATTAAAACCAGAAGAAACACTAATTGTTGAGGATAATTTTAATGGAATTAAAGCTGCAAAAGCCTCTGGTGGAAATTTGATGGTCGTTAAAGAAGTTAGTGAGACTAACTACCAAAATATAACGAATAGTATTCAGAAAATAAGCTTTGAAAATGAGGGAATAGAACATGGGCACTAACATAATTATTCTTGCTGCCGGACCAGAAAATTATAAAAAGGATAGTGGAGGTTATCCCCTCGCGTTATTAGAAACAGAAGACGGCTCTTTAATTGAGCAAATTTATTCAAAAGTAGCACATATAAAAGATGCTACAATTTCTTTTGCTCTTAAAGAAGAAGAAATAGAACGTTTTCATTTGGACAGTATGGTTAAATTAATTTGTAGTGATGCAAGAATAACCAGAATAACGGGTGAAACTAATGGTTCTGGATGTACTGCTTTATTAGCTGCATGTGAGCTACCAGAAGAAAATGATCTGATCTTAATTAGTGCTAACGAAATCATTGATGTTAATTTTCAAGAAGTTATTAATTCGTTTAGAAATAGAGAGCTTGCTGGAGGTGCTATAGGTTTCACTTCTATTCATCCTCAATACTCTTTTGTTAAATTAGATGAGAAGGGACTGGTTGTGGAGGCAAGTCAGAAAAATCCTATTAGTAAAAATGCAACAACGGGAATGTTTTGGTTTAGCCAAACAAAAGATTTTGTAAATAAAATGAAGAACGTGATCCGTAAAAAAAATCTAAGTGAAGATAGGTATTATATAGCGCCCGTTTTTAATGAATATGTTTTGGATAATAAAAATATAGGGATCTATGAAATTGATTCAAAAAACTACAAGCCATTGAAGACAAGACGCCATTTAGATCAATATTAATTTCGGAGAAAAACTCATGCGTATATTTAGACACAAAGATATGATTAATGGATGGATTGTTGGAGATTTCGACCCAACATGTTTTAAAACAAATGCTTGTGAGGTTGCTGTGAAAAATTACAAGTCTGGCGAGACTGAAGCTGAGCATTATCATAAAATAGCAACGGAACTTACCATGGTTGTCTCTGGGAAGGTGCGTATGATGAATGAAACTTGGTCAGCTGGAGATATAATTATAGTTGAGCCTGGTGAGAAAACAAGCTTCGAAGCCTTGACTGACGTTACAAATGTGGTTGTAAAGCTACCGGGAGTTTTAAATGATAAATACATAGATTGATGATATAAAATGTTACAAAACTACTTTCAGTAGTATTTCAATTCTACGTTTATCCCAACCAGCACCCTCTGAAGCCGTTCTGTAAGCCAGCATGCGCAATGCCAAATGCTGTGCGGAGCCAAGCTTGATCATTTTCGTTGAGGAATAAAAGTGTTGAACCAGAAAACCCTTCCCAGGAGTTATCTTGGAATTCTCTACCAATTCGAATGTACAAATTATTATTAACAATCAAATCTACGCTAGATGCAGAGTCTCCTAAGCTTAAAAAAGCCCAGAAAAGCATATATATTCCACTTCTAGGGGCTGTAAATTTTCCCGAGATGGGGTTAAAGCTATTACCATTATTAAAAATTACATGTGAGTAATTTGCAATATCCTGTCCAGCGAGAGTATCAGGAAAGTCACTTGCAGCAAATGCTGTTCTTTGAGGGAGAGAGACAAGTCCTGTATTTTGATCAATTTTAATAACATCATGAAATGTATTTCCATCCCCGCTCACTTTCAAATGAAAATTTTCATCACCCGTCAGTCCCATCTCCGCACGCCCTGAAAAACCAGTTTGAAATAACAGGCTAGCAGTATCTGTCTCCGTATTTTTGTTGACTTTTAATTGATGGTCACTTCCTTCATGGTTTAAAAGAGTTGCAGGTGAGTTGACGGACAATCTGTTCGTTAAATCAGCAGTAGCATTTACGCCAACCAAGGAAGTGGGGTTAGTGGTGGCAATGCCTCCGGTACCAGCACTCCCCCAATCATTTCCATTCCAAACTAACAAGAGGTTTTCATCTTCAACCCAACACAACCACCCCTCTTGCGGCATGTAAAACATCCAAGAGCCATCCTGCCATGCTGCAATTTGATTGTCCTTTCCCAGCCACTCATCTGTTCCGTTAACTCCAACGATAAAACGATCTCCTTCATTCAAAGGTGAGGGCGGCAGCGTCTGGATTGACTGATAGCAGATAACTGAATAAGCGCATCAAGAGCGAGAAGGGCATCATTATGAGTTACATGTTTTTGAGCTTGGCTAGGGGCTATGAAAGGTAGCTGTAAGTTAGATGTTTTGTCCATTTCGGTCTCCAATAAAAGTTAAATCTATTATTGTTGAAGCATTGGTTCGTGGGGACAGATCTCTTTAAATTTGATGCTAGTGGCGCATTCGTAGGAAATTTATGCACTATGTATGGCGAAAAAGTTCTATCGAACGTTACGTTGTTTTTGTAGATGTTCAGCAACGCAGTGTCTTATTTTTTGTTACCGTTGCAATTAGGGGGACCATCCATTGGCAGATAATCATGGCTTGTAATCGAGCACCAGCTAAGGGGGGGGATGATGATTTTTCAATAATTTTTCTGTTTCAAGTGAATTGTGGTTTTTTGCTAAGAGTGCAATCTCATTTTTTTGAGGAATCAAAATAACAGTCAGATTATTATCAGTTCTTTTCAAAACTTTATTGCATCATTGGCTTCAATATTTAAAGAGATGGGTGCTGTTTTTTTTTAGGATGGAATGATTAATAAGCCAAAGCAATAAATTTATAACTACAAGAAATATGCATTAAAGCTTCATGCAGGCGTGTTAATCTAGAGTGATTTTAAAGCGAATTTTAGCACGATCGATTGAGCGTTCAATAATACTATCTCTACTTTCGTTGTTTGATAGTGGGGGCAATATTCTGAACCTGAAAAAATATAGTTATTCATACAATCTAACTAATGAGCAGACCAATTGTGTGTCCCTCTTTTAAAATCGTTTGATATTGCAATAATTACGATTTTTTTTCAAATTTGATACCTTACGATAAAAGGTGTCGTGTGAGAGTTTTCCATTGAAGCGCACCTAAGTTATTCGTTCTATATTTACAGCTATATTCAATGCGGTGATTTAAGGAGGGAAATTTAGAAAGTTTTCCTGGAAAGCCATAAGTTGCAAGGGATGTAATCTGGCTATGAGGGTTATAACTCCAAATCCCTTGAGCGATATTTTTAAAAGCATCTTTAGTCGCAAATAAGTATCTATGTTGCCAATAATAAAGCGGGTCAGAAGTGGCGAGTCGAAGTGAAGTCTCAATACCAAAAAAACTTATGATTAGTAAATATAAAAGGTACTTTATCGACATAATGAATTCCTATTGAACAATTCTATTCGGTGCTAATCCCTTGGTCATAAAACTAATCCGATTTAAACCTATTCCAAGTTTTCTTGCATCAGAGCTCATATGCAAATCTTTAGGTGAGATAGGTTTGGAGATTTTAAAAGTAATCTTCAGTTGGTTTGATGTAAGTGGTTTGGGTAGTTTAAAATTGAGTTGTTTCAAATGCAGGTTTCTTTTGACAGGATAACTCCAGGTCACTGCGTGATGATTATGGACATAGACTTCAATGTTCTGAGGAGAATTTCCCCCATTGAATACTTGCATCATAAAGTCGAAAGAAATTTCTTTAATTGGTGTCTTTTTAATTGGCAGGTGAATAATTGCTTCATTTGCATCGCTCCAAACTCCCCAATCTTCTATGTGACTCCAACCCAAGCGAAGGCTATCTTTTGAGACTGCTCCGCGATTAAAAAAATATTGATAATTCTCAATTGAGTGATCGATTGATGTATTTGGGCGCTCTATCAAATTATCAATAATCAGAAAACCTGCAAAAAATCCCAAAAAACACAAGGAAAGTATTTTTGAATTTTTTTTCAATAATATCATTGTATAATATTCTATAATATAAAGTATAGTTATTTATTTTGTGATTTTATTTGAGTAAGTTCATTAGTTTTTGTTTATAAATATATTGCATTAACGTGCTATGCAATGATATTTATTGTAAATGATTTTTTTTATGATTTTTTTTATGATTTTAAGAAGTGTTTTTATGAAAATAGGGATTAATGCGCGTTGTTTATCTTCGAACCAGACGGGTATTGGTCGTTATGTGAATCAATTATGCAAAGTAATAAATAAAAAAGAAAATGATGTTATTTGTTATTTACCTAAAAAAATTCATAGTACGTTCAATTATATTGATGGTGTAAAGTATCGCGAAGCTAATCATCATAATCTTATTCAGAAACTATATTGGGAGAATGTTTTACTTCCATCTAAGGTTAGGAAGGACAATGTTGATGTTTTTTGGGAACCTGCGCACCGCCTCCCAATATCACTTATAAAAAAAGTTCCTATCGTTTTAACCATACATGATCTTGTGTGGTTAAAAGCTCCAAAAACAATGAAGTTAAAATCATGGCTTGCTGAATGTTTACTTACATCCTATTCGATCAAATCAGCAGATATTGTTGTCACAACTTCGCATGCAACAAAAAAAGATTTGGAAGAACATTTTCCTTTTAAACAATCTGTTGTTCAAGTTGTTACGCCAGGTATAACAAGTTTGTCGCACCAAATTCCCACTTCGAAGGTGAAAAAATCTAAGTTTACTAAACCGTTTTTCTTAATAGTAGGAACAATAGAACCAAGAAAGAACCATGTAAAACTCCTGGAAGCATATGCAAATTTATCCGATGAAACCAAAGAAAAAGCTCACCTTGTAATTGTTGGTGGTAAAGGTTGGGGGGGGATTAACTTAGCAAATCATATTTATAATTTAGGTTTAAATAACTATGTGCATTACCTAGAATATATAGATGATGATAATTTGGCCTCTTTATATCAAGAATGTCTGTTTTTAGCTATGCCATCTCTCTATGAAGGTTTTGGTATGCCGATAGCAGAAGCAATGTCTTTTGGTAAGCCTATTTTGACATCAAATATTTCCTCAATGCCTGAAGTGTCACAAAATGCTGGGCTTCTCATCTCACCAGATAATAAAGATGAAATCAAAGTAGCTTTGGAAAAATTAATAGAATCAGAGCATTTGCGCTCAAGGTTATCTGTTTATGCAAAAGAGAATGCAAAGCAATTTTGTTGGAGTAAATCTTCTGAAAAACTAATAGAAGCTTTTTCATTGGCCATAAATCAAGCAAGGACCTCTTAATGAAAGTCCTTCATGTGTATAAAGGCTATTATCCCGATTTGCTGGGAGGGGTTTGCGAATTTATTCGTCAACTTACCTATGGCACCCAAAAATTGGGAGTTGAAAACAGCTTGCTTGTTCTTACTCATAAAAGAAATGACTTCAAAACAGAAGTTGTTGATGGCCTAAAAATACATTGGTGTCCAAGTACGTTTGAAGCCGCGTCGACACCTTTCTCCTACAAGGCAATTAAACTGTTTAAGAAGTTGGCAGAAGAGGTAGATGTAATTCACTATCACTATCCTTATCCATTTGCGGATATCCTAGACAGTTTCTCAGGCACAAATAAAAGAAAAATAGTCACCTATCACACTGATATCATAAAACAAAAATACCTATCGACTTTGTATGCCCCTATAAGAGACATGTTCTTTAAAAAAGTTGACAAGATTGTTGCAACTTCTCCTAACTATTTTAAAACAAGTGATGTCTTGCAAAACTATAAATCGAAAGTTGATGTTATAACCATAGGGCTTTTCAAAGAATTATATTGTAAAGCAAACACTGAAAAATTAAATCATTGGGCGTCGAAGGTAGATCAAAAGTTTTTTTTATTTATAGGAGCTATGAGATATTACAAAGCTCTGCCGGTTCTAATCAAAGCAGCTAAGTTAAATAATTTACCAGTCCTAATCGGCGGTGGGGGAAGAGAGCAAGCCAAATATATGGACTTAGCCAAGCAGTTAGGCGCTCAAAATGTAAAGTTTCTCGGTGTGTTGAGAGAAGAAGATAAATTAGCTTTACTAAAATTATGTTTTGCCGTGATTTTGCCTTCCCATCTTCGCTCTGAGGCCTTAGGCATTTCATTAATCGAGGGCGCAATGTTTGGAAAACCATTGATTTCATGCGAAATGGGAACGGGCACAACTTATATAAACTTGCATAAAAAAACAGGTCTGACATGTGCCCCAAAAGACCCTGATGCCTTAAGTAATGCAATGGTAGAAATGTGGAATAATCCTGAAGAGGCCAAACAAATGGCAGCCAATTCTTTTGAAAGGTACGAGAAAGTTTTTACAGGAAAGCAAATGTCTCAAGCCTATACCAATTTGTACAAAGAAGTTCTGTCAAAAAATAAAGCAGTTGTTAATGGTTAAATTTTATCGTCCCTCATTTTTCAAATACTCGCTTAACAAATCAAATACCAAACGAATGCGCCTGCTGCTATGTAGCTCCCGGTGAGCGGTAAGCCAAATGGGAAATTTTATCGCCTCCATCTCCGGCAAGACTTGTTCCATGGAATTGTCGGATGCCCCCATTTGATGAGACATAGGAATAATACCTAGATCATGTTTTGCCATTTCCCAGGCAACAATTCCATTTTCAGAGCTAAAGCGAAAATTATCTTCACTTAAAAAAATATCATGAGGCTGTAAATAACTAATCATGCGAGCATTGTCACCAAGTCCTATGAAAGCATGGTTCTTAAGCTCTTCCTTTGTCTCTGGCCGGCCAGTTTGATTCAGATAGGTTTTCGACGCATAAAAATATCCCTCGGCTTGGCGAATGAGTTTTGAAATAAGCTCTGGCTGTTCTGGGCGGACGTGACGAATGGCAATGTCTGCTTCTCTAAGTTGTAAATCTCTAATTTCATTAGAAGCAACGATCTCAATTTGCAGTCGAGGAGCAACCTCTCTTATTTTTTGAAGGGCTTTAGGGAGAGTAAAGGCAGACATTATATCACCTGCAGTAATGCGCACTCGCCCCTCAATGGCTTGTGATTGCCCTGATGCTGAAAGCGAAACCTGATTGGCCGCCTCATACATCTTCTTCATATGCTCGAGAAGTTCAAGGCCTGTATCGGTTAAAACAAGGTTTTTACCGATACGTTCAAACAAAATCACATCAAGTTCTTGTTCCAAAGCAGAAACTTGCCGGCCAAGGGTCGGCTGCGTGAGACCAAGTGCACGCGCAGCTGCGGAAAGAGAGCCTTCTTCAGCCGTCACTAAAAACGCACGCGCGTGATTCCAATCAAATGATACAACATCCCAATTCATACATATTTGTATATATGATCGACAAATATAAGCAATTGATATTCTTTTTTTGCATAGTTATCTCTGTTCTAAAAGGAGAGTGCAGATGCAAAAAGAAGCGAAATTTTGGAATAGCGTTGCAGAAAAATACGCGAAATCAAAAATTGCCAATGAAGACGCGTATAATTACACCTTAGAGCGAACCAGATCATATCTCACAAAAAATGATGAAGTGCTTGAAATCGGGTGTGGCACAGGGTCAACAGCACTTCTGCTTGCAAATAGTGTGAAAGAGTTAACCGCATCCGATGTTTCAGGCGAGATGATACGCATAGGTAAAGAAAAAGCTAAAAAAGAAGGAATAGATAATATTCGTTTTATAGAAGCTGAGGTCCTAGACAAATCTCTTGATGCAACCCAACAGGGCACAGCCCAATTTGATGCAGTTCTAGCCTATAACATTCTTCACTTACTAAAGGAGTTACCTAAAAGCTTAGAGCAGATCAATAAAAGAGTAAAACCAGGTGGCTACTTCATTTCTAAAACTGTATGCAAGCCATCGAAAAAAATGTCTCTGAAATTTTTAGCCATGATGCTTATTTTGCCAGTGATGCAATTGGTTGGTAAAGCCCCTTATGTGAAGATAAGAAAAAGTGAAGAGTTTGATGAGCTCATAAAAAACGCTGGGTTTAAGGTTATAGAAAGCGGTAATCATCCCGATAATCCACCCCATAGATTTATCATAGCGCAAAAAATAAAATAAATTTCAGTTTTTAATGAATATATTTTTACCTGAGGTGTTTCTCTTTCATAAATCATTTTCATGGGAGTTAAACATGCTGAAAATAAAAACACTAATCGCTGCATTTCTAATGGGGGTCGTCTCGTTAAGCACTGCAAATGCAGCACATCACGAAGCTGGTAAATGGACATTATCTGGCGATGAGTCAAAAGTTGCTTACGGCTCAATCAAGAAAAGTAAAATTGGTGAGGTCAATCATTTTACTGAATTGAAAGGAAATGTCGCCCCAGATGGAACTGTAATGGTATCTATCGATTTAGCCAGTGTCGAAACGTGGATCGATATTCGCAATGAAAGAATGGTGAAATTTGTCTTTGATGATGCAAAAACCGCCGCAACTTTAAAAACAAAAATTAACCCCGAAGAAATCAACAAATTAAAACCAGGCGGAACCACAACTGTCTCTGTTAAAGGCACGCTATCTTTCAAAGGAAAAGATATCAAAATTGAAGCTGATATGTTTGTTGCCAAATTAACAGAGAAAAAGATCATGGTCACAACAGATGAAATGATCATGCTTTCAATGGAAGATGCCGGCATTGATGATAGCATCACAAAATTGATGGAGCTTGCCAAATTGCCATCTATTACGCGAACAGCACCGGTAACCTTACGGTTTGTTTTTGTAAAAGAATAAGCGCGTCTGATTTGCTTCATTCTGAACTTGTAAATTGTGAGCTGGAATGGGGGAGTGCCAAACATGCACTTCCCAATCCATCCGAAGCAAATTTTTTTGTAAGCTAAGTGCCGCAAAAAGTGCGGCGTACAACTTCTTCAGATGTGGGTGCCAATTCATAATTTTCTAAACCGGCTTTATCTTCAAATGGTTTAGAGTTGACCTCAACCAGTTCGTGAAATAAATCAAAATCACCATTTAAACCAGCCTGAATGGCTTGTTCAACACGGTGATTGCGAGGAATATAAATGGGGTTGATTTGCTTCATTCCTGCAAGGCGATCTGTGCTAGAAGAGGAGGCCTTGTTGAAACGCTCACTCCAATCATCAAGCCATTTTTGCCCCGCGTCCTTATCTTCAAATAGATCTAATAGTCCAGTCGAGCTAGCTCCATCGGCTGCCTGGGTTAAGCGACGGAAAAATAATGTAAAATCAACTTTATTTTTGGCCATTTCGATGAATGTCGATTGCATAAAACCATCCATCTCACTGTCATTTGGTAAGCCAATTTTCTGTGAAAAAATCTCTAGCAAGCGGCGATGGAATGTCGGCATAAACTCCCCAGCTATCGCCTCAGCAATTTTAATCGCTTCACTTTCTTCTTCATCTAAGAGCGGCAATAAAGCTTCTGCCAAACGGGCGAGATTCCACAGTCCCATATTTGGCTGATTATTCCACGCATAGCGACCCTGGCGATCAATCGAACTAAACTTTTTATCAGGGTGAAACTCATCTATAAAAGCGCAAGGACCATAATCAATGGTCTCTCCCGCAATTTGCATATTGTCGGTATTCATCACACCGTGAATGAAGCCCAACCCCATCCATTGCGCGATTAAATGCGCTTGGCGTTGAATGATCGAGCGTAGTAAAAATTGGTATGGAGTCTCTGTGTCCAGCGCTTCAGGGTAGTGACGGTCAATCACATAATCAGCCAATGTTTTGACCAAATTCTTACCCGGTTCCGAATGGTCAATAGCAGCGCAATATTGAAAGGTTCCAACCCGCACATGGCTCTCGGCCACACGAGTGAATATGGCGCCTGGTATAGGTGTCTCCCGCATGATTATCTCACCCGTTGTCACCGCTGCCAGCGCCCTTGTCGTTGGCACATGAAGCGCAGCCATCGCTTCAGAGAGAATATATTCTCGAAGAACGGGACCAAGACCAGCCTTGCCATCACCGCCCCGAGAATAAGGCGTGCGCCCAGATCCTTTAAGATGAACGTCACGTCTGATGCCATCTTTATCGACGAGTTCACCAAGCAATAAAGCACGCCCATCCCCCAGCTGAGGAACCCAACCTCCAAATTGATGCCCCGCATAAGCCAGTGCAATAGGATTGGCATTAAAATCTAATTTATTACCAGAAAAAAAATCAGCAAGCTCTGAGGACTTTAAAAATGAAGGATCAAATCCAAGGTCAGTCGCGAGTTGCTCATTCACCTTGATTAGTTTGGGCGAAGGCGCGATCGTTGGTTCACTAGCACTATAAAAACGCTTAGGTAAACGCGCATAACTGTGATCAAAGGAAAAATCTGTCATTTGAATTTAGGTCTCATAAAAGAGTGAGCCAGAACTATGTTAAAAATGGCTCAGCTGAACTAAAGGGCAATGTGGCATTTCATTAAGGTAGAGTTTCAATAACAACACCGCCACGTTGCTGTGCAATATGGGAAGTTAGTTAGACCAAGTCAATGGATGGAGGGATTGAAAGACGGCTAGATACCAATATTGGCAATTATTGCCTTTCTAAATCTAATAACCATTCTTTGCGGGCCAAACCACCCGCATAACCCGTTAATTTTCCATCAGAGCCAATCACTCTATGGCAGGGGATGATAATCGCAAGCTGGTTCATACCATTAGCACGCGCAACCGCGCGAACGGCCTTCGGGTTGCCTATTCTTTTAGCCTGTTCCCCATAAGAACGGGTTGTGCCATAAGGAATAGTGAGCAATTCATTCCAAACTGATTTCTGAAAATCTGAGCCATTCATTATAATGGGGGTCGTAAACTTTTGCAGCTCTCCTTTGAAATAGGCAGCTAAATCATCTTCAATCATTTCAGTAATGGGAGTGCGTCCGGGAACTATTGCAACTTTTAAAGATTTGCGCATTTTTTCAATCTCACGCTCTAAACCGCGACGATCAGTAAACTCGAGCAAGTGAAGGTGTGTGTCATCAAAAATCGCAATCATACTACCTAGCGGCGTATCAATCCATTCAGCTTTGAGAATTTGATGGTTCTTTTCATTGGGTGCAGACCCCATTATACTTGAAAACGCATCACGAAACCCGCTGCCAGATGAATAACCAGCATCAAGTTGAGCATTAATTATCTTGTCACCTTCACGAATAGTTTTCAAAGCCATTCCCATTCTCCGCGCCCTTGAATAGGCTGTAAACGTCATGCCATATCTTTTTTTAAATTGCCGCCGAACCGTAGAAGGTGTGTAGCCAAGGGCTTGAACATCCTTGTCTGTCCAACGCCTTGCCGGCTCTGTCTCTACCACCTCTGTTAAATGCTTAATCATATCAGAAGGCTCACTTGGGTTCAAAAGCGGGCGACACCTTTTACACGGGCGAAATCCGGCCAAGAGAGATTCTTGGGCCGTTTTAAAAAATAAGCAATTTTCTTTCTTTGGTTTGCGAGCTGAGCAGGTTGGTCTGCAAAATATACCCGTGCTCGTTATAGCCGCAAAAAACACCCCCTCATAAGCACTGTCCCGGTTAATAAAGGCACGGAAATATTCATCGATTTGCTGCTTAGTAAACATAAGAGCTTATGCCCCTTTCGACATATCAGTTGACTTGGTCATATCAGCAGAAATGGCTTCAAGCTCTTTATAATCTCTTTGCCAAGTTTCAAACATGTGCTGTCCGGTTGGGTCCGGGAAAATATCAATAATATCATCTTCCAAATCATCCAGAATTTTTTGTGCGGTGTCAAAAGGAGATGCCTTCTCCATTTCAATATCTTTCGTCATGTCAGTGTCTATTGGTCCAGGGTTCACACTATGAACGGCAATGCCTTTAGGTGCCCACTCAATTCGCGCGCCTTGCGTGAGAGAAAAGGCAGCCGCTTTTGCCGCGCAATACCCACCATGGAGGGGCACATTCACAAAAGCTGCAATCGAGACAATGTTAACAAGGGCAGCGTTTTTCTTGTTCTCTAAAACGGGGAGAAATCCGCGCATCATATTTAAAAGGCCAAAATAATTCACAATCATTTCATTGGTCACTTGGTCTAGCGGGCCTGTAAAAGCGCTGATTAATTCTAAAGAACCTGCATTATTAATTAAAACATCTACATCTGAAGCAATCTCCGTAGCATCCGAAATTTGCTCAGGCTTCGTAATATCAAGCGTTAGAGGTACCACGCGCTCATCTTGGTACTCTGGCAGCGACGCAATATTGCGAGAGCCGGCATAAATTTTGGCCACGTCTCTTTGGAGCAAGGAAACAACCAATGCTTTACCAATCCCTCTGTTCGCACCAGTCACTAAGATCACTTTGTTTTTAAAATCCATAATATTAGTCCTAAAATATGAAGATTGCGAAATTTAGGGATTAGCTATAAAGAAAAGGCAAAACGCGTGACGCCGAAAAACGCGCACGGAATTGTATATTTAAAGAATTTTTATATTTAAAAAAGTCTCGAGAAAGCCTATGCAGTAGGTTGAAAGCAAGAAAAACGCGTCGATTTGTCACTCAATAATCGGGTGAAAAGGTGGAAAGCATCGAGCGACCACTTATGAAATAGGAAGTACCATCATGAAATTAAAGAATAAAGTTGCTATCATTACGGGCTCTACAAGTGGCATTGGTCTAGGAATGGCCAAAGGGCTTGCAGCTGAAGGGGCGACCATCGTTTTAAACGGCTTTGGTGATAGTCAAGAGATTGAAAACAATAGAAAATCGATTGAAGAAATGGGCGTCGAGTGCATCTATAATGGTGCAGATATGACCAAACCCGATGAAATTCGCGCGATGGTAACAGAGGCAAAAGAAAAATTCGGTCACGTTGATATTGTTGTGAATAATGCGGGCATTCAAACGGTCTCACCTGTAGAAGATTTTCCTGAAGAAAAGTGGGAAGCGATCATTGCGATTAATCTCTCCAGCGCATTTTACACCAGCCGTGCTGTTGTCCCCATGATGAAAGAGCAGGGTTGGGGCCGAATTATTAATTTAGCGTCCGCGCATGGCCTAGTTGCATCTCCATTTAAAAGTGCTTATGTGGCCGCAAAGCACGGTATGGTTGGTTTCACCAAATCCATAGCTCTAGAATTAGCTGAAGAAAACATCACAGTAAATGCCATTTGCCCTGGTTATGTACACACACCTCTAGTAGATGGCCAAATTGCTGACACTGCAAAAGCGCGTGGCATCTCAGAAGATGCAGTTGTGAAAGATGTTTTGCTAAAATTACAAGCAACCAAAAAATTCGTAACCGTTGAGCAATTAGCTGAAATGGCAGTGTTTCTTTGCAGTGATGCCGCTGAAAACATCACAGGCACGTCTCTGGCTGTTGATGGCGGCTGGACAGCCCAGTAATGTAACAAAATAAAGAGATCTCACCTCATGAAGTGGGGACTTTTAGGTGAGATCTCAATTTTAAAAACTTCAATTTATTAGCAATGTCTTTATGAAGTGATTTCTAGAGGCTTGCCTGTTTCTAGCAATGTCTTGAGGCCCGAGAGAACGGTTGGCCAACCACCACCTGTATTTTTATAAGTCTCAGTTTCACCGTCAAATTCATCATGAACAAGGGTGAGCTTGCACGCCTTTCCCAAATTTTCGATTTCATAAGTTACACGAGAGGGCGCATCATTTTCTTGCCCTGGCGTACAAACTCCTTTGAATGTATGCGCTAATTTTGTCATTGGAACAACCTCAAGCACCTTGCCGATGATTTCATTATCGCCATTCTCTTTGACAAAGCGGATCTCGCTATCTTTTTTCCAATCAGTTTTAAGATTCAAGCCAAAGAAATATTTTTGAATTTCTGAGGGCTCAGTAAGAGCAGACCAAAGATCTTCAACAGAGCTTTGGATAATTGTTGTAAAGACATGCTTTGGTTTCGTTTGCGCATCCATAATCGTTACTCTCTCTAAATTATTTTTCAAATCCACCATTCCTTCACTAAAGGGAGCCGCAAACCGAGAAATCCATCGGTCTGAAATTTCCTGTAAAGGTACTGTATTTAGGTAATGATATTTAAACCGCCCGACCTTGCGGGTTTGAATAAGCAAAGCCTCTTCAAGAACCTTTAAGTGTTTCATAACCCCAAATCGAGTGAGGTGAGGTAACACGGTTTCCAATTCTCCAAGGCTTTGGCCATCTTCCTCTTTCAAGGCATCGAGTAGCTGCAAGCGGTGCTTATCACTAAGCGCTTTAAAAATATCTTCCATAGATAAAACGATAGGTGATTAATTAGTCACGTGTCAATATGGTAACGTAATAATTTTTAAATAAAGAAGTGTCAAAAAACAAAAAAATCCGCCCTTAAAGTTTTAAGAGCAGATTAAAGATAAATAAAAACAATATGTTGACTAGTTTTTGTTTTCACCAAATATCAGTAAACAACCATCAGAATCTTTCACGTGAAATTCTCTCATACCATAAGGTTGATCAAATGGAGCGCGAACGTGCCCCCGAGGAAGAGGAGAAAGTTTTGGCTCTAACGAGGCATAAAGCCTATCAACTTCTTTACTCCAAAGATAAATGGAGATGTGATTACTAGTGGCTTTAAGAGCATCTTCATCACCAGCTTTAATAAAATGAAGTGCAGCCTCACCATGACAAACAGTTGCAAAGGATAAATCCTCAGAGACAAACCTTTTTTCAAATCCAAGAACCTGTTCATAAAAGTCTAGAGTTTGTCCCATATCCGAAACAGGAATAATCGCAACAGCATCTTCAATAGATGGATTGGTATGCTCAATGGTCATGATTCAATTCCTCCAAAATTCATATGAACAGGTCGTTTTATTCAAAGTTACTTATTCAATACAAGTTCAACCCGCCTATTTTTAGAGCGGCCCTCCTCATGAAGATTGCTAGAAAGAGGGCTAACAGGGCCAACGCCAAAGGGCTGAAGACGAGAAGGTTTAATACCATGCTTTTCAACCAGGTGCCGAACAACAGTGCGCGCACGCTCAGTACTAAGTGTTCGGTTGTATGTTATAGCTCCCTTATTATCTGTATGGCCAACGACAAAGAAATTCTTGCTCTTATGTTTTTTCAAATAACCAGCAATAATGGCAAGCGTCTTATTTGAAGTGGGCTTTAAACTTGCTTTATCAAAATCAAAAAAGATGCCATCCAAAACAACCTTACCTGTGTTTTGTATATCATCTTTCATAGAGTCTAAATTAATACCAATTTTATCTTCATTAAGTTTTTCGGGGCTGTTCACATCAAGAATAATTTTCACAGGGCGTGTCGCCGCAGCATTTTGTGCAACAAGTAAAGACACAACATAGTTTTTACCCTGCACCTTTGCTGTGCCACTCCAGTAATAATAAACCTGGCGTTTGCCATGAAGATTAGGCGCATCTAAATAGCGATAGCGTCCCTGTCGTTTTGGGTCTCCATACCAATAAACCTGCTTGGCAAACCATGCACCGCACTCATCATCATTTTTACATTTGAAAATGGTTTTAAAATTATGTTTGGCAAAAGCTTTTTCATAGTTTCTATAAACAGCAAGTGCTGAGATTTTCGTGTTATTGCCTTTGTAATTAATAGAGGTGGTTTTTCCTTCATACTTAATCACCGGCGGTAAAGCTGAGTTCCCTTGGCTTTCAAAACTTTCATTTGTGATAGGCCCTTTGGCGATCATAAACTCTTCAAAGTCTGAAGTGTGATAAGAGACAATTGAGGTGTCAGGATAGCGAGAAATCAATGGATGGTCTTGTGAGCCGTGGGCATCTTTAGCAAAAGCCCCGACAGTTAAAAAGCTACTATTAATGAAGAAACTCATCACCAATGCACCCCTCAACAATGAAAATGAGAAAAAACGTAATAAAAACATGGTATAGCCCCCGAATAAAACTAGATAGTTTAATTTCATCTAAACAATTAGGACTACTAAAAGCTCATTCGTGGCAATAATAAGTAATAGGGCAAACTTTACATGAATTTTTAAGTTACCAAATGGTAACTACCTCATGAATTTCATAGTATTCACGGCGTTATGAACTAACGCCATTCCATTGAAATTCCCCATTAGGCCCAAGCTTGGCAAAGGGGTTAAAGGCAATTTCCCAAATATGCCCGTCAGGGTCAGCAAAACACCCAGAAAACCCACCCCAAAACGCTTTTGTAGCCGGCTTTAAAATGGTACCACCAGCTGAAGGAATTTTAGAAAGTAGCTCGCTAACTTCTTCCTCTGAGTTGAGGTTATGCGCGATAGTAAATGCGGAATACCCCGACCGCTCAACAGGCACATTCGCATCAGCTGCCAATTTCTCCCATGGATAAAGCGCCAGTGCTATAGACTGAAGGTCGTAAGCAACAATCTCTTCAACACTTTCATCAGAGGCCTTTTTCCAACCAAGCGCATCATAAAACTCTTTAGAAGCTTTAAGGTCCTTAACGCCCAAAGTGATGATGCTTATTCTTTGTTGCATAATTGGCTGTTCCATAAATTCTCTCCGAAAAATCCATAAAAAAGAGCGCTCCAAAAAATGAAACGCTCTTAAATGTTTAAAATCTAATCATGCTCAAATGATGTTTTCATCACCCAAGTTTTTCTTTAATGAGCGCAACAGTCTCCTTCACACCATAAAGCTCAACAAAAGAGCCAAAGCGTGGTCCTTGCGATTGTCCAAGTAACACCTCGTAAAGCGCCGTAAACCATGAGCGAAGTGGATCAAATTCATGAGCCTTGCCAACATCAAACACAATCTGCTGTAAGCCTTGAGCATCTAAGTGCCCATCTAGTCCGGCCTCAGCCTCATCAAACCGTTTGGCCAAATCCTCAATTGCAGCACGCTCCGTGTCTGTTGGCGCGCGGAACTCTTTCGTAGGCGCCACAAATTCATGGAAGTAATTTATCGCGTAACCAACCATACGATCAAGCTCAGGGTGAGTTTCAGCCGTTGCATCCGGTGCGTAGCGCTTAATAAAGCCCCAAAGAACTTCCGGCTCAGATGCATTCGAGGCCGAGACTAGGTTGAGTAACAGATTATAACTAATCGGCAATTGGCCAGAAGGCACGTCACCAGCGTGAATGTGCCAAGCCGGGTTAACCAGCTGATCTTTAGGCTCTTGGCCAGGGAATTTGGTTGAAAATGTCAGATATTCATCAACATTTTTCGGGATTACATCAAAATAAAGCCGTTTGGCTGTCTTTGGTTTTTGAAACATAAAGAGAGATAAACTCTCAGGGCTGGCATAGGTCAGCCATTCCTCAATCGTAAGACCATTGCCCTTAGATTTTGAAATTTTCTCACCCTTTTCATCCAAAAAGAGTTCATAATTAAACCCTTCAGGCGGGCGGCCATTAAGAGCTTTAGCAATACGGCTCGACAAATGCACACTGTCAATCAAGTCTTTACCTGCCATTTCATAAGAAACGCCAAGAGCAACCCAACGCATCGCCCAGTCAGCTTTCCATTGGCATTTCACGTTACCGCCAGTAACAGGTGTTGTCATTTCATCACCAGTTTCTGGGTCTTTGTAAGTTACCGTTCCAGCATCGACATCCCGTGCAATCATCGGCACTTGCAAAACTTTGCCGCTGTTCGGACAAACGGGCAAAAAGGGCGAGTAAGTCGCTTGGCGCTCCCCACCTAGAGTTGGCAAAATAATGTCCATCACCTTGTCATAGTTGGAAAGCATGGTCAGCAAGGTCTCATCAAATTGCCCAGCCTTATAGCACTCTGTTGCTGAGAAAAATTCATATTCAAAACCAAATTGGTCAAGAAAGCTTTGTAACCTTGCATTATTATGATGCGCAAAACTCTCATGTGTTTCAAATGGATCTGGCACAGAAGTCAAGGGCTTGTCTAAATGCTCTGAGAGCATATCAGCATTCGGCACGTTCGTTGGCACCTTGCGAAAACCATCCATATCATCAGAAAAACAAATTAGACGTGTTTGAATTTTATCCTCAGTGAGAACCCGAAAGGCATGGCGAACCATAGATGTCCGTGCCACTTCACCAAAGGTCCCAATGTGCGGAAGGCCAGAAGGGCCATAGCCTGTTTCAAAAATAACGGGCTGAGTGGGATCTGCATCCTTTTGTTTTGACAAACGTTTGACGAGCTTGCGGGCCTCTTCAAATGGCCAGGCCTTACTATCTTCAGCGAATGTTTTTAGCGCACCGTCACTCATGATTATTTCTATAACCCTTTAAAATCTATCGTTAATTCTTATATCTATGAAAAGTGAAACTGCTCAAAAGAGCAATGAAAATTTCAATAATATTAAACAGGAAAAATGAGGCTGTTTAAATTAACAGCAAATCAAAACCCCGCTACAAAATCTGGACCCTATTTGAGTGTACATATTTCGTCAATAATAGATATTTTATAATACTCGACGTGGGTAAAGAGTTTAGCTAAAAGAAAAGTCAAAATCTAATATAAGGAGAGACACGTGTCCCTTAATTTATCAATCCATGAAGCTTTAATCTATACAATGCTGACCATGTCAGGCGTTGATCGGGATATCTCGGACGCAGAATTAGGACGCATTGGAGCGGTTGTAAAAAATTCTCCAGTTTTTGAAGATTTTGACATTGAGCAGCTCACAAAAGTCTCGGTTAAATGCGGTGAAGACCTCGGCAAAGAAAATGGCTTAAACGATGTTCTCTCAGCCATTGCCACTGCAATTCCGGAAAAATTACGAGAAACAGCTTATGCCTTTGCTGTTGAGATTGCGATCATTGACCGAAAAGTTGAAAGAGAAGAAATTCGTTTTCTTCAAATGCTCCGCGATAGTCTGCACCTAGACAAACTGGTGACAGCAGCAATAGAGCGTGGTGCTCGCGCAAGACACAGAAAAATCTAAACAAAAGAATTCCATTCTAAGAAACAAATTCAGAAACGATCTGGTCGGCAAGTTCCAAGCGCTCAGAGCCGACTTGATCTGCTGTCACTTGGCGAAGTTGCGCAAGTTGAACTTGTGCTTCGGCTGAGGAGTGACCTTTGAAGCGCAAAAGAATATAAACAAAAAAACCTGTTCTATGAATGCCGGCAGAACAATGAAAATAAAGTCTTGGGGTTTCAGTGTCTTTAATTGCATCAGCTAATTTGATGATGAGCGAAGAAATATCTGATTGCCGAAGAACTTCCAAATTCCCACCATCAATCGGCAACCAAACCCACTCACAAATCTGATTTTCAGTAGAAAGCTTTTTGCAAATTTTAGCAATGAGAGCCGCATCTTCACGCGCACTTAAAAGAGTGCAGCATTGAGTAAGCTTAAGATCTTGCAGTCGTTGTAATGATTTCTTCCCCGGCCGAGGACCGAGAAAAAACTTTATCTGCGGATTGGATAATATTTTAATCGCGTCTTTAATAGGAAGGCTCCGAAAAAGTCGTTAATGTAATTCAAAAAAAGTAAAGTCGCAAAACGGCAAATGTTTGAAAAGTTAATTAAAATTCATCGCAAACATAAAAGCGTTAGCTGAGAGAGAAAACAAAAACCTCACATTACGACGAAGGAGCATTGCCCGTTAAGGGCAATGGGACATGGCGAAGCGTCAGCGTAGCCTGGAGTTTATGCGGTTGCTGCTGGGCAATCTAAAGCACAAAAATACATCGTCCAACGGAGGGCCTGCCGCTTTAGCAGCACGGATGCTTTGTCGGCATCTGAAGTGCTGCTATAAAGCATTAGCCCGTGAGCTAAATTAGATACTCACATTTCCATAAACGGCCAAATTCAAATACGCCTCAGAACTTGATTTTGAAAGATCAGGACCAATTGGCTTTTCTAAATCCATGGCACGCACAGCTCCTTTTTTCGCACCCGTAATCATGTTGGTAGCAATAAAGGCATAACCAGCTTCAGGGTGGGTCGAAACACCAATCCCAACTTCTGCATCTCTAACCAGATTATTGTTCACTGTGACCTGACGCATATATTTACCATAGCCAAGTGAAATTCCTTGCCCAGGAACATTTTCAACCACATTGCCAGAGACCATCGTATCAGCTTCAACGGCTATACCTATGGCAGCATTGCCTTGATATTTTTTAAGGTTCCGAATGAGGTTGCCAGTTGCTGTTGCCAGCCTGCCACCTTCATTAAAGTTGGTAATTGAAATACCAACATGCGCATCATCAACCATATTGTTAGAAATAATCGCTCCCTCAAAACCAAATTCAGAATAAAGCGCAACTTCGCCAAGTTTCGAGCAACTATTATTGAGAATTTGAATATTGTCAGCGCCATTGCCACGAACAGCTGAAAACGCACAATCGCTGATGACATTATTGGAAACAATCACATTACCGGCACGGTAAACATTCACACCATTGCCATTTTGGCCAGTACCACCATCTTTTGTTTGGATGCGGTGAATATGGTTTTGCGAAACAATGGTACCATCAGTTCCTTTTGTTGAGCGCCAAACAAGAATGCCATTATTGCTGCAATCTGTAACGTGGTTATGAGAAATTTCTAACTGTGCTGAGTCATTGGCAAAAATGCCAGCTGAACCGCAAAGACTAATTTTATTCGAATGAATATGCCCGCCACACCCTTGCAAACTCATGCCATTTAACAATCCATCTTTGATAAAACAATGCTCGATTAAAAGATTGGGAATGTTATCAAAACTAAGGAGACCATCAACTGACTGGTCAATGTACCCTCTTGACGCCCCATCAAAAACCAAATGTTCTAAGGTGATGGTTGAGATGTTTTTCGCTGAAACAAAAGAAGACCCTTTTGTAAACTGAAGAACAGTCTCTCCATAAACACCCTCAATATGTGTGCCTGCCCGCAAGGTGAGAGGGCCTGTTTTATAAAGTCCTCCTGGTAAGGTGAGTTTCATTTTTTCTTTTGCAGCTAAATCGATTGCAGCTTGTAGTTTTGCGGTTTGATCAGTTTTCGCATTTGGAACAAGGCCAGTAGCTGAAAAAGAGAGAGAAGCAAGTTTTAGAGGCTTTGCAGCTTTTGCTTCCTCACCATTTGCCAAGCTCGCACCAGCCGCGAGAGGAAGAGAGCCAAGAAGAAGGTCACGTCGATTTACACTCATAAATTTATGAACCTTTGGTAAACGGGGTGATTAATGACAGTATTATTACAATTAATAAACTTTGTTAACCATAATAAAACGATTTAGTGCCTAGCCTTAATAAGTTTACTTATTGAGGGAAGAGCATAAACAAAGGCATGATCGTCCGTATACGGCTAAAAAATGCCTGTTATGTCATTTTAAGTACGGTAGAGACTGATGACAGTTGAGATCAACCAAACTCAACAATTAAAAAAGAAGGTGAAGCTATTCGAAGCCATAGTCAATCGAACGCAAGATGGCATCATAGTTTTCAACCATCTTTTTCAGGTTGTTTATAGCAACAAAAATGCTGGCCAGCTTCTTGGCGCGGCACCAGAAGAGTTGCGCGGCAAGCATCTTTCAACTTTCATACCAAAAGAGAGTCATAAAAAACACGATAAATTAGTCGCAATGTTTTCAGAGTCAGAAGATGTAAGATTAGAGCTCGATGATAAAAATAGCGTCAAATGTATGCGGTTAAACGGAGACATATTTCCAGCTAAAATCTCTATCAATAAATATACCATGACAGGTCAAGAAGCTTATATAGTTTCGTTAAGAGATGTGTCAGATATAAATACTGCAGAAGAAGAAACGAAAATTGCTGAACTTGGTCAATTTAGAGAGCAGCAGCAAAAAAAATGCTCAGCCAAAACATTACAAGTCAGCATGGAAAAAGCAGTAACTCAGATCGCAAAAATCGCTCAAGCTGTCAAAGATACTTGCGGTAACCGCTATGTTGAAGAGCAAATGGCGCAAATTTTACAAAACTCTTTTACTGCAATGAGTGTCAGTCAAAAAGCAGCATTTTATTCTGATGCTGGCCAAAAAACAGATCAATTTACTCTGGTTGATCAATCTCTTCATGGCGCACTCGAGCGAATAAAAGCAATCGTTGAAGATGAAATTCAAAAAAAGGATATTGCAATAGCGTGGGACATTCCAACTTCAGCTAAAAAGTTTAAGCTCATGGATTGTCAAAGAGTTGAGCAAATTTTTTATAATGTTGTAGAGCACGCAACTCGTAATTTAAAACGCGGACAAATAACGTTTCAACTGGATCAATTGATGTTAGATGGTGAGAATAATCTCACTATGAATTTTGAATGCCGCAATCCGCAATTTGGCATCGCTCAACAAACTATGAACCTTGTGCTAAATGCAACTTCATCAAAAGCTGTCCCAGAAATAGAAGAACTGAAAAATGGTGGTAAATGTTTAAGGTTGGCCAAACTCATGGCTGAAGAAAATGGAGGGAGCTTAAGAGTTGTCACTCATCCAATTAATGGTACTCATATTTACCTTCAATTAAAAGAACCGCTTGTACAAGCATCGGAAGAAAAAGTCACAAATTTAGAAGCCAGCAATTAAGAATGTGAGATAACCAAATTTTTAATTACATCTCTTGCAAGGCATCATATATCCGATCAGCAGCAAGAGCAGCAGTTAATTGACCAGTTCTTACATCCGTTTCGCAATTATTGATCAATTCGATAATCTGGTCATTTTCACTTAACCGAGAAAGAAGCCGCGCTTCTACCATTTCATGCATCCAGGTAACAGCTTGCTTGTTGCGCTTTTCTTCAAATTCACCACTTTTTGAGAGGGCCTCTTTATTCGTTTCAATATTTTCCCACAAATGATCTAGCCCTTGTCCAGTTAAACCAGAAATGGTGATAACCGGCGGTGACCAATTTTTGCTTTGTGGCGTGAGAATATGTAAGGCTGCCCGATATTCACTAGCGGCTCGTTTGGCACGCATTTCATTTTCACCATCAGCTTTATTAACGGCAATCATATCCGCAATTTCTAAAACGCCCTTCTTAATGCCTTGCAGCTCATCACCGGCACCTGGCAACATAAGACAAAGAAAAAAATCAACCATTTCTGAGACAGCTGTTTCAGATTGACCAACACCCACAGTCTCAATCAAAATAACATCAAAACCAGCCGCTTCACAAAGCGCCATTGTTTCTCTGGTTTTCTTTGTTACACCGCCAAGCGTACCCGAAGTGGGAGAGGGACGAATAAAAGCGTTGGGCTCGACACTCAAATTTTGCATGCGCGTTTTATCACCAAGAATAGACCCACCAGTAACAGATGAACTGGGGTCAACGGCGAGCACAGCAACTTTCTTACCAATGCTTGTCAGATACAAACCAAGCGCTTCAATTGTGGTTGATTTTCCAACCCCAGGAACACCAGTAATTCCAACTCTGAGAGCCTTTCCTGTATGAGGGAGAAGTTTGAGTAAGAGGTCTTGCGCTAGTTTTTGGTGTTCACTTTTTTGGCTTTCAACTAATGTAATGGCTCTGGCAAGAACAGTTCGATTACCGTCTAGAATACCAGTTTCAAAATCTTCAACTGTTTGCGGTCGTTTTGTCATGGTGTCAAAGGAGCTAATTTAAGGGTTGATATAGAAAAGCTGTGAGAAATTTCAACAATATATACATAAATCACCCATTGAAAGAAACAGGCGAATGAATAACCTAAAAATCCACATTTAGACTTGGAAAAGCAAAAAAAATCGAAGGTTTAGGGCCTAGTTTAGTGAAAATTACCGACCAGAATGAAGGTTTCTCAGTGAAATAATGTTTATGTATAGTCTTTCAAGAAATAAATCATATAAGAGGCTTTAATTTCTGTCATATTCCACATACATAAAGAACAGCAATTTTAAATCATAGCCAGGTAGACCTAAATGATCACTTTGGATGAAGAAAAAATACGTAAAGGTGCAACATCCCGTCGTGCTTATGGCATTTTGTCAGCGGTCTCATTCTCAGAAAGCGCAATTCTTCCACTTCCTGTTGATGCTGTTTCCATTCCGATGATGTTAGGGGCGCCATCCAAAGCATTTAGAGTGGCTCACGTCGCCCTTATTACATCAGTTTTGGGAGGCCTGCTTGGTTATTTAATCGGCTATCTTTTCTTTGAAGGTTTTGGTGATAAAATCATCACTTATTATGGTTTTACGGAGCAATTTGAAGAATTTAAGCAAACAACAAAAGATGATTGGTGGAAAGCGGCCATCGCAATTTTCGGTGCAGCAATTACCCCCATTCCTTTTAAACTAGTGTGCATTGGTTCTGGTGTTATGGGCGTGAACTTGCCATTGTTCATCGGAGCGGCCATGTTGGGCAGAGCCATCCGCTTTTATTTTTTCGCTATAGCGTTTAAATATCTGGGCCGACCAGTAAGGGATTTTGCTTTAAGGAATTTAAAACTAGTCGGCACTTTGACTATGATCGTAATGATCTTAGGTTTCTTAAGTATCTATTGGCTTTAATGTTTATATTAGTTTTTTAGCAAGTAGCTTGCGCCGGTTGCTTATTGTGGATGCCGCGACGGTTGCTGGTAGGCAACTGAAGGAGCGCCAAGAGAGTGCACATCTGAAGCAAAAAAGGGACGCTAAAAGAGGATGCAAGTGGGCATCTCAAGTAAAAAAAGGAACGCTAAAAGCGTTCCTTTAATCTCATCAAAGCATAAAGCTCTAAACAATTAATTCCCGCAAAGCTTTAAAAGCCTTGCAATCATAGCGTTCGATCCATTCAAACAACACCATTTCTGTTGTGACCAAATGAATGCCCGCATCACTCATGCGAGTACACGCAGTTTCCGCAGATTTAGGATCTCGGCTGCCCACACTATCAGTAACAATAAAGACTTGATGTCCAGCCGCTTTAATTTCTAAAGCTGTTTGCAACACGCAAACATGCGCCTCACAACCGGCTAAAATAAATGAGTGTCGACCAAGTTTGGAAAGCTCTGAAATGTAATCTTTAAAAGTCTCATCTTTCATTGCTGAAAAACTTGTCTTATCAATTATTTGAGCTGAGCCGTGCGTGGCATCACTTACATCACTTACCGTTAGTCCAAGACCTGGAGAATATTGTTCAGTGATGACGATAGGAACAGAAAGGTGATCAGCAGCTTTAATGAGACGAATAGAATTATCAATAACCTGATCTCGATTAGAGATAGCTGGCATCAATTTTTCTTGCTCATCTATGATTATCAAAGATGAAGATAATGCGTTTAATATCATAATAATTTTTTCTCAAAATAAAATCATTGCTCTTGAAAAATAAGGAGCAAATTATGAATGGTAAAAAGGCAACTGCCTTTAGATTGAATAAAAATTGTGCTGTTAAATATTCAGCAAAAATAGACCGATTAAAAAATATTAATCAGTCATAAACTAACAAAAGTTAATCAAGAAATCAAAGGGCTAAGTCTTAGAACGTCTTTAAGTTTACTAGTTAAAAAAATAAAAATATAAAAATTTAAGCAAAGTAGTATGTGAGAAATTTTTCATATATCTCTGTAAGTTGTGTCATATCTTTAAGAGATACGTTCTCATTTATTTGATGAATGGTCGCATTTGAAAGCCCTAGCTCTACAACCGGGCATATGTTTTTAATAAAGCGAGCATCTGATGTGCCACCTGAAGTTGAAAGGCTAGGTTGTATATTTGTAACTTCAAAAATAGAACGTGTGAGCGTTTCAACCCAAGGGCCAGGCTCTGTTACAAAACAATCCGCACTTCGCTGAAACCTCAGAGAAAACTCAAGGTCTTTGCCAATGAGGGCCGTTGTGATTTGCCGTTGTATGAGGGTTTCAAGCTCAGGAGCTGTGAACGTGTCATTATAGCGGATGTTAAAATGGCAACGCGCTTCGGAAGGAATAACATTCACAGTCTTATTGCCAACATCAACAGACGTAATCTCTAAATGAGAAGGCAGAAAGTGAGAAGTTCCTCCATCCAACTCTTCTTTTTTCAACTCAACAAGGGCAAGGGCTATTCCATCAATCGGGTTCGAGGCAAGGTGGGGATAGGCTACATGTCCTTGTTTACCCGTCACGGTTAACCAGCCATTTAAAGAACCACGACGGCCGATTTTAATCGCCTCTCCTACGAAACTCGGGTTGGTAGGCTCACCAACAATGGCATGAGTAGGTTGAATGTTTTTTTCTTTCAGCCACTCGAGCATTTTAACAGTGCCATTAATCGCAGGCCCTTCTTCATCGCCGGTTATCAGAAACGAAATCGTGCCCGAAAAATCAGGAGATTTAACTTGGCGTAGAGCAGCTGCAAGAAAGCAAGCAATGCCACCTTTCATGTCTGCTGCACCACGGCCATATAATTTTCCGTTATGAATTTCCCCAGCAAAAGGCGGGTATTTCCAAAGAGATAAATCACCAGGATCAACGACATCTGTGTGTCCGGCAAACATCAAATGAGGGTGACCAGAACCAAATTGTGCATAAAGATTATCAACATCAGCTGTTCCTTCTTCTGAAAAAGGAAGGCGCGTGCATTCAAAACCAGCTTTGTTGAGAACATCTTGCAAATAATCAAGTGCCCCCCCTTCAATGGGGGTAACGCTTTCACATGCAATAAGGTCTTGAGCAAATTTGATGGCGGTATCAGACATGGATTTTATTCTTCTTGTTTGTTGATTTAATTATTTCCGAGAGATTAAGTCGTTCAATCATCTCGAGGATCAGGACCATATTTATTCGGGTCAACAGGGCCGTAAAGACCAAGCTCAATAAGAAACCAAATGCCAACAGCGCCAAGTTCTAACCCAATCAACCATCCCCAATCTTGCACCCAGGTAAGCGCTCCTCCCCCAAATTCAAGACCAGTATAAAATTGTACAGCTTTTAAAAGTGCGGGACCATAGAAAAGAAACGCATAAAGCCCTGTTTTATTGCGATCGTGCAGGCGCTTTGTCAAAAGGGCAGCTAAAGAAAATATCAAAACAACAGACCAGATAAGACCAACAATCCCTAATTTCTGGGCTGTTTGAACCAATTCACCAAAAGGGTCTGCTGAAATAATGGTAGAAAAAGCAAACGGGCTGGCAAAAGCTAAAACAATCAAGCCCACCCAAAAAGTACGGCGCGTAATCCGGCCTTGAAAACTTACAAACGGCGAAATGATTGGCATGAAATTTAACTCTCTAGATTGTGAAAAGCCACAGCAACACAATAAGCATAAATTGGAAAACTGCCAAATGGAAGATGAGAGGACCGATGCCTAATAAGCATCAGTCATATCAGCACCATATGAGTTTGGCCCCTTAGTGCCACGCACAAAAACAAGCGCTAAAAACACAACAGTAAAAACCAAATTCAAAACATTACTAAAGCCAACAAAGCTTTTGTTTTCAATAGGGTTTTCTGAAAACTGCCCAAATGCTGCAAAGACATAAAGCAATAAAATGGCTAAATTTAAAAAGCCATAAAACTTCCCTGAATAGCCAAGGTCGTGCATGCGTTTATAACCAAGGGCTATTGTTGGCCAAAAGAAAAGAGCATTGACCATCATGCTAAGGGTAAGGAGTTTTAAAGTAGGTGCTCCCTTAAAATCTTCAATTGTAAGCCCAAATGCAGGTATTAAAAATAGAGAAAGTCCCCCTCCAAGAAAGAGAAGAAACAGCGAGCTTAAAATAAAAAGTTTGCGTGAAATCCGGCCATCAAATTCCCAAAAAAGCTGAGACATGGTCATATGGAAGAGCCCTTAAACAAAAATAACGAGTGTAACGAGTGAGGATAAACTTATATCAGCCTATCCTCACCCAAATTTATTAGCTGCGCAACAATTCATTGATAGAAGTTTTAGAGCGCGTTTTTTCGTCAACACGTTTAACAATCACCGCGCAATAAAGGTTCGGTCCAGGCTCTCCAGAAGGAAGCGGCTTACCAGGCATTGTACCAGAAACCACAACAGAATAGGGAGGCACTTCACCATAGAAAACTTCACCGGTCGCCCGGTCCACAATTTTAGTCGAAGCCCCAATGTAAACACCCATGGATAGCACAGAGCCTTCACGAACAATCACGCCTTCTGCAACTTCAGCACGCGCCCCAATAAAGCAATTATCTTCAATAATCACAGGACCAGCTTGCAATGGCTCTAATACACCACCAATACCAGCACCACCTGAAAGGTGCACATTCTTGCCAATTTGCGCGCATGAGCCAACAGTTGCCCATGTGTCAATCATCGCGCCAGAGGCAACGTGAGCACCAAGGTTAAGAAAAGATGGCATAAGAACCACACCAGGGGCCACATAAGCAGATTTACGAACCACACAGTTTGGCACAGCTCTAAACCCGGCTTTGCTAAACTCTTCGGCGCCCCAGCCTTTAAATTTGCTGTCTACTTTATCCCACCAGGTAGAGCCATCAGGCCCACCTGAGATAACAGACATGTCATTAAGGCGGAAAGATAGAAGCACAGCCTTCTTCAACCATTGATGCACAGTCCAGTTGCCATCATCAGAAGGAGATGCAACCCGGCATTCACCGCTATCAAGGAGGTTAAGGGCAGTTTCCACAGCATCGCGAATTTCGCCGGTGGTTTCGCTATTGACGTCATCACGATTATCAAAAGCAGTGTTAATTGTAGCTTCTAAACTAGCATGGCTCATAGTGTTGCTCTCTTAATATTTTGAATTATTATTTTTGATAGACCATATTCATCATGTCACTCAAGTCAATAGGGCATAATAGAGTCAATAGGGCAAAAAATAACCTTTGTTAATGAATATCGATTTACCCTATAAGAATAGACGTTAGACAAAACAAAACATTTTTGATGCGGAGAGCAATTTGAGTAAGAAAGCAAAAACCACTTCTAATGCCAAAAAACCGATAAAAGACATTAAAAAACCAACTCAAATCCCCCATCATTCCCGCAGAATTGGCCAGTTTCGTTCATCTAAAGAAGATATGAAACTCGTTCAGCAAGTGCCTGAGACCCCGCAAACAACCTCAAAAGCCTATAGTTTGGCCTTTGATGACCGTGAATTTATGACAAGAGAAGAGCTGCGACCGGTTAGATTGCAATTAGAGCTCTTAAAACCAGAAATGCTCATGCAAGAAGAAGGCATAGAATCAACGGTTGTATTGTTTGGCGGTGCTCGCATTCCAGCACCAGGTGAAGAACCAGGGGGTAAAAATGAAAAGCAAAATGAAAATTTAAGAAAATATGCCAAATTTTATCAAGTGGCGCATGATTTCGCAAAACTATGTTCAGAACAAGCTGCCAAAACAGATTATTCAGAATTCATTGTTTGCTCTGGCGGTGGACCAGGTGTTATGGAAGCGGCAAACAAAGGCGCCAGTGATGCAGGAGCTCCGTCCATCGGTCTTAATATCGTTCTGCCTCATGAGCAAGCGCCTAATATTTATGTCACCCCTGAGCTGAGTTTCCAGTTTCACTATTTTGCCATAAGAAAAATGCATTTTCTCATGCGCGCCAAAGCCATCACAGCATTTCCAGGCGGCTATGGCACAATGGACGAATTGTTTGAAACTCTAACCCTCATTCAAACCAAACGCGTGGCACCAATGCCGGTGATTTTATTTGCAGAAGAATTTTGGCGCAGCATTATTAATTTTGAAAATTTGGCGGATGCCGGCACAATCAGCCCAGAAGATTTGGATTTATTTAAATTTGCAGAAACAGCTGAAGAAGGCTGGAAAATCATTGCAGATTGGTGGAAGATAAAATGAACTTTGCAGATATGACGGCAGCTGAAATTGTGATCTTAGTTCTGCAATGGGGAATTCCTCTCATTTTGGCAATCACACTCCATGAAGCAGGGCACGCCTATGCTGCAAAAAGATTAGGAGATCCAACAGCAGATAGAGAAGGAAGGGTAAGTTTAAACCCGGTCAAGCATATTGACCCAGTAGGCACCATCCTCATACCATCGCTCTTGTTCATCATGAAAGCACCGTTCCTTTTTGGATATGCCAAACCGGTGCCAGTGTCTTATAACCGCTTAAATACTCTACCAAGAGATATTGCTCTTGTTGCGTTCGCAGGGCCGTTAGCAAACGGTATTTTAATCGTGCTCTCTGCACTGGCCTTTAATTTGGTGCCAATAGCACCTGATGCTATACAAGAGCCTTTAGCTAAAATGCTGGCTATATCAATTGGTGTGAATACAGTGCTTGGCTGTTTCAACCTCATTCCAATCCCGCCCTTAGATGGTTCAAAAATTCTTATGGTCGTAGCCCCAAGACCAATTGGCAAATTGATTTATGAGCTTGAGCGGTATGGCATGTTGCTTATAATTGGGTTGCTCTTGTTAATGCCTTATATTTCACAAGTGCTTGGTTATAATCCTCTTGCTGTTTTCTTTGCATCTGCGATAGACAACGTCCTTCACGTAGTGGAACCTCTTATGAAACTTCATTGTATTTCTATTCGGTCGGAAGCCTGCGGAAATTTGTAGAAGTAACCATCATAGCACCTCAATCAAAAGATAGTTTTATTTGGAATTAAATATCATGTTTAAAAAGAAAACAGATGTTGAACTCGCTGATATTGCAGCTGAGCTAATCAAGGAAATATCTCAAAAGCTAGATGTTGATATGAGCATCAAATTATGGGATGGCCGCGTCTTACCTTTGGGGCCAAATGTAACAAGTGATCTCAAACTAATTATTGCCCATCCAGGCGTTATCGCATCCCTTTTAAAAGGGCCAAGCTTAGATAAAATCATTCGCCACTATATCCATAAAAACTTAGATTTCGAAGGCGGCACGTTATTTGATATTGGCGAGCAAATTGTTTTCAATAAATCACGCAAGCGCATTAAAGAAATTAGCAAAAGCACATTCCTCAAAAAACTCGCTCCCTTCTTACTCGTGCCTTCCTTAAAACCAGAGGACAGCAGAGCCTATGAGGGTGATGAATCAGGCAGCACAGTTGAGAAAAAAGATGCGAAAAAATTCATCGAATTTCACTATGATGTCTCTAACGATTTTTACAAGCTCTTCCTTGATGAGCGAATGATCTACACCTGCGCATATTTCACAGATTGGACCAACAGTTTAGATCAAGCCCAGTTTGATAAGCTAGATATGATTTGTAAAAAACTGCGCTTAAAAGAAGGCGAGACAATGCTTGATATTGGCTGTGGTTGGGGAGGCTTACTCATCCACGCAGCAGAGAATTACGGCGTAAAAAGGCACGGCGTAACACTCGCAACTGAACAATATGAATATGCAAAAAAAGCTATAAAAGAAAAAGGCTTAGAAGATCAAATCACGATTGAATTAAAAGATTATCGAGATCTACAAGGCCAGTTTGATAAAATTTCTTCTATCGGAATGTATGAAGCGATTGGCATAGCTCAAGTGCCGGAATATTTAAGAAAAGTGCGCTCGCTTCTTAAACCAGATGGCATCTTTCTTAATCACGGTATCACCCGTAAGGGTAAGAAGAAACAGACCAAATTCTCCTCGCGCCCCGAGCAAAAAGCATTGCAGAAATATATTTTCCCAGGCGGCGAGTTGGACGATCTTGGCAATACCATTAACAAGATGGAACAGGCCGGTTTTGACATCCAAGATGTTGAAGGCTGGCGCATGCACTACCAACTCACAACCAAATTATGGTGTGATCGCCTAACTGCAAACAAACAAGCCGCAATAGATATTATTGGTGAAGAAACCTACCGCATTTGGGTGGTGTATTTAGCCGGTTGCTCACTTGCCTTTTTAAAAGGTTCTGCAAGACTCTATCAAACAGTTGCAACACAAAACCCGAAAGGCATGCCAGTAACCCCGCAAACAAGAGAAGACCTTTATCAATAGAGATAAGTTTTTATTTTCCTGGTTTTGGATAGCCTGTAGCTTGCGGGCGAAATGAAGCAGGAACATCTGTTTGAACATCTTTTTGAACGGAGGCTGGAGCAGTTTCAATTTGTGCAGCGACTGTTTCAAGCGCTTGTGAAGAGATAAAGGGAACATAACCTATTTCTTCATACCGCTGGCGTTTCATCTTTTCAAAATGACGATTATATTGTTCTAAATTTTGCTGCTCTAAATTTAAAAGAGAGGCAACTTGCTCTGGTGTTTGCGGACGTGACTCTGGCGCTGGGTAAGACGTCATAATATCAAATCCGCGTTTTCCCCATTGATAAGTCGGCATGCTCACATGGGTCTGGAAAGTTCGTCTTGTGTGAACACCCGCAAGTTTAAACTTGCGGTAAAACTGCAAAAGTCCATCTGCAAAAGCAAAGCGCTGTGTCAATAATGGTGCTTCAATCGTGTGCCATGAGAGAACTGCAAAAGTAAGTGTCAATGGTAAGACAATGGTTAAAAGATCACCATAACTAATGTTTGGGTTTGTTTGTAAAACCAATTGAGCAATCGGCCAATGAAAAACAAAAATCCCATATGAGTAATCACCAAACCGATTATAGAAACCTAATAAATATGATTTTTGCGATCCAAACCAAACGGCAGTGTAGGTAAGAGCAACAATTCGAAACGGCTCCATATAAGGGCCAGAGTTTGTGTAAGCCGCAAAACCAATAACTAAGAAAACACCAATGATATTTAAAGGGATTTGATGGCGGTAGGTGTAAAGCAAAACGCCAATAAGAAATGCGAAACCAAAGCGAAAGCTATGCATTAAAAAAGGTATTTCGGCCCTGAGCGTCGTGAAATAGCTAACATATAAAAAAACAGCAATGGCAAGAGTAGACCAAACCCAAACAACCCTTTTTTCAAGCATCCCAATTGAGCAAAGAAACGCAAGGACGAAATACGCCATAATCTCATATTTCAAAGTCCAGATAGAAACGTTTACTTCGCCGCCAGCTGGGGCAGATTCAAAGAGACCTGGTAAAGTCATATCAGAATAAGAAAGAGCGGTAACGGGCACATAAGCCCAAAGTCGCCAGTCATTATAATAGTCAGAAAACGAAGCGGTGGTGAAAAAGGGGCCAAAAACAAAAGCAATTAAGAGGGATGAAAAAATTAATAAGGGACAAAGACGAATAATCCGCGACACAGTAAAACGCAGGAAAATCGGTCGCTCTGTTAGTGAACAAGTAATTAAGTAGCCACTTAAGCCAAAGAAAATACAAATACCACAATGAGACGCTTGAATAAGTATGCCAAGGGTTCCCTCGGTCGAAGGATTAAATCCATAGATGATCCAAAGGCAATGGGTAGCAGCGACTATAAGCGCCGTTAGAAAGCGCAATAACCGAAAGTTGTTTTGGCGCAAGTCCTTATCCACGCCTGAAAAAGCATGTCTGTCATTCGCACCATAAAACGAATGGCATTTCTTATTGGTGGAAGAATACTGCACCAAAGAACCCCGATTACTAAATACTAACAACGGCCACTAACAAGCCGTAAACGTTCCCAGTTTCGAGTAGTACCTGAAAAACCTTTATATTTCGTTTGCCTAGAGAGAGCGGGCACTTTCAGTGTAAAGGCAGTGAACAAAATGAAAGGAATAACTATAAGAATAAAGATACACAAAGAAGGAGTGACGCCCCTTCGGCGTCAGGACATGGCGTAGCGTCAGCGTAGCCCGTCGCGTTGCGACGCACCTCGTAGGCTCAAACGCCTTAGCGTTTGAAATAGCCGTGAGAGAATAATAACGACGGTTGCTAGTGGGCAACTGAAGGAGCGTTAAAAAACAAAAAAACAGCCGGCCAAAATTGGCCAGCTGTAAATGTAAAATTAAATGAGTAAGCCTATCTCCTTCGAGGAGGCCGGAGGAGTTGAGGCTGTAATTCAGGTTGAATGTAGAAGAGGTATCGTTCGTTAAGTGAGGAGAGGAAAGAGCTAAAGCACCTAAGTAAAGCTAAAAATGTTTGAGGTAAAAGGTGCTGTATCATGGTATCACTCCATTTTATTGGATAATCTATCGCTGATACGAGACGAAACTTCACGATGGTTGAGAGCTAACGCCCGCATCATTGAAGGACGAAGGATTGATTTGGCACCGGACAACCCGGTCGGAAATTGAGAAAAATGAGGCTTGAACGATTGTCTTGTCTTTTGTCTAACAACCGGCTCTGAAATATGTATCAAAGCATTTCTCACCATTTTTTCCAACTCCTTGATTTAGAAAAGCTTAAGCAATCAAAAGATCACTTATCTAAAATGGACTGGCCGGTGAAGCCTATTAAACGCGGTACAAGTGCGAAACGCCATCGCCACATCCGGCATCCGGCGCAGTCAGGTCACATGATCGAACCTGCATACAAGGGTGGGCTGATTTCGTTAAGAAAGGTTTAATAGGTGCGGATTATCAAAAAACTGTAATAATAGAAAAGCACTTATCCACATCTAGAATGAGCTCAGCAGAAGTAACCGCCAAAGAAAACACAAATAAGATTTTGAGGTCCGAAGAAGGAGCTCAGCCCACTTCGGGCTGAGGGACATGACGAAACGCTGTTGTTACTTGCGGATGCCAAGTGGGCATCTGAAGCACACACAAGGCCACCTAAAGCGCAATTAAAAAACGCCGCACCTCGTAGGGCCTTGCCGCTTTAGCGGCAGAATAGCCCGTGAGAAAAAATTAATCAGGAACCCCAACAAGATCTCGAATTACGAAGAAGGAGTGACGCCTTTTCGGTGTCAGGACATGGCGAAGAGTCAGCGTAGACCGGCGCAGCGCGGTTGCTAGTGGGCAACCTAAAGCGCAATAAAAAAGAGCCGCACCTCGTAGGCCGGTGAGCTTCAGCTCACCGAATAGCAGTGAGAGAGAAAAACTAACCCGTGAGAATTAATTAGCCGCTGCAACCACAGCTTCTTGCACTTTTTCAAACGCACGAACTTCAATCTGGCGAATGCGCTCGCGGCTCACACCATGTTCTTGGCTAAGCTCTTCAAGGGTCTGCGGTGTTTCACTTAATCGGCGCGCCTCAAAAATCTTGGCTTCACGTTCATTAAGAACACCCATAGCATCTTTCAAAAGATCAAGACGATGATCAAGCTCTTGGCTATCACCTAGGGCGGTTTCCTGGTCAATTTCATCATCAACCAACCAGTCTTGCCACTCGCCACTTTCGCTTTCTTTGCTCAACGGAGCGTTTAATGAAGCGTCACCCTGCATGCGTTGGTTCATAGAAACCACATCATCTTCAGGCACACCGAGGCGATTGGCAATTTCAGAAATTTGCTCGGGTTTTAGGTCACCATCTTCATAAGCGTTAAGCTGAGATTTAACTTTGCGTAAGTTAAAAAACAGCTTTTTTTGAGATGAAGTCGTGCCAAGTTTCACAAGGCTCCATGAGCGAAGGACATATTCTTGAATAGAGGCTCTAATCCACCACATAGCATAGGTCGCCAAACGAAAGCCTTTTTCTGGGTCAAACTTTTTCACAGCCTGCATTAAGCCGACATTACCCTCAGAAACAACTTCTCCAATAGGCAAGCCATAGCCACGATAACCCATAGCAATTTTGGCAACCAATCTAAGGTGTGATGTAACCAGTTTTTGAGCGGCGTTCCGGTCATTATGCTCGCGCCAGCATTTAGCCAGCATATATTCCTCTTGTGGTTCTAACATAGGAAATTTGCGCACTTCAGAAAGATACTTCTGTAAGCCGCCTTGACCTGTAGTAACTGTAGGTAGATTTGTAGTCATAGCCTGACCCCTAACCCTAAATAATTAAAACCTAAAAAATAATACGCGCTAGAACATAATAGGAACTTTGTTTCAGCCTTACTATATATAGGCATAAAATTACGGCATTAAAGGGTTTGAAATAAATTTTCTAATTTTTCCATATCTTTGGGCAAATTACTTGAAAATTCAAGGTATTCGCCCGTTACTGGGTGGCTAAAACCAAGCACTGAGGCATGCAAAGCCTGCCTTTTTAGCTTTTCTACTGCATGTTGCAGTTTTTGAGGTAAAATATCAGCTTTTGTCTTAAAACCTGTCCCATAAAGCGGGTCTGAGAGAAGAGGGTGCCCAATATGCGTCATATGAACCCGAATTTGATGAGTTCGCCCTGTCTCGAGCCGGCATGTAATTTTAGAAACAGCGGCGTTATTTTGCCCCAATTTCATAGCCGAGCGGTTGGAAATCTCTTGAACACCATAGGTCTCAATCGTTTCATAATGGGTGATGGCAAATTTCCCGCCCTCCTTTAGAACATCCATTTTAAGAGGGTTCTTGGGTGAACGGCCAATTTGGCTCTTAATAGTGCCATTTTTCGGAGTAATTTCCCCCCAAACAAGGGCTGTGTACGTCCGAGTTAAAGGGCCTTGCCGCCCATGATCTGCAAATTGCTCAGAAAGGCCAAGATGAGCGGTGTCATTTTTAGCAACTACCATTAATCCAGATGTATATCGATCAAGGCGGTGAACAATCCCTGGTCGTTTCACGCCGCCAACACCAGATAAACTATCACCACAATGATAAAGCAAAGCATTGACTAATGTGCCGCGCCAATGCCCAGTTGCCGGGTGAACAACCAACCCGGCAGGCTTGTCGATAACGATTAAATGCTCATCTTCATAAGCAATGTCCAAAGGAATATCTTCAGCTAAGGGAACGGCAGCAGCTGCTGGGGGAAGTTCAACATCATAAATATCACCCGGTTTTATCCGGCAATTAGGCTCAAGGATTATTTTTTCACCGCGCTTAATGTGACCTTTTTTAATTAATTCTTTCACACGCGACCTTGTGTAATGCTCTAAAGATGAGCTAATAAAACGGTCAAGCCGTTCACCCTCATGCTCAGCAACAACTTCAAGCTGAACATGGGTTGAAGCTTCAGTTTGTTCCTCTGCCGGAACATCATGAAGGGGCGTCGGAGAAGCGTTTTGAATGTCATTCGTCATATGGACTAAAATCTTATGTTAGAGCCAAATAATAAAAAAGAACAAGCTGAAAACCAAAATGAGCTCGAAGTGAGCGAAAATAGTTTTTGGACACCTATGAAGATTAAAGCACTCATTGGGCTTATCATCTTCATGTCTGTTGCTCTTGCTGTTGGCTTTGGCTTTTTTATTTACAAATTAGTGAACACGGTCCTTTCTAAAACAGAGACACGTGAAATCACAGCCAAAGAGCAATTAATAGAAAAAACTCAATCAACTCATAAGGCAATTCAAAGTGGTATAAAGCTTGATGGCTTCAAAATCCAGCATTTAGCAGCAACGGAGATGGAAATAATCCTTCACGTTAAAAAAGAAGCTCTTTCTGAAATCTGGGTAATAGAGAAGAAAACCAAGCGAATTACGTCTAAAATCATTCTTCAAAAGTGAGGAAAACGTCAAGGCAGTTGAAAAAAGCAATATACCGCACAAAATTCTTACTTCTGTTTCAGTAAAGTTTCTAATCGTGCAGTTAAGCTATTTTCAGGTGCATCTCCCTCTTTGTCAGATGAAGGAGAGGTTGGGTTGATTTCCTCAGCCCGTTCTTTCTCAGCCTTTTTGATGAAAACAGGTTTCTTATCATCAAACTCAAAATCAAGCGGCAATTGACTTTCTTCATCATCCTCAAGGGGATGAGAATGCGGGATATTATGAAACTGACTACGATAAACAGCTGTTTGTTCTTGCATAAGAGTGAGAGCAATATTTTGCATTTCAGACCGCAAGAGATCTGTTTCATTTTTCTCACGTTTTTGAATTTCAATAAGGCGTGCTTTCAGTTTTGCCGTTTCATTTAAAAGGTCAAGGTTCTCTTCATGAATGCTCTCGGCATTTTCAATGATGGTGCGTCTTGGCGCTTCAGTTGCCTGAACTTCTTGCCCCAAATCTTGCCTCATCTGCTCAATGTCTTCTTGGTAATGATAAAGCCCCTCATCACCATCATCATGATAACCATGCACCCCATGAAGTTTAAGCGCCTGAATTTCACGTTCGCGCTCAACCAGAACTGTCATTAGGCGGTTTGCACGATCTTCTAAGAGAGGCACTTTGCGATCAATATTTTGCAATAAGACAATATTCTGGCTGGTCTTTTCAGCAAGTTCTTGTTTGAGGTTTACAATTTGATTGTTTAACTCGTGAATATTGAGCTCGCGGCGGTTAATCTCAATGAGCTGCCGGGCATTTATCTGTTCAGCTTGTTCAAGTTTACTTTCAAGCCGGTGAGCTTTAATGGCATGTTCCGCCCGCAATTGATCACGCGACGCTTTAATTTCAAACTCATTTAATGGCAAAGTCGCGATTAACTGTTGTTTCGTTACAATTGAAGAACGCGCCCAAATGAGAGGCGCGACAGCAATTCCAACTAGGGCAGTAAAAAATATGCCCAATGAAAAAAACATAATGCCTTCGATAAGCATGTTTGATTAATCGCCCAGCTCAGATGTGAAAGAAATGCTAGAAAAGTACCCTAAAGCGATAATTTCCAGATTATTCTTAAACAAGATTTACAAAACTAAATGTGATGAATAACGCAATTCACCTATGAGCGTCTATCATATTGGTTCCACCAATAGCTACGCAACAAGAATTTAACTAAAAAAGAGACTTATAGCCATCTTTTGCCAGTCAATAGATAGCTCTAAAGAGCCATATAAATTTCTTTAAAGAACAGAAATATGGCTCTGAGATGAAGTATACGGAATTAAAATGGATTCCATGTTGGCCGGCGGGTGAATTTTAAATACCCAACATTAGCGCCAAGGCGTAAACCAACACCAGCCACAATTGGTGCCATAGTCACATGATCTCGCTTAAGAACAGTCATGCCAACACCACCAACAAAGTAAGCTGAACCTGAAATACCACCAAAACGAGAATAAACATCACGTGGTGCATAAAGGTTGTAAACAAGGATCATAGTTTTAGCGCCTGAAGCCCCAAGGTCATAACCAACCGATGGACCCTGCCAGTAAACTCTGTGCCGACCAGCGCTTTTGGTGTGTAAAATACCTTCACCATATCGAAGACCAGCAACAAAAGCACCACCAGCCTCTTCTCCTAAGATGTAACCATTCGGACGCCCTTGGCTTTTAAAGGCGTGTTCAATTACTTTGGCAAGGCCAACGGAAACAGAGCCAAAAAATTCATGACCAGCACGGCTAATTTCATTTGAAGAATATTCACTGTCAGTGACATGTCCCTGCTGTCTTTGTTGATCATAGCTGCGAGGTTGATCGCCATAATGATCTGATGGACGACGATTATAAGTACGGGGCGCATAATCACGAGGCGGTGTATAGTCTCTCGGCGGCGTATAATCACGAGGTGGCGTATAATCTCTTGGAGCGTCCGGCGTTATACGACGCGGACTTTCAACTGATTGATCAGGAATGTAACCACGATCTGATTGGGCAAGGATAAAAGGTTTGGTCAGTGGTTTAAAATTGTCTTTAGCAACCGCTATAGCTGGTGATACCCCCAACAAACCACCTAAAATAAGAGCAAATAAAGCTGAATGACGAATGACGTGCATAAGTTCTAACCTTTTAACAAGTGCGCATTTCTCGACGAAAATAAAATGATTGAATGATTAACTATCTATCGAATCAAACGAACAAATCATTAAAGCGAAACAAATATTTCAATAAAAAATGGCAATTCTGGGCTCAAAGCAATGATTTAGTACAAGCTTGAGAATTAATGTGGCCACAGGAGGGGGGGAAGTGAAAGTTCAAAAGAATGGCATTAGATTTATTGAAGCACTCTCTTTAGAGGAAATAGTAAGTTTTTAGCGTTAAGCTACTCTCTTAAGGTTTTAATAGAGAGACTGTTAAATGTTGTTTGCTTTAAAGTTCAAAAAAATCATAGTCTTGGTGAGTTCTTTGATCGTTTCTTCTTTTTTGTTTTCCGGAGGAGCTTTTGCTCAATCTGCCAAAAAGGCAGAAGAAAAACCACAAGAAAAGTCTGAGCCAAAAGGTGAAAATAAAAAGAAAGAAAAATCACCCAACATCACTAAAAAGCAAAAACAATCTGACCTTGAAAAAAAATTAAGTGAACTAGATAATCTCTATGTCCCAATTCATTGGTCTGATTATGCAACAGGCTTAGCCATTGGTGGCTATGACCCTCTTTCTTATTTTATCAGTGAAAAAAGCGAAGCGGGAGATGAACGGTTTCAATATCTCTGGCATGGCGTGACATGGCAATTCACTTCAAATGCAAACTTGCTTGCCTTTAAGAGAACACCATCCGTTTATGCCCCGCGCTATGCAGGCTATGATGCTTATGCAATATCAAAAGGCATTTTATCCCAAGGGCTTCCTTCAATTTGGGTGATAAAACAAGGGAAGTTATATTTGTTTCACAATCAGGTAAACAGGTATCTCTGGCAGGAAAACAGAAGTGCGCTAAATAAAAAAATAGAAGAAAACTGGCAGGAACTATCACTCGAAATCCCAAGATTCAAAGTGTTTTAAAGAAACTGCCAATTGTTTTTACAGCTCAAAAACTCTAGCGGAAAATATTAGAATTTTATCCGACTAAAAGCTGTTTTTGAACTAGCAATAAAATGCCCATTCAAATAGTTCTGATCATATTTCCCATAAAGAAAAGGCGCACCATTCTCTTTAACAAGTATCCCACCTGCAGAGCTAAGCACGGCGTGCCCGGCCGCTGTATCCCACTCCATAGTAGGACCAAAACGCGGATAAATGTCGGCAAGCCCCCGCGCAAGTTGACAAAACTTCAAACTTGAACCAGCTGCAATTTGATCGACGACATTGTTTTTCTTTAAAAAGTCAGCAGTGGTTTCATCCGGATGCGAACGACTGACAACGCCAACAGCCCCATTTTTCGGCCAGTCTCTTACGGTAATTTCAGTAAAACGAGCTGGATCAAAAGTCTTCTCATCTAGTTTGAGCTGATCAAGTTGATTGGAAAATTTCAGATACCCTGCTTTTTCCTTAGATAAAGTGATGAAGAGTTCACCAAGCGCAGGGGTCAGAACTAAGCCATAATAGGGCTGATTATTGACGATCAATGCAATATTAACAGTAAACTCATCTCTCTTATTGATAAATTCTTTTGTGCCATCTAACGGGTCAACAAGAAAAAACATCTCATCAGCTTCAGGAATATGCCCCGCCGCACACATCTCTTCCGCCACAATCGTAATATGTGGCCAACAAGATGTTAATTTCTCAATTATAAGTTTTTCTGCAGCCTGGTCGGCTAAAGTCACAGGGCTGTCGTCTTTTTTTGTCTCAACTTCTAAATCAGAGCGGTAATAGGTCAAAATAAGTTCACCAACCTCAATTCCTAGCGGAACAAGTATTGAATTTAAGTCATTATAACTTGGAGGAGACATAGTATTAGCGACCGATATTAAATTGTAGTGCGTTACGCATGGTTTAACTGCAACAAAGCAGAGAAAAACAGCAGTGAACATAAGCTTATTAATCTGAAAAACAAGACATATTCCAATCAAAAGGAAAACTCATAGAAAAAAAGCACTTGAGTGCCCTTAAGACCCTTAAACAAGTAACTTTCATCATTCTTAAATGAATTACATGGACAAAAAAATCTAGCCCCTAGAACATCTTCAGCCAAACCGGTATTCTTCAAACAAAGAAATGATTCGCTAAAAGCTTAGACGCTTGAACAGCGAATTTCAGTCAAATCAGGTGTTTTTGTAAATTATTGATATTCAGACAGTTTAATTTAGTTAACGGGGACTTAAAAAATGAGTGTAGACAAAGAAATTACAGATCTGGAATTAGCTGCGTTGGTTTCAAGTCGGATTTGCCACGATGTGGTCGGCCCCGTTGGCGCTATTTTTAACGGACTTGAAGTTTTAGAAGACGATGATGACGAACAAGTTAAACAATATGCAATGGATGTCATCCGCCGTAATACCAAAAACGCCTGGGCACGTCTTGAATTTGCAAGATTAGCATTTGGCGCAGCTGGGTCAGCTGGAACTGATATCCCTTTTAATAAAATCCAAGACTTGGCAAATGCAATTCTTGAAGAAAAACATAGTGTTGAATGGAGTAGTGAGCATGATTTTATGCCAAAAGGCTATGCCAAACTAATCCTCAACCTAGTTGTTGTAGCAGTTGCTGCCATTCCAAGAGGCGGTGTAATCGAGTTTAATGTGTCTGGAGATGTTGAAAAGCCTGTTATTAAAATTTCTGCCAAAGGTGATGGGGCAAGATTACCAGAACGGGTGCCAGGGATTTTGAATGGCGAATCAAATGACCCTATCGATGCCTTGGTAATTCAGCCCTACTATACATATAGACTGCTCAAAAACGGTAATTTATCAATAAATATAGATTTCAGTGAAAATGAAGTGAGTTTTTTAGTCTCATAAATAGATAAAAATGAAATTATCTTCAAAAACATGAGCGGTTCACGGCATTTCTTTCAGTTAAATTTAACTCTTTCTCTCCAATATTAACTTTAGGGCCAGTGATTCTCTCGGCCAAGGGGTAATATAGCTAGCAGGGCTTTGGGGAAAAGGATACAAGCGATGGACGATCTCCTAAGCGAATTTCTAACGGAAACAGCTGAAAGTTTAGATGTCGTTGACGTAGAACTCGTTAAATTTGAACAAGAACCAACAAACAGCGGAATTTTAGATAATATCTTTCGTCTGGTGCACACCATTAAAGGAACATGCGGGTTCCTTGGGTTACCAAGACTGGAAGCATTAGCTCATTCAGCTGAAACGCTAATGGGGAAATATAGAGATGGCGCGACCCCAACTTCTGAAGGCGTGTCGCTTATTCTCGAAACTATTGATCGTCTTAAAGAAATTCTCGAGCAATTAGAACAAGAAGGCGCAGAACCAGATGGCGCTGATCAAGATCTAATTGAACAGCTTGACGCTATGTCAGCCATAGCAATGAACGCTATGAACGGCGAAGGTGGTGAAACACCAGCTGAAGCTCCAGCTCCCGTTTCCCACGAATTAGAGCGTGAGTTAAAACCAGGTGAAGTCTCTCTAGATGAATTAGAAGCAGCTTTCCAAAATGCTCCGGGTCCAGATGATATGGGCGCTGAGAGCGCATCACTTGATGAAGCGCCAGCAGTTAGTGTTGAAGCTGAAGCGCCAGTTCAAGCTGAAACACCAACACCAGCTGAACCCCCAGCCCCAGCCGCGAAAGTTCCAGCTGCTCCAGCCGCAAAACCAGCCGCTGCTCAAAAAGAAGATGCAAAACCAAAAGAAGGCGCCGCGGTTAAAGCGCAAACAATTCGCGTAAATGTTGAGACTTTAGAACAGCTTATGACGATGGTGTCCGAGTTGGTGCTAACAAGAAACCAACTACTTGAAATGGTGCGCCGTCTTGATGATAGTGAATTTAAAGTTCCCCTACAGCGCCTGTCTAACGTAACAGCTGAGTTGCAAGAAGGGGTGATGAAAACTCGCATGCAACCAATTGGGAATGCATGGCAAAAATTACCACGTATCATTCGAGATCTATCCAAAGAATTGGATAAGAAAATTAATCTAGAGATGATCGGTGCTGAAACCGAACTTGATCGCCAAGTTTTAGAGCAAATCAAAGATCCTCTTACCCACATGGTACGTAACTCTGCTGACCACGGTTTGGAAACAACAGAAGGTCGCCTTGCTGCTGGTAAATCGGAAGTCGGTAACGTAACCCTAAGCGCGTATCATGAAGGTGGTCACATCATCATCAAAATTGCTGATGATGGACAAGGTCTGCCAACTGATAAGATTAAATCAAAAGTCATCGCCAATGGTATCGCGACAGAAGCTGAATTAGAAGAAATGTCAGAAAATCAAATTCACAAATTGATTTTCCATGCAGGCCTTTCAACAGCTGAAAAAGTGACAAACGTATCAGGCCGCGGTGTTGGAATGGATGTAGTGCGCACCAATATTGAACTGATTGGCGGCACCGTTGATTTAACATCCGTTGCAGGCGAAGGCACAACATTTATCATTAAAATCCCGCTAACACTTGCAATCGTATCTGCTTTGATTGTTGAAGCGAGCGGACAGCGCTTTGCTATTCCTCAATTGGCAGTTCTTGAACTTGTTAAATCAAACGCAAATGCAGAACATCGCATTGAAATGATTAATGATTCACCTGTTTTAAGGTTGCGCAATAAATTACTACCCGTAATCAGTATGAGCAAGCTTCTCGGCCATTCTTCTGGAATAAAAACAGAAGAAGGTGAGGGGGAAGAAAATAATGGTGTTGACCAAAATGTCTTTGTAGTTGTCGTGCAAGTTGGCGGGCAAACATTCGGTATTGTTGTTGACGCCGTCTTCCACACTGAAGAAATTGTGGTGAAACCAATGTCATCTATGCTGAGAGAAATCACAATGTTCTCCGGTAATACCATTCTTGGTGATGGTAGTGTGATCCTAATTGTTGATCCAAATGGCATAGCGCAAGCTGTTGCAAGAGATCATGGTGGTGCTCAGGAGAGCAACCATGTGGACGCAGCCGACGCAGCCGATTTAATTGGCAATGAAGAAAAAACAGCATTGCTGGTCTTTAAATCAGGCTCTGATGATCTCAAAGCCGTACCTCTCTCATTGGTCACAAGACTTGAAGAAGTTGATGTTGCTAATATTGAGAAATCAAACAACAGAGATCTGGTACAATATCGTGGCAAACTAATGCCGCTGATCTACATCGAGGATCATCTCACACACAAAGATGAGGGCTTGCAGCCAATCTTGGTGTTTGCTGATGAAAGTCACTCTATGGGATTGGTTGTTGATGAAATTGTCGACATTGTTGAAGATCGTCTTACAATTGAAATCTCCTCAGAAAAAGACGGAATAGTTGGCTCTGCAGTGATTAAAGGTAAGGCCACAGAAGTCATCGATGTTGGTTACTACTTACCAAAAGCTTTTGATGATTGGCTAGAAAAACGAGACATTCCAAACCCTGTTCAAAGAGAATTAAAACTTCTCCTCGTTGATGATAGTGCCTTCTTCCGCAATCTATTGTCACCATTATTGGCCTCAGCTGGCTACCGGGTAACTATGGTTGAATCAGCCACAGACGCTCTACAGCTGAAAGAAAATGGTGAAGTCTTTGATGTGATTGTCTCCGATATTGAAATGCCTGAAATGGATGGCATCACATTCGCTAGCACCCTTAAGGATGATAGCCAATGGGGACAAACACCAATCATTGCACTTTCATCGCACACAAATCCTGAAGTCATCGCCAGAGGGCGTGCAGCTGGCTTTAGAGATTATGTCGCAAAATTCGACCGTGAAGGTTTAATTGAATCAATCCGTGAATGTAAGCCAGTAAGTGAAAATGAGGCCGCAGCATGACTGAAGTGAGTAACGAAAACAAAGAAGTTGGTGCAACAAAAGAATTTGTTACCGTCCATATTGACGGTCAACTTTTCGGTCTACCAATAGAACAGGTTGAAGATGTTTTTATGCCTGACGCTATTACAGAAGTCCCTCTTTCAAATCCTCAAGTTGCTGGTGTTTTAAATCTACGCGGACGGATCGTGACAGCAATTGACATGCGAAAAAGACTAGGTCTACCTCCTCGTAGTGATGGTGGCACACCAATGGCTGTTGGCATCGAGCATCAACAAGAATCATACGGTCTCATCATTGACCGCGTTGGTGAAGTTCTACGCTTAGGCCGCAGAACATTTGAAAAAAATCCGGCAAATTTGGATGTGCGCTGGAGTTCAATCTCAGCTGGTGTTCATCGTCTGGATGGGCAATTGCTCGTTCTATTAGATGTTGAACGAATTTTGGACATAACAGGTGAAAAATCAAATGCAGCTTAACTCATTCTTGGGAATGAACTGAGCTAAGGGCAAATAAAGGATAGAAAATAATGAAGCAGTGCTTAGTAGTAGATGATTCAAGTGTGATCCGCAAAGTAGCACGTAGAATCATGGAAGAAGTGAATTTTGAAGTAGCTGAGGCTGAGAATGGCCAAGAAGCACTTGATAAATGCCGTCAAAATTTACCAGATGTAATTCTGCTTGATTGGAATATGCCAGTTATGGATGGTTTGGAATTCTTAAAAGAGCTAAGAAAAGATCCATGCGGTGAAGCACCAAAAGTAATTTTCTGCACAACTGAAAATGATATGGACCATATCACGCAAGCCATTTCAGCTGGCGCCAATGAATACATTATGAAGCCTTTTGATAAGGAAATAATTCTCTCTAAATTAAAAGAAGTTTCGTTGCTAGACGCTTAAATTTGGATTGAGGCTTAATATGACTGCTATCGCGCAAAAAACTCTTGTTGGGAATAGCTCAATCGCTTCAGCTCCTAATACAATCAGGGTTATGGTTGTTGATGACAGCGTTGTGGTAAGAGGGCTTGTTTCCAAATGGGTTGATGAAGAAACAGGTATGGAAGCTGTTGGTAAATGTTCCAATGGTGCAAAAGCAGTTGATGAGGTAAAAGCTTTAAACCCGGATGTGATCGTACTAGATATCGAGATGCCGGTTATGGATGGCCTGGAAGCACTGCCCAAAATCCTGAAATTATGCCCTGGTGTAAAAGTCATTATGGCGTCAACCTTAACGCAACGTAATGCCGAAATCAGTCTAAAAGCTTTATCACTAGGTGCGTCTGATTATGTACCAAAACCTGTGAGCAATAGTGGTGTCACGACTTCATCAGCGTTTAAAATTGATTTGATTAATAAGATCAAAGCTCTTGGCTCGACCCTTTTAAAGCAAAAAGCAAGGGGGGCACCAGCCCGACCATCAATTGCTCCTAAAAAAGTGGCCCCTGCTGCAGTTGCTCCAGCTGTGAAATCTACAACAGATAGTTCCTCAGACGGGATAAAACTTAGAGAATATTCAAAAAGCAAACCTAAAATTTTGGTCGTGGGTAGCTCAACAGGTGGCCCACCTGCTTTAATCTCTGTTCTAGAAGAGTTGGCACCTGCCTTAAAACATGTACCAATTTTAGTAACACAGCATATGCCAGCAACATTTACGAAAATTTTCGCAGAGCATTTAGGAAGAGCCGCAGGTATACCATCCGCAGAAGGGGTGGATGGAGAGCAAATCCATTCAGGGAAAATTTATGTAGCTCCTGGTGGTAGGCATATGATTTTGGAGCGTAAAGGTGCGTTTCCAATTATCAGATTGACAGATGGCCCAGAAGTGAACTTTTGCAAACCAGCTGTTGATCCATTATTTGACTCAGTCGCTAAATGTTATGGCGCCTCAACACTTTCCATCGTTTTAACGGGGATGGGCTCAGATGGTGCCAAAGGGGCATTAAATATTGCAAATACTGGCGGAACGGTGATTGCGCAAGATGAGGCAACCAGTGTTGTCTGGGGAATGCCAGGCGAAACCGCTAAAATTGGTGCGTGCAGTGATGTGTTGCCATTAAAACAAATCGCACCGAAGTTAAAACAATTAATTACAGGGCAAGCAAGATGACACCAAGAGATTTTGATTATTTACGTACATTGCTGAAAAGTGCTTCCGGCTTAGTTCTGACAGATGACAAACAATATTTGATAGAATCGCGTTTGTTGCCGGTGGCTAAAAAGCTGAAATTTGAAACCATTGATGCAATGGTGGCTGAGCTGCGTCGCTCAGAAGCAACTTCACTCAAAAATCAAATTGTTGAAGCGATGACCATTAACGAGTCATTCTTCTTTAGAGATAAAACACCGTTTGATAATTTTGAGAACATCATGTTGCCTGACCTTTTAGAGGCAAAAAAATCTCAAAAACATCTTCGAATTTGGAGTGCTGCAGCTTCAACTGGCCAAGAAGCTTATTCATTGAGTATGATCTTAAAGGAATACGCAACAGAATTAGAAGGTTGGCGTGTGGAGATTATTGGCACTGATCTTTGTTCGGAAGCTTTGGAAAAAGCTAAAGCTGGCCTCTATAGCCAATTTGAAGTTCAACGTGGCATGCCTGTTAAATATTTAGTGAAAAACTTTAAGCAAGTTGGCAGCATGTGGCAGGTAAATTCTAATATCAGATCATCTGTTCAGTACCGTCAATTCAATTTGCTGAATAGCTTTAACCTACTTGGTCGCTTCGATATTATTTTCTGTCGAAATGTGTTGATTTATTTTGATAAAGAAACGAAGTCAGACATCATTTCAAGAATGGCCAAACAAACAAACCCAAATTGTTACCTTGTGCTAGGTGCATCTGAAACTTTGGTCGGGTTAAATGATAGCTTTGGCACAGTTTCGAATGCGAGAGGTTTATATCAAATTAAAGAGCAAGCTGGCAACAAGCAGGCTAGCTCTTTTACAAAACCAATTGGTACAACACCGCTGGCCAAAACCGGAACAACAGGCAGAACTCTCACACGCTAGGTGAAAAATCTCTGTAAAAAATGTAATTAAATGGCGCTGAAATTTCAGCGCCATTTTTATTTGTAAACTTAATAATTTATCAGCGCTTTAGCGCGGTTGCTTTGCGGATGCTAGTGGGCATCTTAAGTACAGAAAAGGCAACCTGAAGCGCAAATAAAAGCGCGGTTGCATATTGCGGATGCCGTGTGGGCATCTGAAGCACAGAAAAGCCAACTGAAGCACGTATAAAATGCAGCCCCGAGCAAAGCAAAAAATAGCCGTGAGAAAAATAATTTAAAAACTTCCTAAACGAAGAAGGAGTTCAGTCCTTTTCGGACTGAAGGACATGATGAAGCGCCAGCGCGGTTGCGAGTGGGCAATCTAAAGCGCAGAGAAAAAAGCAGCCTGGCGCAAGCGCCGCCCACACGGAGGCATTCAGGCTTTGCCTGAATTTGCCGTGAGACAAAACAGCGCGGTTGCTAGTGGGCAACTAAAGCGCAAATAAAAAAGAGCAGTCAATTAAGAGTGCTCTTTTAAATCAATTGTCGATTTTGGAAGTGAAAAGATTTAAGCAGCTTCGTGCTCACCTTCATGTTCCAATTGTAACGGACTATCATCATCCGCATCACGCAACACATAACCCCGTCCCCAAACAGTCTCAATATAGTTCTTACCTTCACATGCTGAAGAAAGCTTTTTACGAAGCTTACAAATAAACACATCAATAATCTTCAACTCAGGCTCATCCATACCGCCATAAAGATGGTTTAAGAACATTTCTTTCGTCAAAGTTGTACCTTTGCGAAGAGAAAGAAGTTCAAGCATTTGATATTCTTTGGAAGTAAGGTGAACACGTTGGCCATCAACTTCAACAGTTTTAGCGTCAAGGTTCACTTTAAGGTCACCTGTTGTAATAACAGATTGTGCATGGCCTTTCGAACGACGAACAATTGCATGAATACGTGCAACAAGCTCATCCTTATGGAAAGGTTTAGTCATGTAGTCATCAGCCCCAAAGCCAAGACCACGAACTTTATCATCAATTCCAGCCAAGCCAGATAGAATCAAGATAGGTGTTTGAACTTTACTAACACGTAAAGTTTTCAAAACTTCATACCCGCTCATGTCAGGTAAGTTAATGTCGAGAAGGATAATATCATAATCATAGATCTTACCAAGATCCGCGCCTTCTTCTCCAAGATCAGTCGTGTAGACGTTAAAACCTTCAGACTGAAGCATCAGATCGATGCTTTGCGCTGTAGCGCTATCATCCTCAATGAGTAGTACCCTCATTATATGCCCCTCTTTATTAGCCGTTAACCGGCGACTGCCCATAAATTTAAAATTTAATCCAAGTGTCCAGAATACCACTCGATTTAAATCTTCTCTTTACAAAGTTACGGGCAAGAAGTTAACAAATCCTAATTTGTATTGAAAAAACAATAACATCACTCGGTTTTTCTAATAAAAACGGCACTTTTCTTAAGAATTGAGTTATATTCTCTTAAGAAAAACGACATCTTCATAAAAAAACTTTAAACAAAATGTCTCTTCGTAAAGCCACATCACAAGAGACAGACGAGTTACTTTGGATGATAATGAGGTACGCTAAATATATTTTTATTAGGTGCTCTTTAATTTATTACCAAAACGTTACCTGATTTGCCCGAATCAACGCAACCAAAAATGGCAAAAATTAGTTTATTTTTTTTAACCTAAAGAATTCACTTATAAAATTTATCTATCGCCGTCACATAAATCTAAATACGAGTGTGTAAAACCACTGCAAAGACGTTACGTAACAATGCCCCCCATTATACTCATGACTGTTAAACTGATAAAATCACCTTCATCAAAATTGGGAATGAAACACAAGGTAACCAATTCATTAACGAATGCTTAATAACGTGAGTGCCATTGTCGAACTGATTTGTCAAAGCCATTGATTGATTCTCCCACAACCAACAAAAGAGGTCACTTTTTGAAAGCCTTTAAACAAGAATTAGCAAACATCCAGACCAAGAAAATCTATGGTCGAGTGAAAGCTGTTCAAGGTGTGATGATAGAAATCGCTGGACCACTGGCAGCCTTCGGCATTGGCGCTCGCTTAAAAATAGAGCGCGAAAAAGCGCAACCGATTATGGTCGAGGTGGTAGGGTTTAAAGAAGGTGTTGCCTTAGCTATGCCTTATGGCAGTTTGGATGGCATAAGCATGGGCGCAAAAGCGCACCTGCACTCGAACAATAATGATGTGGCTCCAACTGAAGGTTGGTTGGGCCGTGTGGTGAATGCACTGGGTGAGCCAATTGACGGGAAAGGCCCCTTAGAAACAGGTCACAATCCAGTACCCCTCCGTAATTCACCGCCTCCAGCTAATCAGAGAAATAGAGTAGGCGAGCCGCTCGATCTTGGTGTAAAAGCCCTCAACTGCTTTGCGACTTGTTGTATCGGCCAACGGTTGGGTATTTTCGCAGGCTCCGGTGTTGGTAAATCTGTTCTTATGTCTATGCTGACGAAAAACGCCTCTGCTGATGTTTTTATCATTGGGTTAATCGGTGAAAGAGGCCGCGAAGTGCAAGAGTTCATCGAAGATAATCTGGGTGAAGAAGGCTTGAAACGCTCTGTTGTTATTGTAGCAACATCAGATGAAGCAGCGCTAATGCGGCGACAAGCCGCTTACATGACTATGAGCCTTGCAGAATTTTTCAGAGACAAAGGACGAAGCGTCCTTTGCATGATTGATAGTATCACTCGTTTTGCTATGGCAGGGCGTGAAATTGGCCTCTCCGTTGGCGAACCTCCCGCCACCAAAGGTTACACACCAACGGTATTTGCAGAATTACCAAGACTTTTAGAGCGCGCCGGACCTGGAACAAATCAGGGCGCAATAACAGGGCTTTTCACAGTCTTGGTTGAGGGAGACGACCATAATGAGCCCGTTGCTGATGCTGTTCGCGGAATTTTGGATGGTCACATTGTAATGGAGCGTGCCATTGCGGAACGCGGGCGTTATCCAGCTATTAACGTTCTCAAATCGGTATCCCGAACAATGCCAGAATGTGTGCCAGAACAATACAGACCAGCCATTTATAAAGCCCGACAATATATGAGCACATTCTATGATATGGAGGAAATCATCCGTATGGGCGTCTACAGGCAGGGTTCTAACCCCGAAACAGACGCTGCAATAGATTATACAGAACGGCTGGAACAGTTTTTGCAGCAAGGTAAATCAGAAGCGACCTCCCTAAATGAGGGCTATAAAGAATTAGCTCAGATTTTGGGTGAAAATTGTCAAAATGTTAATGATGAATCAGTATGATAAATTTTTATATTGGTTCGAATTGTGTAAAGGGTATCGAACATGAAATCTCGCGAAACTCTTATTCGTTTGCGCAAATTTGACGTGGACGAAAAGCGTCAAAAAGTAGCTGCCATTGAGGCAATGATAAACGACTTTAAATCTATGGCTGATGATCTGGATAATCAGGTGAAGTCAGAGCAACAGCGCGCTGGCGTTGATGATGTCAATCACTATGCTTATCCAACATTTGCAAAAGCAGCTGTTCAAAGACGTGATAACCTCATGATCTCTATTGCTGACTTAGAAGCAAAAATGGATGCGGCTAATGAAGAGCTACAAGATGCGATGAAAGCATTAAAAAACGTAGAAATTCTTGAAGAGCGCGATATGGCACGCACGCGTGTTAAAGCGGCAAGAAATGAGCAAAATGCGTTGGATGAATTTGCTCAAAACATGTCACGTCTAGTTGTGCGCTAAGTTTATAGCGCCTCAACTTAGTCTGCAAAGACATCATAGAAATTTCAAATTTACAAAACGCAGCTTAAAAGCTGCGTTTTTGCTTTGATGGTCAGATGAGCATCAAGAATGAATATCTATTGAAATTTTACCATTCTAAATACGTTGCTTTATAATGACGTCAGAAGAAATACCTTTGAAAATGAGCAAAACAAGACGCATACACCTTGTTAATTTTCAGATCTAATGCAAAATAAGACCTTAAATTGAGTTTTGAGGTTTTTTATGCATATGCGTTGGTTACAGTTCTGGTCAGTTAAGGCCCAATTTCTTATGAGCCGACCTATTAAAACACTCCTCAAGTTTGGGGCGTGTTTGAGCATTTTACTGTGCCTTTCCGCCTGCGCTCAAAACCCAATTGAAATTCCTAAAGTCAATCTTTCATCCGTTAAAGTTCCACTTACAGATGTCGATGTGACATCATCTCTAAGTGGTGAAATTGTTGAAGGTGATTATATCAGGGCGTATAGCCGCATCGCTTTAGGCCTTCGTCAATGTTGGTTGGTTGAAGGCTCGCCTTTGGAAAAAGCTCAGTTCTTTGCAAGAAATAAAGCTGACGGCTCTGAGAAAAAAGCAGATATTTTCATTCATAAACCAGCCATTCATCCAAAGCGCGGCCCGCGCATTTTCTCCATTCACCTAAAACCACGCTCGAACGGCACCGAAGTGAGATTAGACAATCGCCATCTCACACCACAAAATGAAACAAATGTCACCAAAGACATTCGAAATTGGATTAAAGGCGAAAAAAGCTGCACGGACCACGCCGCCCAAAAACAAAAAGAACAACATCAAACAAGTGCAACTGAAAAAACAGCAAAAATCACATTACCGGTTAGAAAATAGCATTGTAAAAATTGAGGTCTTTGCCTATGCCCCGGGATTGCAAAATCGTCTGGGATGACGAAGTCAGATAGGGGGGAGCGGGCGAATAATATTTTTTTAAAGAGCGGCAAGATTAAGTCTTGAAATTGTCAAAAGCTCCTGTCAGTCTTCTTGTATCAAGGGGGGTGTCTATGACACTGCAGCGGCAAGCGGTTTTTATCAGCTCAACTTCTAAAGACCTCGAAGAAGTTAGAGGGGCAGTCCATGAGGCCATACGAGAGACAAGCTATCTTGAGCCTGTTAGCATGGAATATTTTTTAGCGGATCCACGCACGCCACAGCAATTATGCGAAGAAAAGGTGCAGGCATGCGCGTTATTTCTTGGCATCATTGGCGACCGCCGCGGTTGGGAGCCAGAGGGAGACAGAGGCCAGCGCTCCATCACCCAAATTGAATATGAAACAGCGATTGCTGAAAAGATCCCACCTTATATGGCTATTCTGCCAAAGGGGGCCCTTGCACCACACACTGATGACAAAGAACAAGATGAGCAAAAACAAGCCCGCCATCAGGCTTTTCGGACAAAGCTGCTAAGCAGTCACGGCTGCATTGATAAATTTGAAAACAAAGACAAGCTGGCAAGACAATTGGTGCAATCAATCACCAACCAGCTCATGGCAGAGAGTTTTAAACAACAGGAGCAGCAAACAGCCACCGAACCATTGTCTGCTGATATTGAAGCCAGTCAACGCAAAGCGGTGGAAGAAGCCATTGAAGAGCATATGCTCGACCCGGAGCAGATTTTAGCTGAAGGAGCTGAAATTGACACCGCAACACTCATTGATCAATTTGCTGAAAAGGCTGAGCAAACTCAGGCCAAAGCGCTTGCTTATTACAAATATATGGGCGCTTTAGCCTTTCAAAACCACACCGAAAAGGCCCTCACAGCCTATACCCGCGCCGTCACCTTGGACCCGGATGATGCCGAGAGCTGGAACCAGCTGGGTATTATTCAAAAGAGGCTTGGGCAATTGCAGGCTGCAAAACAAAGCTATAAAAAAGTCCTGGCCCTTGGCAATCAGCTTGCAGACAAAACACTCATTGCCATTGCCACCGGCAATTTGGGTCTGATCTACCAGATCCAAGGCGACCTGACCCGTGCCGAAGAGCATCACCGCCGCGCCCTGGTCTTGGAGGAAGAGCTGGGCCGGAAAGAGGGAATGGCCAATCAGTTGGGTAATTTGGGTCTGATCTACCGGACCCAAGGCGACCTGCCCCGTGCCGAAGAGCACCACCGCCGTGCGCTTGCCTTGGAGGAAGAGCTGGGCCGGAAAGAGGGAATGGCCAGTGAGTTGGGCAATTTGGGTCTGATCTACCGGACCCAAGGCAACCTGCCCCGCGCCGAAGAGCATTTTCGTCGCACACTGGTCTTGGAGGAAGAGCTGGGCCGAAAAGAGGGAATTGCCAGAGCTTTGGGCAATTTGGGTGGGGTCTACCAGACCCAAGGCGATTTGCCCCGTGCCGAAGAACATCACCACCGCGCGCTGGCCTTGAATGAAGAGCTGGGCCGGAAAGAGGGAATGGCCAACCAGTTGGGCAATTTGGGTCTGATCTACAAGGCCCATGGCGACTTGCCGTGTGCTTGCCAACATTGGCATCAGGCCCTCACTTTATTCAAAGAAGTGGGCATGCAGCCTCAAATTGAGCTGGTGCAAAGTTGTTTAGATGAAGCGGGCTGCTCGGAACAAGCATCATAAATCAATTTCTCTTGCCTCACCCTAGTGCATGTCGCACAAAAGTGGATCCCGGCTTGGAGGCCGGGATGACAAAGGTGAGATCCTGCCTCAAACTCGATCCTGATGCATGAAGAAGGAGTTTAGCCCTTTTCGGGCTGAGGACATGGCGAAGCGTCAGTGCAGCCTGGTGCTTAACACGGTTGCTTATTGCGGATGCCTTGTGGGCATCTGAAGCACAGAAATGCGGATGCCTTGTGGGCATCTGAAGCACATCAAAAAT
>JAEPQF010000040.1:0-26057 GCA_017640685.1 Hyphomicrobiales bacterium
AACCCTGAAACAGGTCTCTTCTACATTGGTGCAAACCACTGGACAGAAGATTACTGGACAGAAAACGTAACCTACAAAAAAGGTGCAGCTTACCTTGGTCAAGGTTTCCGCATTCGTAAGCAATTTGACACTCACATTGGTGCCCTAACAGCGATCGAACCTATGTCAGGTAAAATCGTATGGACAGCAAAAGAGAAGCTTCCACTTTGGTCAGGTACGCTAACAACAAAAGGTAATCTTGTATTCACTGGTACAAGTGACGGTTACTTGAAAGCGTTCAACGCTAAAACTGGTAAAGAGCTATTCAAGTTCCAAACTGGTTCAGGCATTGTGTCTATTCCAATCACTTGGGAAGCTGATGGCAAGCAATACATCGGTATTGGCTCTGGCTACGGTGGTGCTGTTCCACTATGGGGTGGTGACATCGCTGACTTAACAAAGCCAGTATCACAAGGTGGTTCATTCTGGGTGTTTGAACTTCCAAAAGAACTTGCAGCAAAATAATCTCCTCAAAGATATCGCTGTAAATTCAAGAAATATCAGAAATGAGTTTAGGTCCTTGTTAAAAGGTAACTTAAGAATGAGGACCTAAATGCCGCCCTTCCCAATTAGGCAATTTCTTGAAAGAGAGTTGGCGAGAAAAATTCTCGCCGGCTCTTCAACTGTGAAAGTCCCCTTTTGTAAGCAATGGAGTATTTAATGTTGCGAACACTCTTTAGAAAAAAAGAAACAATAAGACGATCCACAACCATAGCCAAAATAACCGGCATGAGCGCAGTTGCCTTTTCATTTGTCGCTGTTGCATTTTTGAGTGCATCACCAACAAGTGCCTATAAAAAAATCGTCAATGAAAAAGAACCACGTCCAACACCATGGATTATTAATGGATGTGAAATCAAACCAAAAACCATTTGTCATAACGCAGATTTAAGACATGCAGATTTAGCGCAAGCGGATCTTTCTGGCGCTGATTTAAGAGGCGCAAAGTTAGCACGCGCTGACATGCGCGGTGTCAACTTAACAGGCGCTGACCTTTCAGGCGCAGATTTAGAAGCTGCTGATTTACGTGTCAGCAAACTGATTAATGCAAAACTGGTTGGCGCTAGTTTGAGAAGTGTGAATTTAGAATTTGCACGCACAAAAAGAGCGGACATGAGCTACGCTGATCTAACCGCTGCAAATTTTGAAGCCACAAAAGCCTATAAAGGTATTTTTGTAGGAGCCAAAATCATCAACGCCAATTTTAGTGAAGCGAAATTTTATAATGCAAATTTTGCCAATGCTCGCATGGAAGGCACTAAAATAACTTTTGCGATTTTCCAAGGCGCCTTCATGGAGGGATGTGTTGGTTGTCCGCATAATTGGTAAGTTTTTTTCAAGTGTAATTTTATCCGTTGTCCTTGTTTCTACTCCCGTTTTCTTATCCAAATTGGAGGCAGAAGCAAATGAGCAAACAGAGACAAAAAAACACATCAATCCAAGCAAGGCGCTTCAACAGTGTCGGCTTAAAAAAGATGATAAAGAGCGTCTCTCTTGTTTCGATGAGTTAGCCCGGCGGTTCGCGCCGCCAACCTACAAAGGGCGCCTAGGCACGGTAACGGATAATTTTACATTAAAAGAACCCCATCTACTTCGCTATCGAAGCCAAGGCGTTATTTTCGTCCTTTATCTCCGGGATAAAGAAGGAAATGTATTGCAAAATTTTCACATCGGTGGCGGTGGCGAGAAAGACTATTTAATCAAAAAACCGGGAATTTATTCCCTAAAAATCCACGGAAGTGCAAGTTGGGAAATCTGGCTTGACCCGATAAAAAATTAAAATATTTGGGAGAAATGTATGAAGTCGATAATCAAGAATTCGAAAATTTTGGCGTTGTTTTCAGCAGCGGTTCTTTCAGTTGCTGTAAGTCAACAAGTGCTGGCTCACGGTGATGGTGCCCCTCAACCAGTGGACACAACAGGCCTTAAAGAATTAGGCAAAGAATGGTTGAAAAAAAATCCTTACAAAGGCAATGAAAAAGCCATTGAAATTGGCGCAAGAGGGTACAACTCAAACTGCGCACGTTGCCATGGGCTTGAGGCAAAATCAGGCGGCGCCTCTCCAGATTTGCGCTACCTTGAAGATGATGCTGAAGGCGATGAATGGTATATCAACCGCGTGAGAAAAGGCTATCACCAAAACGGCGTGACTAAGATGCCTAAATTCGAAGGCCTCATTTCACAAGAAGCCATGTGGGCAATCCGCACTTACGTCGATAGCCGCCCTGAGTAAAAACTAAAAGAGCAGATTGTTTAAAACATGAAAAAAATTCATACCCCAATCCTCCTAGGCAATCTGCTCTTTATTCTGCTCTCTAGCGTATTTCTGCCTTCCCTCGCGAAGGCAGAAATAAAAGACTATATGATCCGCCGAATGATCATCCTCAAAACGGAATGTAAGCTGGACGAATTAAAAAGGTCAGAGCCTAGCGAGGGCGGTTTTAAATATCTCGCCATATGCGAAAACGTCTCATTTTACCCCGATGGCGTCACCATCAACTGTCCTGATAAAGACGTCGAGACCTCGTGTAAAATCAAAACAAAAGCCAAAAAATTCGACCAACTAAACCTCCTCAAAAACTCCGTCAGCCAAGATCATGAAGAAGCTGAAAAGAAAACTGAAAAATAATCGCAAGTTTGATAACTCACAACCAGCTTGACGAAGAAGGAGCTCAGTCCACTTCGGACTGAGGGACATGGCAGCGCGAGCTGCCCGGGGCAAGCCCCGCCCCTCGGAGGCCCAAGCGTGTCAAGCGCTTGGAATAGCCGTGAGAGAAAATAGACCCAAGAAAACAACTGTCATCCCGGGCCCGACCCGGGATCCACCCCTCCATACGACGGATGGTGCAAACTCTTCTCAATACCATCGTCTCGTTGCCTCAAGTGCAAGCAGCTACCAAACCACCCAGCCATTAGATCCCGGATCAAGTCCGGGATGACGAAGGTTGAGAGTTATTTGAAGTATTCGTTTAATAAAGTGCTATACTTGTAGTTGTAATAGTTCAATGCTAGCCTAATCACCAAACACAAAAGCGAACAAACGGCGGGGCGCTTAGATTGGCGGATAAATCATCTCCAAAAGACTTAGAAGAATGGCTAGAGGATAAGCCAAAAGAGTGGGCGCAGGTGCTGGCTAACCGATGCGCTTTGCGTGTTATGCCAGTTTTAGGCTCAGCTATAAAGAACTCAAACCTTAGTGAAGTTATAATAAATCAATTAACATTAGCAACGATGCGAGCATCTCTTTTATCAGAAGTTGCGACGTTTTCCTCAGCTCTTGAAATTAAAAGTTTCGCCAATACCGCTGCTCGTGTTGCTGATGCCGCAGGTTCGACTGTTGCACCTGCTCATTCGGTTTTTGTAGCTGGCTCTGCTCTTGATCTCGGGGCTGCGCGTGCCGCTGGTGCTGCTGTTATCGTTTCTGCTCGTGCCATTGATGCTCCCTCTCTTACCTATGATGCGGCCTTAAAAACAATTTCGGCATACATCGCCCCCCATGGCAAAAATGCTGCAGAAGCTGTCGGCCTTGCTGCTGTTGCTGCAGGTGCAGCTGATACTGCTTTAGGACATGATGTAAGATGGTTGCAAAATCATGGGGGCTATGAATACAGCCCCCAAAAATTATTGTCGACGCCACTATGGCAGGGAGCAAAAAATCCATTTTTGCTTGAATGGGAAAGCTTCAAAGAATCTTTAAAAAAATTCGATGCCAACTGGCAATTTTGGATAAGTTGGTACCAATCAAAACTAGATGGCATATCTCATCTAAACTTAACTCAAGCTCAACAAGACCAACTCTTTTACCAAATAGCAACCTTCCCAAATGAACTCTGGGAAGAAGGAGCTGATGTAGTAAATCAACTTATTACTCAGTTGATGGAGGAGATCAAAGTATATGAGAGTATCACTGAGGACACAAAGGAGTATGATTTCTTCTTAAGCTATTCTACAAAAGATGAGCATCTCGCATCCTTAATTGCCGATATCATTTTACGAGAAGGACACACTGTCTTCGCTCAATTCAAAGACATGCCTGTGGGCAGTAATTTCATCACTGAAATGCAAGAAGGGCTCGAAAATTCATCTAAGTTCATTTGCCTCTATTCTGAAAATTACTGGACTTCAGACTATTGCCAACAAGAATGGAATGCTGCGATCACTTTTGACCCAAGAGGCAAAAAGCGCAAAATTATTCCTTTCCTGATTAGCGAGTCTGCTATTCCCCCATTAGCCAGACCGCTCGTTTATAAAAACCTAATCGGTTTAAATGATGAAGAATTTCAAAAAGCTGTTCTTGAAGCTATTGAAAGTGATGGCGTGATAACTTCTGAGCAAGCCCGTAAAGTTGCGAAAGAAACAATCAGCCCCGAACCTTTCATAAATGATGATCAAGAATTAGATATTCGAGCGAATGAGGCCTACGATCAGCAAAGGGTAACCGAAGACCTGCTTGATATGCCAGATTTACAAAGTAATATCATAGAGATTCTTCTTGCCCATTGCGAAAAAAGTAACTCTGTTCCTTCAGTCGTAAAAAATTCACTCAACAAATATTTAGCAGAGCTTACAAAAAATAACATTCAAGCACGTGTGACCATTTTAGATGATGCTGTAGATTTTCTTGAAATCCAAATGAATGATGAAAAATCTGAAGTTTGGTTAGATAAAACTATGGAAAAAGGTCTGTCAAAACTCTTATCTAATCACTCAAAAATCAAATCCCACTATCCTCTAGATCCTATTAGACAAGAAAACTATAAAGAAGCACCAATCGATCCACACATTTTGGATGATCGTGAGTTTTTAAGAAAAGACGATCAAATGAAATTCGTTACAAAGGACCTGGAAAAAGAAGGGAAAGTTTCCAGTGAATTTGTAGAATATTTAAAACAGCAAAATGAGAGATTAATCGAAATACTTTCCATCAACCCTTCATTAATTTCAAAAAGTCCTGATGATGCCGTTTTAAAATCAAAGAAAGAACTAGATCTTGATGATCTGAAGAAACGCCACTTGTTACAAAAAAGTGGTTTTGTTGATAGATTATCGGAAACCTTGAACAAGCCGGATAAAATCGTCGCTAGCCCATCGCTCAATTTACTTGCTAAAATAGCTAAAGAACTAGGAGATTGGATCTGGAAGTAAGCTATATGATTATTGTGTCTAGCAACCGTCTTCATCCCTCACCCCAATTCAATCACAATTTCCCTCTAAGCATATTGTAAAATACGCATGTAAAGTTTTTAATAGGCCGTGAGGTTGCTTATTAGCAACCGACTATTAATTCAAACGAGTTCAACAAGGGGCGAAACGTGACAGAAGAAAACCAAAATAAAAAGTCACCTATTTTAGAAACCAGTTCAGACGCTATTGATCAAGCGCGAAAACTCATGCGTTTGGCACGGCATGGGGCTGTGTCTGTGTTAGAGCCTGAAACAGGCTATCCATTTGTCTCGCGCACCAATTGTGTACTGACCATGCAAGGCGAGCCAGTGTTTCTCATGTCAGATTTATCCGCCCACACAAAGGCCATTAAAAAAGACGCCCGCACCGCTTTGCTTCTTGGCGAGCCGGGCAAAGGCGACCCACTAGCTCATCCGCGCATAACCATCATCGGCAAAACAAAACGAATTGATAAAGAAGAAAATTCAGAACTCGAAACTCACTTGCGCACCAGATATATAAACCGCCACCCAAAAGCTGAGCTTTACAATGCACTGCCGGATTTCTTCATTTACAAAATGACAGTCGAGCGCGCATCAATGAATGCCGGTTTTGGCAAAGCTTATGAACTCACCAGAGAAGAGTTACTCTTGGATGAAACTGCAGCCAATGAATTATCAACTGTTGAAAATCGTATTGTCGGTCACATGAATGAAGATCACGCAGATGCCATCGAGCATTATGCAGTGAACTTGTGCGGTAAAGAACTCGGCAAATGGACCATCTCCGCTTGCGACCCTGAAGGAATAGACATGATCGCTGGTGACCAAACCGCAAGACTGCTCTTCGACACGCTTTGTGCCTCTGCCACAGAGGTGCGTCACGAATTAGTAAGACTAGCCCAAACCAAAGATTAATTTTCAATTCATAAAGCTTTATATTTTTAGATTTAAAGGCACTCACAAATGAGTAAATATGATAACCGGCCACCAATCCCCGTGATGTTTCCATTAAAAGGAGAATGGCTCGCCCCAAGCACACCTGGTAAAATCATCCCCTCTCATGGCACAGATGAATTCGGTCAGCGTTTTGCTTATGATTTTGTCAAACGAGAAGATATGGCTTTGGCCAAAGGTTTCTGGACCGGCATTCGTTATTGGTTCACAGGCGGCATAAGTTTGAAAGAAACCAAAGGAGTAGGCGCTGAAATCTTGGCCCCCATAGCTGGCAAAGTGATAGAAGCCAAAGATGGTTGGCAAGAGAGGCCGAAAGCGACACCAAAAGATATTTGGAGAGTAATGACGTTTCCTATTCAGGTCTCCGACGAAGAGCTGAAAAAAGATTTCAGGCATCTCGCTGGTAATTACATTATCATTGAAGGCAAAGAAGCATTTTGCTTTCTTGCGCACTTAACGCCAAACAGCGTGATGGTGAAAGAAGGGGAAGAGGTCGAAGAAGGACAAGTGGTAGGCCGCGTTGGTCACACCGGAAATTCAACATTGCCTCATTTACACATGCACCTAATGGACAGCCCAGACTTCTGGCAAGCAGATGGTCTGCCCACCTCTTTTAAAAAGTATGAAAAATTAGAAGAAGATGGCAAATGGCACCCCCAACAAAACGCCATCCCCGGCCCCAAAGATATTATCAGGTCGACCATCTCGGTTGCATAGTAGGCAACCTGAAGTGCAGAAAAGCAGATGGTTACTCTGGATGATCATTATTCAGTTATACGAACTACGAATCAGCAGAAGTAGAAAAGGCCGAAGGTCCACGTATTTGCCTTCTGAAGAGTGAGCAAAAATATTACCATACGATGAAGAAGTGACGCCACTTCGGCGTCAGGACATGGCGAAGCGTGAGCGCAGCCTGGTACAGCGTGGTTGTTGGTGGGCAACCTGAAACGCAAATAAAAATGCCGCCCCCCTAGGAAGGCCTACGGCGATAGCCGCAGAATAGCCCGTGAGAGAAAATTACAAACCAACAATTAGCTGAAGACGAAAAACGTAGGCCTCAGCGCGGTTGCAGGTAGGGAACCTAAAGCGCAATTTAAAAGAGGCCGTCGGCGCTTAGCGCCGCGCCGTCGCAGTGCGGCAGCTTTGCTGCCATTGCACGTGAGACAAAAGAGACAAAACTAATGCTTCACGCTATTATATTTCTCAAGTTGTTCGGCTGTGGCTTCTTTCTGATGTTTGGCCTTCCACTCATCATAAGGCATGCCATAGACAATCTCGCGTGCTTCTTCTTTTGAGAGCTCAATGCCTTTTTCGCTCGCTGCATCTTTATACCAGTTAGATAAACAGTTTCGGCAAAAATTAGCTAAGTTCATCATGTCGATATTTTGTACGTCTGGCCGATCTCTTAAATGAGAAACCAAACGGCGAAAGGCTGCAGCTTCTAATTCTGTTTGAGTTGGCTCATCAATCTTGCTCATTAAAATAGCTCTCTCTTTTTATCTATGTTTTAGTTTTTATCTGTTTGTATATCTGCATAAGAGCCAAAAAATTGAGGCTCTCGGCAAGGGGCCATCTGCTCTTCATCTGAAAGGAGAGCAGAAAGATGCTCAGCCATCCGCTCAACCCATTCATCTTGTCCTGTTTTAGATGTAATCAAATCCTGGCGAATTTCAAGCAAAGCGTGAGCAAGGCCACGGCTCGTCCCATGGCGATACATACAATCCCCTTTAAGCATACCAGTATAAGGTTCATTATCGCCAATGAGCAAATCATCTTCTGATTGAAGGGCAGAAATTAATGGCCGCACAAAGCGAGGGTCCTGATCCCATAAAATTCCGCCATGCCAGGGGCGCAGTGTGCCGCGCCAGTTATCAGTAAAACTATGTAGGGATAAAATGATAGGGCAAATGTCACCTGCTAAAAATTCATCAATCTGGTCTGTTATCGCCTGATGATAAGGGCGATAATAAAGAGCTTTGCGGCGTTCTATCTCAGCCTCATCAATTTTTGCATTGCCTTCAATAAGTGCCCCATCAGAGATCCGCATAACCAAAGTCGGGTCCTCTTCACCTCGGTTCGGGTCGATGAGCAGTCGAGAAAATTGTGACATTACAACTGGTGCGTTTAAAGCTTGATTGAGGCCTGTTGCCACTGCTTCAATGCCAATATCGTAAGCAATATGGCGCGAAAATTCGTCTCGCTCTAATCCAAGTGATCCATATTCAGGGGGTAAATCAGCTGAAGCATGATCAGCTATAATGAGTAAGCCTTGGCGTTTCTCACCTTTAAGATGTTTAAAAGGAGAGAATTCTGATGAGCAATCAGCGCTATTTAGAGGTGCTGAGCTTGAAAGAGAAGAAGAAACAGGCAAATTTTTCATTCCGCAAATCTCTATAATTTTCTACAAACGCCGACCATAAATCAAAAATAACAAAATTACGACAAGTTTAGCAGTCAAAAAGTCGGATATTTCATCTTGTGCGAAGCAATAAATATAAAAATATCTAGGCACTTAGCTTAATGTCGTGTTAATTAGGTGAAAACTGACATATTTTCATTTAGAAAAATGAAGCTTCACTATAAAATTGTCGAAATGGTGCCTTATAACCAGACAAAAGTAGAGTTTGCTGGAAAAAAATAAAATTGAAAGTCACCAGACTAGATATTTAAAAACAAAAAATTTTAATTACAGAGCAGAATTAACAACAAATGATCGATCAAATGCACGTAAGTAATCATTATCAAAAATGCATAAGATTATTTGCAAAAAACCGCCCTCTTTTCCTTTCACTCATGATAGCTACTATGTTGGTAAGCGCGCAAATTATAGCGATTACTCCAGCAAAAGCTGAATTAAAGCTCTGTAATACAACATCAAGCCGTGTTGGTGTCGCCATTGGTTATAGAGATAAAAACCGCTGGGCCACAGAAGGCTGGTGGAATGTCGCCTCAAATACCTGCGAGGTTCTCCTCAAGGGCAAGCTCATTGCTCGATATTATTACATTCACGCCGTTGATTATGACCGTGGTGGTGAATGGTCTGGCAAAGACACAATGTGCACCGTTGATAAGGCCTTTACGGTTTTTGGTGTGAAAGATTGTGTGAAGCGCGGCTATAAGCGCACTGGATTTTTTGAAATAGATACGAAGAATGAACATGACTGGACAGTCCGGTTAAAATATCCAGAAGAAAATGGAAAAAAATAATGAGACGAAACCGTAAGGTTAAAATTTTAGCAACCCTCGGTCCTAGTTCAGATTCCCCAGAAATGATAGAGCGCCTCTTTAAAGCTGGCGCAGATGTGTTCCGCATCAATATGAGCCATGCCTCTCATGAAAAGATGAAAGAGCTGCATGGCGCCATTCGCAAAGTGGAAGCTGAAAATGGCCGCCCAATCGGCATTCTGGTTGATCTTCAAGGACCAAAATTACGCTTAGGCGCGATTAAGGAAGAAAAAGTCGAACTATCTATTGGTGACGAAATCATCTTTGACATGAAAGAGGATGAGGGCAGTGAAAAACGCATTCCTCTTCCCCACCCAGAAATTTTTAAAGGCGTTGAAGAAGGCCACCGTTTATTAATTGATGATGGCAAAATGACCTTGGTGGTCACCAAAAACACACCTGAGGAAATAACCGCTGTTGCCAAAACAAACGGAAAATTATCAAGCCGCAAAGGTGTGAGCTTGCCTGATAGTCTGTTGCCCATGGGCGCCATGACGGAAAAAGACTTCGCTGATTTGGATTTTGCTGTGAACCAGGGTGTTGATTGGATCGCGCTTTCATTTGTGCAGCGCGTTGAAGATGTTGCACAAGCCAGAAAACTTGCCAGAGGCCGTGCTTCAATTTTGGCAAAGCTTGAGAAACCCTCTGCTATTAAATGGCTTGATGATATCATCGAAGTATCAGACGGCGTTATGGTGGCGCGCGGTGACCTAGGCGTTGAAATGCCAGTGGAACAAGTGCCTGGCATTCAAAAACGCATCACCATGGCGGCTAGAAAAGCTGGCAAGCCTGTTGTAATCGCCACGCAAATGCTTGAATCGATGATAACAACACCGGTCCCGACACGAGCCGAAGTCTCTGACGTTGCTAGCGCTGTTTATGATGGGGCTGATGCTGTGATGTTATCTGCTGAATCAGCAGCAGGTGACTATCCAATAGAAGCGATTGAAACAATGGATCGCATTGCTCAAGAAGTAGAGCAAGATGAGCTCTATGCTGAGGCGATTAATAATTATCTAACACCGCCAGAACCAACCGGTTCAGACGCAATCGCAGCGGCTGCCAAAACCGTCTCGGAAACGGTCAATCTATCAGCCATTGTTTGTTACACATCATCGGGCTCAACAGGTGTGCGTGTCGCAAGAGAGCGGCCAATGCAACCAATTTTGGCCTTCACACCAATCGTAGCAACGGCAAGACGCTTGGCGCTCACCTGGGGGCTTCATTGTGTCCTCACCAGTGACCCGGAAGACTTGGATGATATGGTTGATAAAGCTTGTCGTATCGCCTTTAGAGAAGGCTTTGCCAGACCAGGCCAGCGCGTCATCATCACAGCCGGCATCCCCTTAGGCACCCCCGGCGCCACCAACATGCTCCGCATCGCCTTTGTTGGTGACAATGGAACAATGGGAAGTTAATCATTTTGCAGATCAGCGAGACATCTATATGAAGAACTTAATCATCATTGTTGTTGCTGTTTATCTTCTTGGTTATGCGGCAATTCGTGTATTAAATGCTGAAACTTGGGAAAGAGATAATCAGGTTTATGTCATTTTTCCAAAATCACCAATTGCGCTTTATTATTTATTTCGCCCAGTTAGTTATATCGATGCAAAAGTGACTGGAATGAAGTTTCATATTGGTCCACATACATCAGAATAAAAACAGCGCCCTTTGTTACAAAAGGCGCTGTTTCTTCATGAGAGACAATATCTAGATCTGAAATGTGGAAACTAGAGTTTTGTCGCTCTGAACATGCGGATGCTTGTGAGCATCTGAAGTGCAGAAAACCTCATCTGAAGCACAAGTGCAGATGCTTAGTGGGCATCTGAAGCACAAAAAAGAAACCTCACTCACCAGCAATTATTTTTTTCACATCCGGCAAGCCAAGTGCATTGCCACCAACACCCCAATGACCATCTTTAACTTCTTCGATAACAACCCAAGTCACATCTCTTAATTTTTCGCTCGTAACAGAGGTCACGGCATCAGTTAGTTTCGCAATCAGCTCTTCAGATTGCTGTTGAGTGAGTTCGTCTTTAAATGTTTTAACTTGAATTAAAGGCACAGTTTTCCTCCAAAGGGATGATTAAGTTTTAATTTTAAGTGTGAGGTTTAAGAAGCAAGCTCTTTAGATTGAGCTTTGTATTTTTCCAAATCAGCAACCGGATCAGGTGTGACATTAGAGGGTTGAAAGCGGACATTTGAAATGTCAGTTACGCCGATCATATTTAACCACCACTCCATGTAAGTAGAGTGAAAGTCGTGACCAAATTTTGTATCAATACCTGGGGCAAACACACCTGCGGTGTAAAAAATCGATGCTTTCTTGCCCGTTAAATTACCGCTATATCCAGTTTCAGGGCTGAAATCAAAAAGCAATCCAGATTGAGTGATGATGTCGATATATTGTTTAAGTTTGTAAGGAATGCCACCATTCCACATAGGGATTGCAAAGACATACTCATCAGCATCCATAAAAGCACGAGTATAGCCTGTAACTTCTTCCCACAAAGTTCTTTGGTTATCATTCATTTCACCTGGGCCAAATAACGTCATTTTAGCAGCGACCTTGTCACCATCAAATTCCGGTAAGTACTCTTGCCAAAGGTCGAGTGTTTGAATTTCTAGAGACGAGAGGTTGGCTTTTCTTTGCTCAATATAGGAAAGTGCAACAGCATTTGATTGAGACAACTCCCCGCGAGGAGATGCAATAATGTGCAATAGCTTTGTCATTTTATTTAGCTTTCTTCCGTAACCATTTAATAGCTATATTGATAGTTACTTAATGGGCTAAGCTTAATCAAATCACAAAAACGTGGTTGGATGTGAAGAACTTTGATTTCAATGAGAACATGAAAATAATAGCAAAATCTATGTAAAATGGAATGATTGATAGTTTAAAAAAAGCTAGTAAATTGAAGGAGTAAAAATAAACCTATCAGAGCAAAACTTTATAAAAATAAGAAAGCACAAAAATGGATAAGACCTTGTTGAGCGCTCATGTAAGAACTTTAGCAAGAGGGCCCGGGAGATCACGCAACCTCACCTTTGAAGAAGCAAAAGACGCCATGTCAATTATCCTCTCTGGCAAAGCTCAGCCAGAAGCCATTGGTGCGTTGCTAATGCTTATGCGTTTTAGAAGTGAAAACGCAGATGAGATCGCAGGGTTTATTGAGGCCACGCATGAAACCTTACCATCCACGTTAAAAGGTTTAAAACCAGATTTAGATTGGCCGTCTTACGCAGCTGGGCGAACCAGAGGCCTACCTTTTTTCCTTCTTTCAGCGTTGCTTCTCAGTCAAAACAATATCAAAATTTTTATGCATGGGTTTAACAGCGCCCACTCAGCATCAGGCAGCACAGAAGAAGCCATAAACCTATTGGGCTTAGAAGTTGCCGAAACTGAAGAGGCTGTAAAAGAGGGGCTTGATGCAACTAATTTTGCCTATATGCCTTTACGTGCCCTTAGCCCACAAAACTTTGAACTCATTAATCTGCGCGATGTCTTGGGATTGAGGTCACCTATCAACACAGTTCTTCGAAGTCTCAATCCTGTTTGTGCAAAGGCTTCAATGATCGGGGTTTTCCACCCGCCGTATATTGCATTGCAAGCGCAAGCAACTTTGAGAATGAACCTTGGCGACGCTATTATATTTAAAGGTGGTAGCGGTGAAGCTGAACGAACACCATTAAAACCTGTAAAAATGACCTACACTAGAAATGGAGAAGATAAAGAAATTATCGCCCCGGCATTATTAAAAAGAACAGAGATTGAAGAACCGGATCAAGAATTACGATTAGAAGATTTAAAAGATATTTGGAACGGTGATATTAAAGATGAAAAAGCTCTTTGCACAATCATCGGAACGGCAGCTGCTGCTTTATTCATCTTAGAAAAAGCAGATACAATAGAAGGTGCTGAGCAAATGGCTAAAGAACTATGGGAAAAACGGCCTTCACTAGGCGAAAACTAAACGAAAAAAGGCAAGCTATGCTAGCTTGCCTGTACTTTATGCTTTGTAAAAAAATACACTCTTCAAAAAGACTTAACCTGTCTTTTTCAACTCTAGCAAAAAGTCACTCATCTCCTCACGTAATTCTTGTAATGAGCTTTCATGTTCAGAAAGGTCATTGGAAGCTTTCAAAATTTTCTGACTGGATTGCTGAGTTTCATCTGTAGCGTCACGAACAACTGAAATACTATTGCTCACATCTTCCGTACCAGTCGCAGATTGGTTGACATTCACAGCAATTTCTTGAGTGGCAATGCCTTGTTCTTTAATCGCTTCAGCAATCGCATGAGAAATATTACTTACTTGCTCAATGGTGTTGCGAATATCTTTCCCTGCTTTCACGGCATCATCAGTCGCTTGTTGAATGCTAACGATTTGTGCCTCAGTTGCCTCAGTTGCTTTAGCCGTTTGATTAGCAAGGGCTTTCACTTCTTGCGCGACGACCGCAAATCCTTTTCCTGCATCCCCGGCTCTGGCAGCTTCAATGGTTGCATTTAAAGCAAGTAAATTGGTTTGCTCTGCAATTTCAGTAATGAGTTTCATCACATTACTAATCTCAACAGATGCTTCAGCCAGACTAGAAATTTGGCCACCCATATTATCAGATTTTGAAACAGCCTCTGATGTAATTTCAGAGGCTTGAATGACTTGTCGGTTAATTTCATCAACTGAGCTTGTAAGTTCTTCTGTAGCAGAGGCAACACCTTGCATATTATTGGATGTCTGCTCAGCCGCACATGCAACAGAACTTGCCTGCTCTTTTGCTAAGTTAGAAGTGTTGCTAACGGAGCTGGCCACTTCATTTAATTCATGAACAGAAGTTGAAACCGAAGATACAATGTTTTTTAAATAAAGCTCAAATTTATTGCCAATATCCTCAAAATTTTCATTTCTCTCTTTGATCTTATGGGTAGCTTTATTAATGGTTTCAGAGCATTCAAGAAAAGAACCAGTCATACCTTTTTCTGAAATGAGACGATAAAATTGGTTACGGCTCACATATTCAAGGCATGCCTTAGATTCGCGCATATAAGCATCAGTTCTATCTATCATCAAATTAATAGCATGCATCAATTCACCCAGTTCCCCCGTCTCGTGAATATCAAGGATACGTGCTTCAAAATCACCTGCTGCAACCGCTTTAACAACAGCTTTAGCTTTCGCGATAGATTTATTAGAATTTGAAAAAATCATTTTAACCCTCAAAATATATAAAAAACGATTTTAAATTATCGATATCCGCGGCGTTGATTTTGCCCCACGGTCATTATGAACTCGTCATAAGCAAGCTGTTTGTCGGCAAGGTATCCATTAATCAGGTTTTCCGAATTTACGAGCCCCTGTTTTCTGTCTGCCTGGTCTTCAGCTTGTTTTAACTGCTTATAAAGAGGAATGATTGTTTGACTGAGTATATCTTTTTGTGGAACGCGTCGGTTCGAGTGATAACCAACAATTTTGCCATTTAGATCGCGGCTTGGTGTTACATGAGCATAAACCCAATAATGATCGCCGTTTTTACAACGATTTAAAACATAGGCAAAAACCTCGTTGCCAGCACGAACAGTATCCCAAAGCATTTTAAAAATGATGCGCGGCATATCCGGATGGCGAATAATATTATGAGGTTTGCCAATAACTTCTTGTTCAGTATAACCAGCAATATCCAAAAACAACTTATTGGCGTAAGTTATGTGGCCCTTTAAATTTGTTTTGGAAACAATAATTTCATCATCATGAAATTTGACTTCTTGACCGGTTAAAAAAAACTCTTTGCTCATAATGTGTTCCTAAAATTAGTATAAAATCGTAAGGTTCACGCAATAAATGTATAATTAAATTTTTTGTCAAAAAACTGCAATAAAGCGCGAAAAAAGCGCGTTTATCCAGGTTTTATAATAATAAAAACCATAATTCAGCTTACGGAATATACGTACACATCTAAGGGTTAATAAAGTTATAAATAATGTGTAACTTATAAAGTTCTTACATGTGAAAGCATTCGTCTGAGGCTGGATTTCAGTGAATAATTATCAAGTGGGTGTGGTAAAAAATTATGAAAAAATAAAGCAGTTAGAAAATTAAGTTTAGACAAAAACACAACCACTGGTTACAGCTCTTCTTTAGCCTAAATATTTTTTTGAAAGATATGATTGTATGACACTTTCCTTAGAGAAAAATCGTAAAACTGCTATTTGTGGGTCATTAAAAAGTTTCTATAAGGCAGAATTTGATGAGACCTTAAGCGATTTTCGTGCCGAGCAGTTGGTTGATTTTATGCTCAACCAAATCGGGCCATCTCAATATAACCAAGCTATTCAAGATGCAAGAAAGTTCATAAGCGAAAAACTGGATGATCTAGATACGGAATTCTATGTGTCAGAAGAACTTTAAAGAAAAGCACGAGTGCATAAAAACAACCAACAGCCAGTTTTAATCAATAAAGAATGTACTGAGAAAAATAATCACTTTTGCTTAGAAAATTGGTTGCGGGGGACTGCAACCAGACAGACCTACTTGGGCAAGGCGAAGAAAAAAGTCAAAGAAAACAACGCCCAATAGACGTCTTCAATAATATGTTCCACTCAAATAACATGGAAATCATCACAGAGCATCCGACTTATAAGTTTGAGAAGTAAGCTATTCTCAGATCAAGCGATGGCTTGTCGAGACATTGTATGCGTAAAGGAATTACAATGTCTGAAACCAAAATCCCGTTCTCTCTTCGGCTTTCAATTGAAGAACATAAGACTTTAAAAGAAGCAGCTGGCCAGCAGTCTATGGCTCAATATGCTCGTGTCCGATTATTTGGAGATGGCGTTAAATTGAGAAAAAAACGTGGCCTCAAACCGATAGAAGATCGTGAGGCATTAGGCCGTGTTCTTGGCAGGTTGGGTGCTTCCAATGTCAGTCAAAATTTAGCAATCCTGGCTGAAGCGGCAGAAGCAGGCTGTTTGCATATTGACGCTAAAACTCTAATGGAAATCTCACAAGCTTGCTCAGAGATCAAAGCCATGCGAAGCGATCTTATGCAAGCACTCGGCTTGAAGATTAAGAAGCCTCCTGTCGTTCTGCCCCATAGCTTTCTGGAAGCCGCTGAATAAATGATATTAAAAGGATCACAAAGAGGTGGGGCAAGACAACTCATAATCCATTTAAACAATGTGGATGATAACGAGCATGTTGAGCTGCATGAAGTGCGCGGCTTTATCGGTGATACGCTTGAAGAGGCGTTAATGGAAAGCTATGCGATTTCTAAAGGAACGAACTGCACTCAACATATGTTCTCACTGAGCTTAAGCCCGCCCCCAAGTGAAGATGTGCCGGTTTATGTATTTGAGGATACCTTAGAGCGTATTGAGGTCAGCATGGGGTTGGTCGGTCTGCCTCGCGTGGTCGTCTTTCATGAAAAAGAAGGTCGGCGTCATGCTCATTGCGTGTGGTCAAGAATAGACGTTGAGACAATGACTGCAGTCAATCTGTCATTTTACAAAAAGAAACTAAAGCAGATCTCCCGGGAACTTTTTATCGAACAGAATTGGAAAATGCCAAAAGGCTTGATGAACTCAAAGGAGCGCACCTCCAATCAATTCACCTTGGATGAAATCCACCAATCTAAAAGAGCCAAACGAGATCCAAACGAATTAAAAGCCATGTTCCAAGAGAGTTGGGCAATATCCGATAGCCAGCAATCCTTTGAAAACGCTTTAAAAGAACAGGGTTTTTTACTCGCAAGAGGAGATCGCCGGAATTATGTAGCCGTAGGTTTTCAAGGGGAAGTCTATTCCTTGTCGCGAATGACAGGGGTTAAAACAAAAGTTTTAGAAGAGCGCCTTTGTGATCCATCTCAATTGCCAGACGTTGAAATGAGACGGGTTGAAATCGCACGTGATTATAAAAACGCTACGGATAGAAACATAAAGGCAGTCTTAAAGAACAAAGAGGATCAGCAAAAAGTCCTTGAGATAAAACGCAAAGAAATGCTCTCTCGGCACAAACAAGAACGCAAAAAATTAAGAGCAGCACAAAGCCAACGCATTACTTTAGAAAGGCAAGCAAGGGCCAACAAATTTGCGCGCGGACTACGAGGGGTTTTTGAAAGATTAAGTGGTAGGCATGCTCAATTAATAGAAGAGGCAAAGCGTGAAGATAAAAAATCGCTACGTCGCGATTTAAAAGAATATCAATCATTGATTGCTGAGCAGCTTAAAGAACGCAGGCGACTGCAAATCTTTATCCAAAGCCATCGCAAACAGAGTTTTGAAGCGGTTAACTCATCTTATCTCTTATCATCAAGGCAAGAAGCTCAAGACAATGGACTTGTTCGAAAGATCAGAAACAACCCAGAATTAATCTTATCGAGATTAACCGAGAAAAACAGCGTTTTTACCAAAAGAGATATAATGAAAGAAGTAGAGGCATATTTTCCATCTGATGCAGAAAAATATGAGGCAATGGAAGACATTTTCTCATCGAACAAACTTGTCAGTTTGAGCGCCAACAATAAACAAAATCAAAGACACTCCTATTTTTCTACCAAAGAAATGATAAGCCTCGAAGAAAGCTTATTGAAAAACAGTGTGGATCTTGCTCGATCAAATAGCTTTCGGATCTCAAGAAAATATATCCAAGCAGCTATTGAAAAAGAAAATCAAGCCTTGCAAATACTAGCCGGCGTTACTCTAAGTGACGAGCAAAAGGAAGCAATCAAACATATTACAAATTCAGAACAAATATCTTGTGTTATCGGTGTCGCCGGGGCAGGAAAAAGCACCATGTTGGCAGCTGCGCGCCAAGCCTGGGAGAACGCCGGGCATCGCGTTTTAGGAGCAGCACTCGCAGGAAAGGCTGCAAAAGAGCTAGAACAATCCTCCGGCATAAAATCGAGAACCTTAGCCTCTTATGAATTCGCCTGGGATAAGAACAGTCATGAATTACAAAAGGGCGATATTCTTGTCATTGATGAAGCGGGAATGGTCTCTTCAAAACAAATGGCAAGATTTATCAATGAGGCCAAGGAGAGAGGCACGAAAATTTGTCTTGTTGGAGACCCGGAGCAATTACAGCCCATAAACGCCGGGGCACCATTCCGGAATATCTCAGAAAAAATCGGATGCGCAGTTTTAGAAAATGTCCACCGTCAGAAACAGGTATGGCAGCAAGAAGCCTCTATGGAATTTGCTAAAGGGAATATTGAAAGTGCTCTAAAAGCTTATCAAGCTCATGGAGCAATAGGTTTTCATGAAAACAATGATTTAGCGATTTTAAACCTTGCTCATGATTATATGGCTGATTGTTTAACCACTACCAAAGAGACAACACGCTTGGCTCTTGCTCATCGCCGGGCAGATGTGAAGGCCTTAAATGAAACAATCCGAGAGATGCGCAAAAATAGTGGCGAGCTGATGGATGAAAAATTTTACAAAACCGAACATGGGAATAAAGCATTCGCTGTTGGTGATCGTCTTCTGTTCACAAAAAATGATAACACACTCGGAGTAAAAAATGGCAGCCTGGGCACGGTTATAAAAACAAAGAAGAACAGTCTCACCATTGCACTTGATAATGAGAAAAAGTCTGAGCCACCTTTGAAGGTGAGCATTCATATGAATGACTATAATTCTGTGACATACGGTTATGCACAAACCATACATAAGTCACAAGGTGCAACGGTCGATAATTGTTACATTCTAGCTTCCCGAACACTCGACCGTCAGTTAAGTTATGTGTCATTTACACGGCATAAGAATAACGTAAAGCTCTATGTTGATAGAGAAGAATTCAATAGCTTTGAAAGTCTTTGCAAAACTATGAGCAGAGATGGACAAAAGTTGTCTACATTAGATCTAGAGAAAAAGTTTACGCAAGAAACTGACATTTACCATTCAAATAATGTCGAGATGAAACTATGAGTTTTTCACAGATCAGACTAAATAAATAGGCATGCAAGGGTAAGCGCGAGGAATATCTTCGCGCTTACCTGATTAAGTAAAGGGGGGAGTGTATCTTGAAACCGTTTTGATTTTACTTCTTAACAAAGCGCGCTTGAAGAACGTCACCATGGCTGTCCTTGCCAGTGACAACCACTTTACTTCCCTTAGACAAAGGCGCCTCAAGTTTTGCTTTCAGAGTGCTACCATCTGAAATTAGGTTATGAATTTTCGTTCCCGCTTCAGTTTGTATTATGGCTTTGAACTTAGCACCTGTCATATCGAGAGGTTTACCATCAACAGTCATGTAAAAGAGAATTTCTTGATCTTTGAGAACCATCTCTATGCCGTGGTGGTTTGCATCTTCAAAAAATTGACCACCATGCGCTGGACCGTGATCATCATGACCACTTTTTGAAGATTTATGTTTATCTTGATCATGTTTGCTATGGTCATGCTTATGATCGTGTTTATCTTCGGCTAGCGCACTTGGTGTAAATGAAGTGAGTAACCCGAATGATAAAAGTGTAAAAAAAACTAAGTTTTTCATTATTTCATGCTCCTGAGATTGAATTGAAAATTAATAGGCCTCAATGGGCTTTGAGGTTTGGATCGGCGAGGCATCATGAGCTGCAATGAGCCGCTCTAGAGATTTCTGGCCAAATTTAAAAAACAGAAGTGGTGTAAGAACGGCATCAATTAAAGTTGCTGAGATAAGGCCACCAAAGATTGTCACGGCTAGTGGATGCAGGATTTCTCGTCCAGGTTCATCTGCTGCGATAATCAGAGGAATAAGGGCAACCCCAGCGGATAAAGCCGTCATTAGCACAGGGGTTAGTCGTTCAAGGGAACCACGTACAATGAGTTCACGCCCAAATGTCTCATTTTCATATAAAGCAAGATTAATATAGTGGCTGATTTTAAGAATGCCATTTCGAGCCGTAATACCTGCCAGTGTAATAAAGCCGATTAAACTGGCAACAGAAAAAGGAAGGTCTGCTATCCATAAAGCGGTTACACTGCCGATAAGTCCGAGTGGTATAGCTGTCAAGACGATGCCTGCCAAAACAGCAGATTGGTATCGGCTGTAAATGACTAGAAAAATAAGGGCTAAAGATAAAATGGATAATAACCCTATAGTTTTTGTAGCTTCTTCTTGCGCCTGAAATTGCCCTTCAAGTCTTATGACATACCCTGCAGGCAGTTTGGTTTCTTCAATAAGGCGGCGAATATCAGCAACGATTGCAGCCATGTCACGCTTACCATCACCGTTAGCAGAAACGACAATCCTACGTTGCTGGTTTTCTCGTAAAATTTGGTTAGGGCCTTCGACTTCTTGCACGTTACCCAGTCGCTTTAACGGCACATACCCGATAGGTGTAGAGACCAATGCTTCACCAAGCCCGGTGGTAGAACGATCTTGATCAGCAAGGCGAACAACCACATCGAACCGTTTATTACCATCAATAATCTGAGAGACCGTTCGTCCATTCGTCATATCAGCGAGTGTCTTGGTCAATTCAGAAGGATTGACACCATAAAGAGCAGCTCTCTCATAGTCTGGCACGACTTGCAGTTGGGGTATGAGCACTTGTTTTTCTGTTTGCACATCAACAAGTCCAGCAACAGTGCCAAGTCGGTTCTGCATTTGTGCTGCAAGTGTGCGTAACCGGTCTAAATCTTCTCCAAAAATTTTCAAAGCGATTTGGGCTCTCACACCGGACAGCATGTGATCTAGTCGGTGACTAATCGGTTGACCAATGCCGATACCCGCCGGAAGCACTGACAGTGTTTCGCGAATATCAGAATAAATATCCTCCCGCTTTCGATCAGATCTTTTTAAGTCAATATCAATTTCGGTGACATGAATACCTTCTGCATGTTCATCAAGTTCTGCACGGCCTGTTCTGCGACCAACAGATTTTACTTCAGGAACATTCATTACAAGCTTTTCAGCTATTGACCCTAACCTATCAGATTCAGCAAGAGAGATGCCGGGGTTATAAACAACAGATACCAATATTGTCCCTTCATTAAATGAAGGAAGGAAAGACCTTGGTAGCTGTGTTGCAAAAAGTGTAGCGGCAAAAATTCCGCCAACAATAGAAATAATAACAAAGGTTGGCCAGCGAAATGTCCAATCAAGTAAGCGTTCATTGCCGGCTTTTAGAATACGAACCAGTCGAGTATCTTGCTCTTCATGGTTAGGCGTTTTGAGCAAATAATGACAAAGAACAGGTGTCAAGGTAATCGATGTTATTAAGCTGGCTAAGATCGCAACGATATAAGCTAATCCAAGGGGGCGAAAAAGTTGCCCTTCAAGCCCTGTCATCGCAAAAAGCGGTACAAATACCAAGACGACAATCGCTGTTGCATAAACGATTGAAGAGCGAACTTCATGACTGGCATTTAACACAACGGTCAATTTAGATTGAGGGCGATCCGATTTTGCATTTAGTCGTAACCGCCGGAGAACATTTTCAACGCCTACAACGGCATCATCAACAAGCTCCCCGATCGCAATAGCAAGGCCTCCAAGCGTCATGGTATTAATTGACAAACCGAATGCATAAAACACAAGAATAGTAATGAAAATAGACATTGGGATCGCTGTAAGCGATATGAATGTAGCTCGCCAGTTCAACAAGAAAAGAATGAGAATGAAAGAAACCACAATAGCCGCTTCAATAAGCACTTGCTTTACATTCTCAATCGAGGTTTCAATGAATGTCGCTTGCCGGAATTGAATTCGGTTTGCAACGACCCCTGCTGGCATTGTTCGTTGAATTTTATCAAGTTGGGCTTCAACTTCTTTGGTGATAGTAATTGTATCCGCCTGAGGTTGCTTCTGAACACCAATAATGACGGCTTTTTCACCCATGAACCCTGCGTCCCCTCGTTTAACACGAGGGGCAAAATCAACGGTCGCGACCTGGCGCAATAAGATCGGTTGTTGATCACGAACCACGACGGTAAGATTGCGCAAATCTTCTAATCTTGTCGTTCTTCCAATATTACGAATGAGAAATTCTCTTGCATGTTGATCAATAAATCCACCGCCGGCATTCGTACCAAATTGAGATAGCGCTTCTTCAATCATATTAGGTGTAATCTGAAGGCGCTGCATGGCGATGAGGTCTGGACTGACCCGGTATTGTCTCACCTCGCCGCCGATCGGTATCACTTGCGCCACTCCCGGTACAGTGAGCAACTGTGGTCTAATAACAAAATCAGCTATTTCCCGAAGCTCCATCGTACTAATAGTTTTTCCTGTAATAGCGACAAGCATAATCTCGCCCATAATAGAGGAAATAGGCCCCATATGTGGCTGAACATTTGCTGGGAGTTGTTCTCGTGCCGTTGCCAAACGCTCAGCAACGAGTTGTCGATTGCGATAAATGTCGGTGCCCCATTCAAACTCAATATAAACGATAGACAAACCAACACTAGAAACCGATCTAAGGCGTATTATGCCTGGCATACCGTTTAGAGCAGTCTCTAGAGGATAGGTAATTAGCTGCTCGACTTCTTGCGGTGCGAAACCTTCTGCTTCTGTTAAAAGTGTGACTGTGGGGCGATTGAGGTCCGGAAAGACATCAACCGGTAAGCGCGGCAAAACATAGGCACCGTATGCTGCAAGAAGCAATGATGCGACAAGGACAAACATCCTTTGGCTCAAACTGAGTGCGACAAGTGCTTTAAACATAGTCTGTTCCCCTATCTTATCTGGTTAACAAGTGGGGCGCCTTTAATGATGATTTGGTCGCCGGGCTCAAGGCCTGAAGTTATATGAACTCGTTCACCATCTAGGTCTTTAATTCTCACGGCAACTGGCATATAGCGTTCCGGCTCAAGCCGCTTAAATGTTACATGCTGTCCGTTAGGCGCCTGAGCAACCGCCTGTCGTGGAATAATTATTCCGGTAACAATGTCTCCTTTTTCTACGAGAACTTTGACCGGAGAACCTATGCTTAATTCGCTTGTAGGGTTAAGAATGCTAAAATGAATAACACTTGCCTGTTGTTGTAAAGCGCGGCTTCGGCCAACAAATTTTAAATCAAAGAAACTACCTTTGTCGGTCTTTGCACGTATTTTACCGGTCTGAGGTTTAACCTCGGCGTCATAAGAAATGGCTTCTATCCAAAGGCTTGATGGATCTACAATGCGAAAAAGGGTATCAGCTCGGTTTATAACTTGGCCAACAACAACGCGCACTTCAGCGATAACACCATTAACGGGGGCAATTAGGACTTCTGGTTCGGATTGTGATTTTTTTAGTTGTTTAAGGCGGGCTGATAAACCGGCACGTTCAATTTCTAATTCTTGTAAATTAGCCCGGCTTGTGATGTTTTTAGCAACAAGTTGCCGTTGACGTGCAATCCTTGCATCAAGAATTGCCATTCGTTGATCCAATTCCCCTGCTGTTTGCCGAACATCGCTCGAATCTATTGGATCAAATGATGGTTCGACAAAAGCTAGAATTTCACCTTTCTTTACAGTTTTTCCAAGAAAAGGCAGTCCGCTTTTGGCAGGTTTTAACCTGCCTGCAACTGTGCTTTGTATGAGACCTGATCGATTTGGGTCAGCAATCACCCGGCCGATCAACTTATGTACGGCCCGTGCTGTTTTAGGGGATAAAATTTTAGTACGAATTTCTAAAAGGCGTTGTGTGGGTTTTGGAAGAAAGATTTCACCATCAGGTAATCTCTTGGGGGCATCTCCCTGCACTAAAGTTGGGCCGGCATCACCATGATCATGTCCAGGCCCTGCTAAGACTGGTGTGGAATTTATTAGAATTACTAAAAAGGATAGACCTATTATCAGTTTAGCGCTGCTTTTAGCTAACCGGCTGAAAAATAGACCTGTAATGCCCACTATACTTGCCAGCATGAGCCAGGTTAAAAGTGAATGTGATACGATTAAACTTGCACCTTCCTCGTTTGAATGGTTGTGGTTCTCTTCGGGGATTTTAATTGAACCAACCAACAAATCAGTATTTTGACCGTCAACAATGGTGATAATCACTTCATGAGTTCCGGCCTTACTTAAAGATGAAGTTTTGATCTTATAAGTACCATCCGTTTGTGATTGAGCAACAAGTGTTTTACCGTTTACATCCATTTGTATGACTGCGCTGACCACAGGTGAAGTGTCTTTGACACGGTCAAGATAGACGGTGAGCTCCTGATCTTTTAATATGGCAACGAGTTCATATGTTTCAGATACAGCTACTAAGCGCGGACTACTCGGACCAGCTTCTACGGGTTCTGCCGGGCCATGGTCATGCCCAGGACCCGCTAAAGCAGACCCCGTTAATACCCAAAATATCCAGGCAAAAAGCAAAAAAACAAATCTACCCTTTTGATTGGGTAGTAAAAAAATAGACATGAAAATATCCTCAAAAGTCTTTAAAAAGGGCGCACAAAAATAATATTCGTACGTAATTAAGAGTAACTTAGAGGAAATAGATTGGAGGTCTGAATAAATCGACTGTCTCTAAAGACCGAATATTTTGAGACACAGGTTTTAAGAAGTTTTTATTGATCCGATGGATTGTGACTTCAGGGCTACCCATTAAAATTGCGGTCAAACATAGGTGAACTTCGCATCCAAATTGGCAATCGGTTTTTGTGGGTTGCTGATCCTTATCAGAGGTTTCAACATGAGTATCTAGACAAGGGCTATTCATTTCCGAATGGTAACAATCTTCTAGGTTTGAAGATGTAACAGCTATACTCGAATGGTTTTGATGATGACTTACTGAATGTTTGTGATTAAGATCAAAACCGATATGCGCTATGGCGTCAGAGAGCGTAGCTGCGATTATGACGAGGCTTAGCACGCTGGCAATGAACCGGCGAACAGAAACATTTCGTATGTCTAATGCGCAGTAATTGAACATTTTACCTCTCTGAGAGCTCCTTAGATCATAAATATCTTATCGGAACAACTACAAACTATTTGTAGTGCAAACAAAAAGAGTAAATGTAACAGCTAAGATACGACTTTTTGTTGGTTTCAATCATTTTGAGCATATTTAAGCACATTGATCCGTTTCATATTCATTCAAAGCTAATTTCAATATTTGCCAAGATGAGTTGATAAACAGGCTTGCTAAAATAGCAGCTACGATTAAATCTGGCCATGCGGTTGTAGTGCTCCAAACAGCCATCGCAGCTCCCACAACAGCGATATTGCCGATAGCATCATTACGTGAACAAATCCAAACCGAACGAACATTTGCGTCACCATCTTTGTATTTAAGAAGTAAAAGCACACTTGTTAAGTTGGCCGTTAATGCAAGAAAACCAATCCAACCCATTATTTTGGCACTTGGTAAGCCTAAAATAAGAACACTATAAGCTGTTGAACCAAGTACAAATATTCCCATGAAAAATAGACTGCCCCCTTTTAAAAGAGCCGCGATTGCACGGGTTTTAAGGCTCATACCTATAACAAAAAGGCTGACACCGTAAGTGAGTGTATCACCAAGAAAATCCAGAGCATCTGCTTTTAAAGCTTCTGAACCTGCGAGCCTGCCAGCGAGCATTTCTATGAAAAACATTGCAGCATTTATGGCAATTACGAGCCAAAGCACTCTGCGATAACGCAGATCCATACCGTCAAATTTAGGGTTTTGACGACATCCGCATTCACTCTCATTTTGGTTCGTCGTGATCATTTCTTTTTGTTTCACAGTCCTTTACCTTATTGATGTTTTCTAGTTAGAC
>JAEPQF010000040.1:26067-28220 GCA_017640685.1 Hyphomicrobiales bacterium
AGGTTTTTTTATGGCCGAAATAACGATAGGCATGGCATCTAAACTCACAGAAATAAAAATTCCGACAATTCGTTATTACGAAGAGATTGGTTTGATCTCACCACGCGCACGAACAGAAAGTAATCGACGACTGTACGCAGAAACAGATTTAAGCCGTCTTCGTTTCATCAGGCATGCTCGAGAACTTGGTTTTGATATTGATGCCATTCGCACAATGATCGATTTGCAAGCTCACCCAGAACAGTCATGCTCAGAAATAGATCAGATAGCGAATAAACATTTGGTCGATGTTAATCGTCGCATAGCCGGACTTCAGGCATTGAAAGGTGAATTAAGTCGGATGATTGAAGGTTGCAATTGTGGTCGTATTGATGAATGCCGTATTATCGAGGTGCTGCAAGATCATGGTCAGTGCAAAAATGACCATTCACATGTGAATGAAAAGTTCAAATGAAACCTTTTAGTAAAACAATAACGTGGCTGATCAATGAAATTTATTGTTTATTAAAACAAAAAAGACTATGGATAACGGCTTAAGAATTTAGGTCGTTCACAATAATTAAAAAAATTGACTTGAAAATTTTTTGTTGTAATTATAATTACTGAAATCTAACTAATTCGTTTTTTATTTTGATATAAATTATGCCACAAATGTTTGGGGTACAATGATTATAACGAAACAGAAGCTCTTACCTCTAATGGTGGTATTCGGAATGCTCGTTGGCTCGATCATTCCTTATTTTCATGAAGTAGGCAATGACACTGACAATGTTTCTGACTTAGTCATAGCTCTCGCGGATCAAGGTGTTGAGCAATCTCATGATCACGTTGATGGTCACCAATCAGATGAGTTTCATTGTGAAACTTGCCATATATTTTATCATCTTTATTCCAATCCCTATCAATTGACCATCCTTTCACCTAGTGGATCAGTAAAACATCGAATTACCACTGATGAATTTATTGGTAATGGTCCATATACGATTGATAAGCCGCCTCGGTTTATTGGGTAAATCCCATTAACTCACCTGAAATTTTAAAAGATGTACTAAGGAGCTATTAGGACTTCTTAGTAGTCGTTTTGAGATCGTGTCGTTTGCAAGAATGAGGTCTTAGGCAACATCAAATTTTGCATATTTCAGGCGTTAAAATCTTCAAAAAAAAGACTTATCGAGTTGAATTCAAGGGGAAACTCTTGCGTTGAGATTCAGGCAGCTATTAATTTTACGATCGTAAAATCTTGGTTTTAAGACTCATCAACGCGAAAAAACAAAAACTCTCAAATGACTAAATTTGTATGAGTAATTTTTGTTTTTTCCTTGTTTCAACTCTGAAGTGAAAGCGTATTTTTATATTTCCTTACGTTTTCAAAAGTCGTTGTAAAAAATTTATTTACCGAACTTAAAACAAGGAGTTCACAATGTTGAATACAATTAAATTTTTATTCGCAAGTCTGGCAATTCTTTTATTTCAAATCAGTAGTTTAGGATATGGCCATGCAAAAACGGGTGGTCAATCAGATCGATATAACACGAAACTAGAAAGTGCCCGTCACACCAGTACATATGTGACTTATGCGACTGATCCGGAACATTATGATGTTCCGGGCAATGCTTCACGGACTTGCGGCAAAGGTTATAATCCTATGAACAAGCAACATAGAAGAAATCATCGTAATAAAAGACCTCATGTACATCCAAAGGCACCTTGGCGTCCTGGATGTCCGGAGTAGTTTTGTAAAGTCCACGACATTAGTTCAAGAACTAAATCTTGGATTTTCAAAACAGCTAATCAGAACACACCGGTGTGGCAGTAAAAACTGCCGCACTCGATAACTTCTCCAGTTTTTGAGGGTTAAATGAAAGAGGCAGAGCGGCATATTTGTATCAAATCATTAAATTTACTTTAGAACTGAGCAAATACATATTGGTTAATCCGGGGTATGAGAAGGTTTTGTAAATCCTGTAAATTACTGATTAGTAATGAAGAATTGTGTGAAATATCTTTTGTTTCAAAAAAAAGTTATTTCACACAATAAAATAATTTTTGTATTTTAGTTATAGTGAAACTATAATTATCCGTACAAGAGAATTAAGGTATTTTATGCTTTGGGCAAAATGATAGTTAGCAAATATAAAACTGGATTGAAAACC
>JAEPQF010000041.1:0-20109 GCA_017640685.1 Hyphomicrobiales bacterium
CACAGCTCACACTATCCATGCCGAACGCACTGTTCGCCGCTGTTACATCTGCGCCGCCATTCAAAGCTATCACGGCAGGGAACACCACAGGCAGTGTTAATAGCATCATGCCGATCGCATCCATGAACATACCCAAAACAGCGTAGGCACACAGTATGAATATCAAGGTCAAAAGTGGGCTTTGGTCCAAGGATTGAACCCAATCAGCAAAAACACCAGGTAGATCTGCAAAGCCTAGAAAGCGAACATAAATCAGAACTCCCCAAATGATAGAGAAAATCATTACTGAAAGCTTGGCTGTTTCTAGTAAACTTTCTTTTAACTGAGGCCAGCGCATACCCTTATAAAGCGCCATTAGAAAAACAACAAAAGCCCCAAGCGCGCCGCCTTCAGTGGGGGTGCCCCAAGCATCTCCACCAAAGGGGTTATAGATAAAAAATATGATGATGGTAACGACAAAGAAAATCGGCAGTGCGCCTGGGAGAGACGCAAATTTTTGCTTCCAGGAGTAACCCTTTACTGGGGGCCCAAAATTTTTAAACACCATTGCGAGAATAACAACCAAACCGCCATAAAGTGCAGCTGAAAAAAGGCCTGGTAAAAATCCGGCCAATAAAAGCGCACCGACATTTTGTTCAACAATAATCGCATAGATCACCAGAATAGCTGATGGGGGAATGAGTGAAGCCAGAGTGCCGGCAGCTGCAACGACACCGGCTGCAAAGCGTTTGTCATAACCAAGCGCTAACATTTCAGGAATTGCAACGCGCGCGAAAACGGCGGAGGTTGCAATTGATGCGCCGGAGACGGCAGCAAAACCAGCTGTTGAGAAAACTGTTGAGACGGCTAAGCCGCCAGGTAACCAGCCAATCCATCTTTTAGCAGCTTCAAACAATGATTTTGTAAGACCTGCATAATAGGCCAAATAACCGATTAGAATGAAGGTTGGAATGAGGGAGAGCGCTTGCGATGAAATTTTAGAATGAGGTACTTGGCCAGCAATTTTAGTGGCAACTGTTAGCGCCCAAAAAAACTCATCCCCTGCATACCCTTTTTTGGACCAAAAAATCCAGATCAAACCAATTAGGCCAGAAAGTGCGGCCGCAAATGCCACCCTGACACCAATAAGTACCATTAGCAGCAATCCGGCAGATACAATGAGACCGATTTCAATAGTGTCCATAATCTTAATCTCTGTTTTTCTTTTTACGTTTTTAGTCAGAAACGGTTGCAGCCTCTGCTGCTGCAATGGCTGCAGCATCTTCAGGAAGTGGCACAGCTGCTGGCTGGCTGGCTCCTTCAATAACTGCTCGGACATAACCCCAGATTTGCAAAATAAGTCTGAAGCCTAAAATAAAGAATGCTATTGGGATCATGAGTTTCGCTGGCCATAGAGGGAGGCCAATATCAACACTTGAGTCTCTGCTCCAATAGGGAGCCGCAAAATCAAATGACCTTAAGAAATGGGACCAACTTCCCCATAATAATAGAATGACAAGTAAGAGAATTATTATGGTTGAGATGAGTTCAACAATCCATAATGGGCGCCCCTTTAGATGCATGATCAAAATATCCATGCGAATGTGCCCCCCTGTTCTTTGTGAATAAGAGATCCCTAAAAAGGCGATTACTGGCATAATAATTTCAATCCAGTCGACATAGCCTGATAGAGGTTGATTAAACAAATGACGTCCTGAAACGCTCACAACAGCCAAAATCATCAAAGAGAAAACGGCAAGTCCACCAATTAAGCAAAGCAACGTTTCTATTTTAAACAGCAATTGATCGAGTTTGCTTAAAACTGTTTGATCTGTTTTTACGGCTCCTGCTGTTGCCATTTTTATCTCTCCACCTGAATAGAATTTTACCGCATAAAAATTATTCAATTCCTTGCGTATTTTTCATGCGGTAAAGTCTCAATGATCTCTAAGTTAATTTGTTTTTTTAACTTCACTTACAACTAGATCATATAATTCTTTAGCTGGTAATCCTCGTTTTTTGTTTTGTTTGATCCAGGCTTCAGCTGCGGGGGCAGCTACTTTTTTCTTAAAAGCTGAAATTGCCTGATCACTAAATGTGACTTTTTCTATTTTTTTACTCTCTAATTTGGGGCCCCATGCTGCCATGGTTTTTTTATTATATGTATTTACATAGTGATCAAGTGCTTCATCGACTGAGCTGAGAAGTGCATTTTTTTCGGATTTGCTTAATTGGTTTAACGCATCGGTATTCACAACAACAGGACAATTCACTGTGCCGGGGTTCAAGTTTGTCGTCCACCATTTCCCCTTTTCAACTGTTCCAAAAGCCATGTGAGCATGAGGGGCAAAGGCAACCGCTTTAATCACACCGCTATCTAATGCTTGACGAACCTCAGAAGCTGACATTGAAGTTGGCACGGCTCCAACAGCTTTCATGGCTCTGCCGATGCCACCGGTTGCGCGAACGTTTAAACCTTTAAAGTCTTCTAGACTGTTTGGCTTTTTACCTACACCGAGAACATTATATTGCGGTAATGGAGAGGGCATCAATAAAGTTGCATTCCAACGGGCAAGATCTTTTTTTACAGCAGGATGATTATATATTGCTTTTGAGACTTTAACTTCTTGGTCAAGAGACTTCACACCCAAAAATGGGAGCTCTAGGACTGTAATAGATGGATTTTTATCTGCGTGATACCCAGCGCAGAATTGCGCCATTTCAAATGCACCGATTGAAATGCCATCCAGATTTTCTTTATTTTTTGAAAGACCACCATAGGAAATATTCAATTTAAATTTGCCGTCAGTTTTTTTCTCGACAAGTTCTGCTAATTTTTCAACATGCTCTGTAAATGCTCTTCTTTTACCCCAAAGAGAAACATTCCACTCTGTTGCTGCGGCTTCAGCTACAAATGTGCATGTGACTAGTGCTGCTACAAGCGTTTTAAGAAATGATCTTTTCATTGTTTTTCCCCATGAGACAGTTTCAAAAAATTATTGCACTTTTCATCATATGATAAAGACCTAAACAACATTATGTCTATGAGCAAAAATACATATTCACCTCTCACTCCCTCTTAAAATCAAGATTTTACAATTATTCTTCTCATTCGTTATAATCATTCAACCCTATTATAGAGCTCATAAACAACATCGAGTTTGGTTGAATGGATAGACGACGTTTTTTAGCTGGTAGTGCAGCGCTTGGATTTACTCAATTCTTTACAGGTACGGCTATGTCAGAAAATTCAAATGAATTTTACGTTCCAGCTGAAGAGACCTCGCACGACAGAACCTTCATGCAATGGCCTGTGAATAAACTTATCCATCATGATGTTGTTTTTTTAGAATTCTTGCAAAAAACAATTGCGGAGATTGCAAACACAATTTCTGAATTTGAAGCTGTCACTATGTTGGTAGGCAAGGAAGATCAGCTTCACGCTAAAAAATACCTTACAAATAAAATATCTTTTATGGATGTACCAACTGATGATTTATGGTGCAGAGACTCTGGTCCTCTGTTTGCCAAGCAAGGTAAAAACTTGGTTGTTAGTCATATTCAGTTTAACGGATGGGGCAACAAGCAAATTCACAAAAATGACCGAACTATTGCTGCATCTGTTGCTCGACAACTTGATCTACCGCTCATTGATACTGGTCTTGTTGGTGAGGTAGGTGGTGTTGAGCATGATGGTCATGGATTATTGATGGCACACGAAAGTTGCTGGATTAATAAAAACCGAAATCCTGGCCTGTCGCGAAATACAATAGAAAAGCGTTTATTGACGGCCTATGGTGCAAAGCAAATCATTTGGTCGAAAGGTGTTTATGGTGAAGATATTACCGACTATCATATTGATAGCCTTGCTCGCTTTACTGGGGCGTCTCGAGTTTTAATGAATTTGCCTGACCAACCTGATATGAAAGATCCGTTTCATATCGCTGCTCTTGAAACTCATGATAGACTTGTTGCGGCCAAACTTGATGTAGATGTCATTCCCGAACCACAAAGCCCAAGAATTAAATCTTTAGATTTTGTCGCTTCTTATGCCAACTATTATGTTTGCAATGGTGGTGTGATTGCTCCTCAATTTGGAGACACTGTTACTGATAAGCTGGCAGTCGGAGCTCTTAAGAGGCATTACCCTGGTAGAGAGATTGTAACTTTAAATGTTGATGCTCTTGGAGAGATCGGTGGCGGAATACACTGCGCCACTCAACAAATGCCAGTATGATTATTTCTAATTACTTAGCAGAATACCTACTGCATTTCTTAATCAAACCAAGTCTTGCACTTCCTTAAAGTAACTTAAGAAGTATGTGTCAAAAAGTAGCGATAAAAACCTCACGAAAAAATGAAATTAACGATTGATTTACTTATTCGTTTTTCTTAGATTGCAGGCATGCGTAAACAAGTATGGCTTAAACAGATTTCATTTATCATTGCTTGGGTGTTTTTGGTTAACACTCTTATGCCATCACTTGTGCAAGCCTCTGTCAATTCACTCTCACAAACAGCAATTCAATCTGATAGTTCTACAAAAATTTTAATTTGTACTGCTCAAGGGTATAAATGGGTTGAACTCTCTGAACTTGAAAATTCAGAAACAGGCGAGCCAAAAACACAGCATTTTGAGTGCCCTCTTTGTTATAGTGCCTCTCCTGCTTTGGCTATTTTTCAACCTGATGCTGAAATTAGACTTCCTCTGCCTGATCTAATAAATAAGATCAATTATCGTCTTGAGCTAAAATCTAGACAGAAGCAAAACCACTTTCTTCTCACCACGTTAAAGCGTGGCCCTCCTATAACTTCTTAATTTTCCAATTAAAACAATCAGATAAACCTAACTTGTCGTTTTTTTTAAACGAGAGGGATGGCGTCTGACTATTCAAAAATTATGAAAAGTTATAGGTAAGTTATGTTAAAAAAATCAATGTTATTAGGGACGGTTTCTGCCTTTGCCCTTTTTCCTCAATTTATTGAACCAGCCGTTGCGCAAGATGGCATCATACTTGACCCGATTGTGGTTACTAGTACCCGCGAAGGCAAACCGAAAAGCGAATTAACTGAAATTATAGGGGTCCTTTCTGAAGAAGATATCACTTTCATCAGCCCTGTTCACCCAGCTGATGCTGCAAACCGCGTGGCAGGTGTTTATGTGAATAACCTAGGTGGTGAAGGACACATGACCTCCATTCGTCAACCAATTACAACAGGTGCGGTATATCTCTTTCTTGAAGATGGGATTCCAACTCGGCCCGTTGGTATTTTTAACCATAACGCACTTTATGAAGTAAATATTCCGCAAGCGGGTAGCCTTGAAATTACCAAAGGGCCTAGCTCTTCTTTATATGGTAGCGATGCCATTGGTGGTGTGATTAATAGTATCACGGCAGCTCCTCCAAAAGACTTTGAGTTTTCATTTAACCCCGAATTTGGTTCCTTTGGGTATAAAAGATTACTGACATCTGTTGGTTCTCCACTTGGACTAAATGCTGGTTTTGTAACTGATTTGAATATTACTGATAATAAAGGCTGGCGTGACAATAGTGAGTATAATCGTATTGCGACAACTACTCGTTTTGACGCAAAAATTAACAAAGAGCTGAAATTTAAATCTATTTTTGCATACACACAAGTCGAACAAACTGGTATTTCTTCTCTCGGATTAGATGATTATATAAACAATCCACGTAAGAACTTTTTCGAAGGTAATATTGGTCGGCGTAATGTTGACGCACTGCGTTTCAGTACAGAAGTTTCCTATCAACCAAATGAGGATGAACTTCTAACCGTCACTCCATTTTTCCGACATAACGTTATGGAGTTATTGCCAAGCTTTCGCATCACTTTTGACCCTAGTGATTTTAGATCTGAGTTTCAATCTTATGGAACGAACATCAAATACCGGAAAAAATTACCAAAATAAAAAGCAGAAATAATCACTGGCGTTGATTTGGATTATACCACTCATTCGAATGTAGAAAAACAAGTAGTAGCATCGAAAGATGGTGACACTTTTTTAAATGCTATCGAGAATGGTCGCACCAATTACGATTATGATGCTGATATGCTAGCTGTATCTCCGTACATTCACGGTGAATGGCAAGCAATTCCAACTTTGCGATTTTCTGCCGGTTTACGCTTTGACTACTTTAATGTTGATTATACAGATAATCTTGACCCATCCGTTGCAGAAAGAGAATTTTATGCACCATTTGGTAGACCGATAACTCATAACCGCCCTGATAGTCAAACTATAGAATTTGATAGCCTTAGCCCGAAGGCTGGGGTTGTATGGAATGCCTTGGATAACCTTGATATTTATGCAAGTTACAAACATGCATTTAGAGCGCCCTCAGTTAGCCGTTTATTCCGCTCAGGCTCGAGTATCAATACAGACCAATTAAAACCAGTCAACGCAGACAGTTTTGAACTAGGGTTCCGTGGTGTTCTCAATGGCTGGTTAAACTATGACATCACCGGGTATCACATGCTTGTTAAAGATGACATTGTCAGTTTTGATGACCTTGCAACAAGAACTCGTACGACATTAAATGCTGCAGAAACACTCCACCAAGGTATTGAGGTGCAACTCAACGGACAAATTAATGAAGAATGGGGCTTTACTGGCGCCTTTAGTATCAGCAATCAGGAATATGAAAAGTTTTCTGTTCGTGCTGATAGAGTTTTTGATGGCAATAAGGTCCGCCGAGCGCCAGAGACCTTAGGTAACCTGGCCATTCAATATCGCCCTTCTTTTGTCAAAGGATTGATGATTGAAGGCGAATGGGTTCATGTTGGAGATTATTTTGTCAATGAAGCAAATGCTGCAAAATATGATGGACACAATCTGTTTAACCTAAGAGCCAGTTTAGATATCGGTAATGGTTTTGAGCTCTATGGACGTGTAGAGAATGTGACTGACGAGCGTTATTCAACTCTAACGACTTTAGGATTATCGTCACCAGTTGATGGTGTCCAATATCGTCCTGGTTTACCACGCAGTGCCTACATTGGATTTAGATCTAAATTTTAAATCAAACGAAGTATGAGTTTTGATTTATTAAAAGGAAATAATGAAAATGGCAAAAGTTAAGACAACTATTTTACGTAATAGTACAAGGCTACATAAATGGCTTGGGTGGACAGGCGGGATAGCGCTTTTGTTTTTTGCCATTTCAGGCATTACTCACCCACTAATGACATGGACGGGGCCGAAAGCGGCCTCGTTCTTTCCACCGCAAGTTAAGGTTTCTTCTGAGCATGCTGCTCAAATACCTAAAATTTTGCAGCAATATAAAATTGATCGCGCCATTATGGCAAAAATCATCCCCTCAAAAGAAGGACCTTTACTGCAAGTCACACAATCAAATGATGATCAACGGCGTTACTTTACTCTTTCAACAGCAGAAGAGAAATTAAACTATGATAAAAAACAAGCCATTTGGTTGGCTAGATATTATTCTGGTTTAAAAACAACGCCAATAAAATCTGTTAGTTTTCAAACTGAGTTTTCTTCGGCCTATCCTTGGGTAAACCGATTACTTCCTGTTTATCGTGTTGAATTCGACACGCCTGATAATCGAACCACTTTCATCTATACTGAACTTGGTGCGCTTGCTGGCATGACCAACAATTGGAAAACCTCTGTTCAATCTGTTTTTCGCGCCCTACACAGCTGGACGTGGCTTGATGATTTTGAATATGCTCGTATCTTTTTGATGATGATGCTTTTGCTTTCGTTATTGGGCATGACCATCACCGGCATCGCATTAATCTTCATGATCAAGAAGCGTTCTATTCCTGATGGAAAACGCAAATGGCACCGCGTTCTTTCCTTTGCTGTTTGGGTGCCTTTATTTTTCTTCACAGCTAGTGGAATTTACCATCTTCTCCAATATTCGTTTGGCGACAACCACCGGGGCTTAAAACTGGGCGACCCGATTGACCTTAGTGCTGCGCGTTTTGGTGATGATTTTTCATGGTTAGAGGAATTTGAAGGACGCTCCTTTAACAGCCTTGCTGTGGTTGAAGGAAAATCATCAACTCAGTCAAATGTTCAATTGCTCTATCGCATCAGTATTCCTAAAGGAAAAGCCGGTGTTGCCGTTTCCCGATCAAAGCGGTTCAAGGGGATGGCGACTGAAAAACAAGCTTTTTATTATGACGCACTTACTGGAAAGAAAGCCCAGCTAAACGATAAAGATATGGCGCTTTATGTGGCGGAGAACCATCTTGGCTTTTCAAAAGATCAATTGGTACAAACAAAATTGGTTACACATTTTGGGCCTCATTATGATTTTCGCAATAAGCGATTGCCAGTATGGCGTCTCGATTTTAACACTCCAAAGGGTGACAAACTTTTTATTGACCCAGCTACTGGTATGCTTGTTGACCGCTTGGTTAATTTAGAACGTTATGAGGGCTATTCATTCTCCTTCCTTCACAAGTGGAATTTCCTTGTACCACTGATGGGGCGAGAGAAAAGAGACATTGTAATTTCAGTACTATTAATTGCTGCGATCAGTTTTTCGGTTATTGGATTTTTAATGTTAACCAAACGGCGCCGAAGGACATAGTAAGTTATTGTAACATTAATATACTTCTTCCCCTTTTGAACTAGAATATTTTAAAGCATGAGTTGCTTTATTGAAAGGGGAAGAGTTCTCATCAATCGCTTGTGAATGTGTAACTATTGAATTGCGCCAGGAGAGACACCAAAGGCACGTTTAAAAGCTGTTGCAAAACTTGAAGGGTTTGAATAGCCGGCGATGAAACAGGCTTCGCTTACAGACACCCCTTCATTTATCATTGCGTCTTTGGCCATTTCTAATTTTCGTTTTCGAATATAGTCAACCACTGTTGCGCCGTAAGTTGACTTAAAATGTCTTTGAAGAGAGCTTACGCTAAAGCCGACACTTTTAGCAATTTCTTCCAAAGTAAGATCTGCGTTTAAATTATTTTCTATAAAATTAAGAACCTTGATCAAACGACAATTTTGTTTTGTATCATTTTTAGTATTGATAATTCCTGGCACTGGCTTGGTAAATTGTTCAAAAGCTAGTGTCACCAATTCAATTGCACGATATTCACGGATCATTTTTTTCATACAATCAGCATCACTAGGTGGATCAATGATTTCTTCTGCCGCTTTAATAGCCTGTTTTGACGGGACCCAGTCTCTACAATTCAAGTGAGTGCACGCAAACTCGAATAAGCTTCGATCAAGTTTCGTCTCCCAATTTGAGCCGCTTTCAGCAAGCCCCATATCGGCCAGCCATTCTTTATCAATATTAATAATTATTTTTTTAACCTTACGGCCTTTTTTAAAATTACGAGAAAAAAGATAAGGTTTGGTCGTTGACCAGATTTTGCCAATCGCTTCAGAACTTTCCTCATTATCATTGCATCCAAGATAATAAGGCTTGTCATTCATATAGAATTTCACCTGACCTTCAAGAAGCAAAGAAATTGTCAATGATGCTTCAGAAAGGCATTCAGACTTTTCATTAACTAATTCAACGTTGTCAGAAAAGTGCAAATCAATCCCTGAGTTCAGTTCGATGAACCCAATTCTGCCTGAGATTTTATCAGTATCATTGGAGATAAATTCCTCAAGCTGGCGCATATTACCAGGCGTGTCATTTTTAATCAGGGTGTAATTACTTTGACTCATATAATCCTCAGCAGTGGACGCGAAATACTAAACAGAACTGCTAATTCAAATGAAATATTTTAGCTCAAACAGTTTTTATAAAAAAAATAATTGATGATAAATATACACATTACACGGAAAACCTAAGACTAAAAACTGCATAATTTTCTCAAACATATGTGCATTTCGCTCAACATCTCAGATGAATAAAACAAACTTTTTAAGCATGTCTTTAAGCGTCAATATGGCTTTTTCGCGAAGAAAAATGACGATTTCGAAAAGGCAGAACTTTCTCGGTTTTTTTATAGTAGAGGCAAGTTGAGGGAAAATTAGTAACTTGGGAGTTCACAATGAAAGTTGCATTTCAATTTGCAACAGCGCTTAGTGTGATTGCACTTATAAGTACTGGAAGTATTGCAGCGTCAGCACAATCTAACACGCCACTTGATCAAATTAACGTTGATGGGGCAAACAATAATTCGAATAATGATGACAAATATAAAGGCACGATCTTAGAAGATCCGGCTGTTGGGGTGCCTGGGGTTGTCTTGACACATGACGATATCCAACGCATTGAGCCGAATGATTTGCAAGACCTCTTTGCTTCAGAAACATCTGTTTCTGTTGGTGGTTCAACGCCCGTTACACAAAAAATATATGTTAATGGTATTGAAGAACGACATCTAGCTACGACAGTTGATGGGGCAATGCAATTTAATGATGCTTTTCACCACACAGGCACTCTTCTATTAGAGCCATCCCTTTTAAAAGCTGCTCGGGTAGATGTTGGTGTCGCGCCGGCGGATGCTGGTCCTGGTGCGCTTGGTGGCTCCATTCAATTTGAAACCGTTGATGTGAAGGATTTACTAGATGCCGGCAAGACATTTGGAGGATTTGTCACTGTTTCTTATGATACGAATAGTGAAACTTTTTCAACCGGCGTCTCAGGCTACACCATGTCAAATGGGTTTGAAGTTCTTGGATATTACAAATATGCCAAAGGTAATGATTTTGAAGCCGGCAATGGTCAGGAGCAGCAAGCAACTGCTGCGGACCTTCAAACAGTTTTAGGTAAATTAGCCTATGAAGCTCAATCTGGTGATCGTTTTGAACTAAGCTACAATTGGGTCAATGATGATGATTTGCGCCCATACAGACCTAATCTGGGTGCCGTGACTTGGGCATCTCCTGACCCTCGATATTTTGATTTGACACGTCAAAGTTTCTCATTTTCCTATACCGATGAAAAGCCATCAGGGTGGTGGGACCCAACTTTGTTGATTGCGTTTAATGAAACCAGATTAGAATTCCCTAATGTTCCATGGACGGATGAAACTGTATTTAGTGATATTGAAACATGGTCAGGTAAGTTTGAAAATAAATTTAACATTACACAAGGTGATATTGTTGCTGGTGTAGATTTTTTTCATGCTAATTCCGAAGGTGGCGTCGCCGGATCTCTAACTGAGGGGCCGGGTACAGAAAAAGATCGTAACATTGGTTTCTACTCGCAAGCACGTTTGGATATTGCCAAAAACTTTCGTGTTTCATTGGGTGGACGTATAGACCATCAGATGTTTACGGGAGTTGATGGCACTGACATTGATAACACCGGATTTAGCGGAAATATATCTGGTGAATTTGATCTCAATGATATCATCACATTGAATGCAGGTTACGCTCATGTGTTTGGCCGTATTCCACTTGCTGAAGCGACATTAAATTATAATAATTATGATTATTCCAATCTTGATACCTATCACTCGGATAATTTCACAGTTGGCCTATCAGCCAAATATCAAGGTTTTACATTTAATACCAGTTATTCTGTGATTAAAATGGATGATGCCATTGGACATAATTCTGGCCGAGGAAGTCTTGACCGTAATAATGTTCTCGATGTTGAATCTAAAACTTTTGAAGCAGCACTCGGTTATAATTGGGATACTGGTTTTGTTCGTGCGAAATATGCAAACATAGAAGTAACTGGTGATGATGATCCTATCTTTACTCTTGCTTGGGGTTGGGGAACCAACATTGGTGAAGTGATCACCCTAGAAGCTGCTCATACATTTGCTGGAACTGGGATTACGATTGGTGCGGACATGCAGTTCTACCTTGAGCAGGACGATGCATCTCCTATTTATACGGCATCTGATCCCAGCAATCCTTTACCTTCCTATGAAGTTCTTAATGCTCACGTAGAATACAAGCCAAAAACTGAGCTTGATCTTACATTAAGAGCAGAAGTAAAAAATTTATTGGATGAAACTTATGCGGACAGAGCAACTTCAGGAAATGACTATGATGTTTATTACATCAAATTACTAGAACCTGGCCGCTCTTTTTACCTAAGTGCTAAAGCTAAATTCTAACCCCCAAAAATAGATTTTCTCTATTCTTGGAAAACTCCACCTTCTTTCAATTTTAAGAGGGTGGAGTGTTCATTTAAAAGTCAGAGTTGAAATATGATAAAAAAAATCATTTTTGCATTTGCGATTTTGTTAATTCAAACGAACTTTTCAGCCGCTAAGGACGTCGTGGTCAAAGATGTTTTAGGTAGAAGCATTACGTTCAACAAACCTGTTAGTAAAATTATTTTGGGGGAAGGTCGTTACCTTACGACCATCGCATTGCTTGATAAGGAAAACCCAATTGAGCGGGTGGTTGGTATGCTCAATCCTTTGAGCCATACTAACCCCGTTCTTGAGAACAAACTAAAGGACAAGTTCCCAGCTTATAATAAAATTCAATATTTTGGTCTGCAAAATGCTGACAGTGTTTCGGCTGAAAAAATTATATCGCTACAACCTGATCTGGCTATTTTTGGTGTTCAGGACCATGGACCAGGCGCTAAAAATAAAGAGCTCATTGGTCAACTTGAAAAAGCCGGTGTCAAAATCATCTTTATTGATTTCAGGATGAATCCATTTGAAAACACGGTACCTTCAATCAAAGCTCTTGGTCTGGCTCTTGGCAGAGAAAAGAACGCGAGTAAATATATTGAGTTTTACAATACCCGACTACAGAAAATTAAAGATCGGGTTGCTTCTTTTAAGGGCAAAAAACCGAGCGTTTTTTTACAAGCTCATATAGGCCGTTTTGATTGTTGTGTTGGCATGGGCCGTGGCATGCTTGGTCCTTTCATTGGCCTTGTTGGCGGCGATAATATAACCACCCCTGTAGCGCCTGGCCCAACAGGGGTTCATTCTATGGAGTTTTTGCTAGAGAAAAACCCTGATGTTTGGATTGGGACCGTTTCTGGTACTCTAGCTGAGTTTAAGAGTGGTAAGGCTATTCCCGTGTTAGGGCCAACTTCGAGCCCAGAACTTGCACAATCATCTTTAAAGCGGGCTTTGTCAGCCGCGACTTACCAATCATTGAAAGCCGTTCAATCCGGCCGGGCTCATGGCATTTGGCATAATTATTATAACTCACCGTTTAATATTGTAGCGATTGAGAGTTTTGCTAAATGGATCCATCCGGAGCTTTTTAAAGATTTTTCTCCTGAAAAGACAATGACCGAAATATACGAGCAATTTCTTATTTTTAAATTGGATGGCACTTATCTCACAACTTTAAAAGCGGGATAATGATGACTGACGATTTGCACGAACAGTATAAAGCAAAGACATTTCAAAAAGTTGCGCTTCTTTTTGGCTTGGTTGTGCTTTGTCTTGTTTTTCTAACATTTGATATTATAACCGGCCCGTCGAATTTGTCTTTCATGAGCATATTCAATGGTCTTATTTCTCCTTCGAGTTTATCAACAACGGAGAGAATAATACTTTTTGACATTCGATTACCTGATGCGCTCATCGCCCTGATTATTGGGTGTACGCTTGGGTTGGCTGGTCTTGAAACGCAAACCGGATTGAATAACCCGCTTGCAAGCCCTTTTACATTGGGCATATCAAATGCGGCTGTTTTTGGGGCGAGCTGTGCCATTGTGTTATCGACTTTCTTCACAACAAGTTTTGCTTTTTTTCCAGCCTCTGTTGCTGTGCCCGTTGTTAGTTTGCTTTTTTCTTTTTTAGCCAGCTTACTTATTATTTCCTTCACTGCGTTTCACTCTGGTTCAAAGAACACAATCATCTTATTTGGCGTTGCCATTATGTTTATGTGTGAAGCAATGACCAGCCTTTTGCTTTATGTCGCTTCAGCTGAGGCTGTTCAGCAAATTGTTTTTTGGACTTTGGGTAATCTTACAAAAGCTGGGTGGCCTGAAGTGATTATTGTTTTGCTTGTCTTTCTCATTATTCTGCCCTTTAGTTTGCGTAATTTGTGGGTCATGACGCTATTACGAAGTGGTGAAAACCAGGCGACGAGCATTGGGATCAATATTGAGCGTTATCGATTGTTTATGATTTTTCGTGTTTCAATTTTGACAGCATTTTCAGTTTGCTTCGTTGGCACGATTGGTTTTATTGGACTTGTTGGCCCTCACATTGCGCGTCTCTTGCTTGGGGAAGATCATCGCTTTCTTTTACCTGGAGCTTGTCTTTGTAGTGCTTTTATTCTGTCTTTTGCGTCTCTTCTTTCTAAAACGCTTATCCCTGGTGTTCTCATTCCAGTAGGTATTATAACTTCTTTTATTGGGGTGCCGATTTTGATTGGGCTGATTTTTACAAGGGGGCAACGTTTATGAGCACTCTTGAAATCACACAGCTCAATCTTTGGTATGGCAAGTTCCGCGCCTTGAAAGACATAACACTTCCCAAATTACAGCCTGGTGAAGTTGTTGGCCTCATAGGGCCGAATGCAGCTGGGAAATCGACTTTTTTAAAATCTCTGTTATGGCCTGGTAAAGCTGAACAAATCACATCTTACGGCGAGACAAATATCTCACACTATTCTCGACAAGAGCGTAGCCGGATATTTGGTCTGATGACACAGACACCGCCACAAGCAAGTTCTCTTACGCCCTATGAATTATTATGGAGTTTAGCAAGAGCGCTAAATCTGCCGCTTTCATATGACGTTTTGAAAGAAGAGATTTCTCTCAAACTAGAACAATTTGGCTTGAGTGAAGAGGCTTTAAAACCCCTTGATAGTTTGTCAGGTGGCAAGAGACAATTGGTTGGCTTGACGATGTTACTACTTCGCTCACCAGATGTTTACTTGCTTGATGAGCCAACAAGCGCTTTAGATCTACATTGGCGACTGACAGTGCTTTCCGAAATGAGAGAGCTTATTAAAGTGCAAGAAAAAATTGCAATAATTGCATTGCATGACCTTAATTTAGCGCTTCGTTTTTGTGACAAACTCATTCTTCTTCATGAAGGAGAGCTTGTTGCATATGGTCACCCACTTGATGTTTTAACAGAGCAAAGCTTGTCTGATGTTTATAATGTTGAAGCGAAAATAGAGACCACAAAAAATGGTAATCCGCGAATAGAAATTATTGCGCCTTTAAAAACAACCAAATCTAGTTTCATTGATAAAGGAGAAAAGCATGTTTAGTAGTCAAAGCCAATTTACAACGGAAACCCCAGAAAAATATCTCATGCAGATGTGTAAGCATTTTGCTCATAAAGTTGAGACGACTTATACTAACACAGAAGGTTTTGTTGATTTTCCTTGTGGGAAGGCTGAATTTTTAGTGCATGAAAATAATCTGATTTTTAAAGTTACAGCGGACACTGATGAAGATTTGAACCAGAGCAAATCGATTATTGAAAGCCATATTGTTCGATTCGCTTTTCGTGAAAAATTAGAAGGTCTTCACTGGCAAACATTATAAAATGCGCCATACAAAACTGCCTTAATTATAGGCAAATTAACCCGGAATGCGCGGAAAACAGTCAAATTTTGTAGAATTGGCTTCTTTTTCAAATATACGCTAAATAATAGGGGTGTCAGGATTTCTGATAAATTGAACAACTTTAGTGAAAAACAAAAATATCTTGCAAGTCTACCTTAGTTGAAATACTGATACGCTCAATTAGCTTTTGCAAGCCGCCAGACCTAACTATTATATGGCGCTCAAGCATAATTCATAAAACAACACTAATGCTTCGGGATAAAATATGAGTTTGTATACTGACTATCTAAATGAGATTGAAACTCGCAAAGACCAAGGGTTAAATCCTAAACCAATTGACGATGGTGCACTTCTAAAAGAAATAATTGCACAAATTAAAGATGTTAGTCACGAATTCAGAAAAGATTCCCTCCATTTCTTTATTTACAATACACTCCCAGGAACAACGAGTGCAGCGGGAGAAAAAGCGCAGTTTTTAAAAGAGATTATTTTAGGCTCATCAACAGTTGAAGAAATTTCTCCTTCTTTTGCATTTGAGCTTTTATCTCACATGAAGGGTGGACCTTCTGTGGAAGTTCTTCTCGATTTAGCGTTGGGTGATGATGCCTCAATCGCGGAACAAGCGGCAGAGGTTCTTAAAACACAAGTTTTCCTTTATGAAGCTGATACAGAGCGCTTAAAAGCAGCTTTTGAAGCAGGCAATTCATTTGCCAAAGACATTCTTGAAAGCTATGCGCGCGCTGATTTCTTCACAAAACTTCCTGATATTGCAGAAGAAATAAAAGTCGTTACATACATCGCCGCTGAAGGTGATATTTCAACAGACCTTCTCTCTCCTGGTAACCAAGCCCACTCTCGCTCAGACAGAGAATTGCATGGTAAGTGCATGATCTCAGAAAGCGCGCAAGGTGAAATTCAAGACCTACAAAAACAACATCCTGACGCAAGAGTAATGCTGATTGCTGAAAAAGGGACGATGGGTGTTGGCTCTTCTCGTATGTCTGGTGTGAACAATGTTGCGCTTTGGACAGGTAAACAAGCTAGTCCTTATGTTCCATTTGTAAATATCGCTCCGATTGTTGCAGGGACAAACGGTATCTCACCTATTTTCTTAACAACGGTTGGCGTGACCGGTGGCATAGGTATTGACCTTAAAAACTGGGTTAAAAAACTAGATGCTGAAGGCAAGACTGTTCTTGATGAAAATGATGACCCTGTGCTCGAGCAAACTTACTCTGTAGAGACAGGCACTGTTCTAACAATCAACACCAAAGAGAAAAAGCTCTACAATGGTGACAAAGAACTCGTTGATATCTCGTCTGCACTAACACCACAAAAGGTAGAGTTCATTAAAGCTGGTGGCTCTTACGCTGTTGTTTTCGGTAAGAAACTACAGAACTTTGCAGCTCAAACACTTGGTGTTGAATTGCAATCAGTATTTGCACCCTCTAAAGAGATTTCGCATGAAGGTCAAGGGCTTACAGCGGTTGAAAAGATCTTTAACAGAAATGCTGTTGGTGTAAGTGAAGGTGTTGTCTTACACGCAGGGTCTGATGTCCGCGTTGAAGTGAATATTGTTGGCTCGCAAGATACAACTGGCTTAATGACCTCGCAAGAATTAGAAGCAATGGCCGCAACTGTGATTTCACCCACAGTAGATGGTGCTTATCAATCTGGCTGTCACACGGCTTCTGTTTGGGATATTAAAGCGCAAGAAAACATCCCTAAACTCATGAAATTCATGAACAAATTCGGGCTCATCACTGCACGTGACCCGAAAGGCGAATATCATGCGATGACAGATGTAATTCATAAAGTGTTGAATGACATCACTGTTGATGACTGGGCAATTATCATTGGTGGTGATAGTCATACGCGCATGTCGAAAGGCGTTGCTTTTGGCGCTGACTCTGGAACTGTTGCTCTTGCTCTTGCCACTGGTGAAGCGACGATGCCAATCCCTGAATCAGTAAAAGTGACCTTTAAAGGTGGCCTCAAGGATCACATGGATTTCCGTGATGTGGTGCATGCAACACAAGCCCAGATGCTGAAGCAATTTGGAGACAATGTTTTCCAAGGCCGTATCATTGAAGTGCACATCGGCACATTACTAGCTGACCAAGCCTTTACCTTCACAGACTGGACAGCTGAAATGAAAGCGAAAGCTTCCATTTGTATCTCTGAAGATGAGACTTTGATCAAATCTCTTGAGATTGCCAAAAGCCGCATTCAAATCATGATTGAAAAAGGCATGGACAATGAAGCCAAGACACTTCAAGGCCTCATTGACATCGCTGATAAACGCATTGCTGAAATTAAATCAGGTGAGAAACCAGCACTTACACCAGATGACAATGCAAAATATTTTGCTGAAGTTGTTGTCGACCTCGATCAAATTGACGAGCCGATGATTGCTGACCCTGATGTCAACAATGACGATGTCTCTAAGCGTTACACACACGATACAATCAGACCAATTTCTTACTATAATGCTGAGAAAAAAGTTGATCTTGGGTTTGTTGGCTCTTGCATGGTGCACAAAGGCGATATGAAAATTGTCGCTCAGATGCTTCGCAACCTAGAAAAAGATAAAGGCAATGTCGAGTTCAACGCACCACTTGTTGTCGCTGCGCCGACTTACAACATCATCGACGAATTGAAAGATGAAGGTGATTGGGAAGTGCTGCAGAAGTATTCTGGTTTTGAATTTGACGATGCTGCGCCTAAAAACACTGCTCGTACTGAATATGAAAACATTCTCTATTTAGAACGTCCTGGTTGTAACCTTTGTATGGGCAACCAAGAAAAGGCTGCCAAAGGTGATACTGTGCTAGCTACATCAACGCGCTTGTTCCAAGGCCGTGTTGTGGAAGACTCTGCTGAAAAGAAAGGCGAGTCACTCCTTGCCTCAACACCAGTTGTGGTGCTCTCTGCCATCCTTGGTCGCACACCAACCTTAGATGAATATATTGATGCTGTGGAAGGCATTGACCTCACTAAGTTTGCGCCGCCTTTGCAAAAGCCTCTTGATGCTAAGTCAGTGCATTTCTAAGAGTTGATATAATAATCAGCCTTAGTGGCGACATTCTTTGATATTTCAATTAGCTTTGGCTAAAGAAGTGCTACGTAAAAGTGGTGAATTTCTTCTGCCAAAGCTTTTTTATTTTAATGACCGAAGATTGTATTTGGGAGAAGCTATGAACAAGCAAATAAAGAATTTTCATCAACCAACTGGTTTTGATGATGTCTATATTTTAAACTCCGCCAAGCTCTGGTCTATAATTATTCGGCTCTCTGATGGGAGTTTGTGTGTTTACAGCCCCTTGAAAGGCTTGAAAGCTCCTGTGATTGAGAGCATCAAAGAGCTAGGTGATGTCTCGTTCATTCTTGCGCCTAATCATTATCATAATAAAGGGATTGCTGATCACTTAGATCTCTTCCCTGATGCTGATTTGGTCTGCTCGGATGCGGCTCGTCCGCGCCTTATCAAACAAACCGGAGCTCAATTCTCAGATATAGACAATCTTATAAAACAATTGCCTAAACATATAAGAATTTTAGAACCTGAAGGCCTGAAAACCGGAGAAGTCTGGTTTGAAGTAAAAAAGGCTGATAATTTATTATGGGTGGTTTGTGATGCCTTTAGTTCTGAGCCTCAAAAGGGGAATAAATATAGAGGTACGCTTTCTATGCTGAAGACTTTTCCTAAATATGGTGTTCAAGATGCAGAGACTTATGAAGCATGGGTAAAAAAACTGCTCTCTAGCCAAGTTCCTCATTTCATTGTGCCGTGCCATGGGGCACCTGTTGAAGAGGGAAATTTAGAGCCCCTAATAACCGATCTCCTGGACCATCATATTTAATTTTGGTCTCAGCTTAAGCGATCACCAGTAAGGCACTTCTTGATACACTATAACAGTTTCACCCTTTTGTGATCCGTTTGCTTGTGGGCAAATTTATTTTGCTTAAAACCAACACCACTTGAAAGCCTTCGCTTAAAGCGCATTCCAGATCGGAATAGAGCTTTTTTTCAACAATTCACAAGCCTTAACGCTACTTTTGTTTTTCACACAATAGCCAAACCTTCTTCATCTATCTGTCATCCAACACTGATTGAAATAGTCTCGTTTGCAATCAAGCCATTAGCACGACTGCGGATCAACTTAATTTCATGAAAGTCTCAGATAGCGCTGGTCTACCAGATCAAATCTATCGGGGCAAAACAGGGTGATTTGTTCTTATTGAATGGATCAGGAGGTACAGTATGGGTTTTAATTTTAAGTCATTTAATATCTGGAAGTCTTACGACTACTTAGATCATTATCATGGCTCTAAGTCATTTAAGTTCTATCAAAAATTTGCTCACAAGTTTCATCAAAAGCATAAACAGGCTGCAGATGACTCTAAAATCGAACTTTCATTACTTGGCACATTTGAAACTGGTCAAGGTGAAGATTCAGCTGAAATTGTGGCTCATGATCCAAGCTCGCAACGTCTTTTCATCACGAATAGCGAGACTAAAACAGTTGATATTCTAGATATCTCAAATCCGAAGACACCAGTTAAAATTAGCTCGATTGATGTGAGCACATTAAACGGCACACAAACAGGTGGCCCGAACAGCGTTGCTGTCGCCAATGGTATTGTTGCTGTTGCTATTGAAGCTGACACAGTGACTGATGAAGGTTTTATCGCGTTTTATGAT
>JAEPQF010000041.1:20119-27256 GCA_017640685.1 Hyphomicrobiales bacterium
GAAAGTTGGTTCATTACCGGACATGGTCACATTCACACCAGATGGCAAAAAGCTGCTTGTTGCAAATGAAGGTGAAGCTGATAATGGCATCGACCCGAAAGGCTCCATCAGCATCATTGACATTTCTAATGGCATCGAAACGGCTCATGTAAATACTGTTGATTTTACGAGCTTTGACATTTACCAAGCTGCTCTTGAAGCTGCTGGCGTGCGCATCTTTGATGGCAAACTTCTCTCAGACGATGTTGAGCCAGAATATATTGCTGTCTCCGAAGATGGTAGCAAAGCCTTTATCACGCTACAGGAAGCTAATTCAGTTGCTGTTCTTGATATTGCCTCTGGTGAAATCACTGAAATTCAACCGCTTGGCGCAAAAGATCACTCCATTGAAGGCAACGGACTTGATGCAAGTGATAGAGATGATGCAATCAACATCGATACAGCACCTGTATTTGGTCTTTATATGCCAGACGCAATTGCTTCATACACAAGCTATGGCAAGACATACTATGTGACAGCGAATGAAGGCGATGCACGTAATGAAGATGAACGGGTTAAAGATCTTACTTTAGACCCAACAGCATTCCCAAATGCTGCTGAATTGCAAGAAGATGAAAATCTTGGCCGCCTTGAAGTTTCAACCATTGATGGCGACACAGATGGTGATGGTGATTTTGATCAATTATTCGCTTATGGTGCTCGCTCATTCACTATCAGAGATGAAGCTGGCATCATTGTTTTTGATAGTGGTGACATGATTGCTCAGATTACTGCAGAGCAAGTGCCTGAACTTTTCAATGCAAATGATGGTGATCCTGACGAATTTGACAATCGCTCAGATGCAAAAGGCGCGGAACCAGAGTCAGTTGTTATTGGTGAAGTGAACGGTCGCCATTATGCTTTTGTTGGCCTAGAGCGTTCAGCTGGTGGTGTTATGGTGTTTGATATTACCAAGCCTAAAAAAACAACCTTCATCCAATATATCACAACAGATGGTGACATTGCACCAGAAGGCTTGGAGTTCATCTCTGCAGAAGACAGCCCAATTGGCACTCCTATCCTTGCGGTTGCAAATGAAGTTTCTGGAACAACAAGCCTTTATCAAATCAACTTTGATGGCAAAACAATTAATGGCAGCCGTTGGAGTGATAAATTAAAAGGCACTGGCGGTAATGACGACATTAATGGTCGCGGTGGCAATGATAAAATTTTAGGCTTTGCTGGCGATGATGACCTTAATGGTGGCAAAGGCCATGACACAATCCGTGGTGGCTTTGGTGACGATGACATCAAAGGTGGCCGTGGTAATGACCGCCTTAGAGGTGATGAAGGTGACGACAAAATTGATGGTGGTCGCGGCAATGATAATCTGAAAGGCGGCGCTGGTGATGACCGTTTAAAGGGTGGTCGTGGTAATGACAAACATGATGGTGGCGAAGGTGTTGACACAATTGTGTTTGAAGGCAACCGTTCCGATTACATCATCGATCTTGAAAGAGGAAAAATCACAGACATCTCTGGTCGTCATGGCCGCGAAGGAGTTGATAAGTTTAAGAATGTTGAATTCGCTGAATTTGCTGATCAAACAGTTGCGTTAAAAACATTCACTCTTGAACTCTTTCATATTGCAGACCAAGAAGCTGCTGTAAGCGCCATTACAGATGCACCCAACCTATCTGCTGTTCTTAATGCCCTTCGCGCACAAGACCTTGGCAATGATGGAAAGGCTGATAATACGCTTACTCTTTCATCAGGTGATGCCTTTATACCTGGTCTTTTCTTTGATGCATCTGAAGCAGCTTTTGGCTCTGGTGGCATTGCTGATATCCAAATTCAAAATGAACTTGGTATCCAAGCGATTACACTTGGCAACCACGAATTTGACTTTGGGACTGGCACGTTTGGTGGTCTAATAGACGGCTCAGCGCCTGGTCAAATTTTGGGTGAAGACTTTGGTGGTGCTGAGTTTGCGTATCTTTCAAGCAACCTTGATTTCTCTGAAGATGCAAACCTAGCTCCGCTTGTTGTAGGTGGTGGACACGCCCCACAAGCTAATAGCATCACATCTTCTGTTGTGATTGATGTGAACGGTGAAAAAATCGGTGTGGTTGGAGCAACAACGCCAACATTGGATGTAATCTCATCTCCTGGTGATGTTATCATTGCTCCTAGTGACTTTGATGGCAACCCAACTGATGAGCAAATTCAAGCTCTGGCGGCTGTTATTCAAGCTGAAGTTGATGCTTTGCTTGCAGCAAACCCAACACTTAATAAAGTGATCTTGTCAGCTCATATGCAGCAACTTTCAATTGAATTTGCTTTGGCTGAATATCTTGAGAATGTTGACATCATCATTGCGGGTGGCTCTAACACACGCTTATTTGATGATAATGATCGCCCACGAGATGGTGATAGTGACCAAGGTCAATACCCTGCTTTCATTACCAACGCTGGCGGTACAACAACTGCTGTTGTGAATACTGATGGCAGTTATAAATATGTTGGTCGCCTCGTCCTTGATTTTGATGCCAATGGTAACATCATTGCAGATAGCTACGATGAAAATGTCTCAGGTGCTTATGCAACTGACGATCAAGGGGTAGCTGATCTTAATGCTGAAAACCTTGTTGACCCTGAAATTCAACAAATTGTTGACGCTATTGAAGATGAAATCATCACAACAGAATCCAATGTATTCGGTGTGTCTGATGTCTTCTTAAATGGCAACCGTTCTGGCCTTGATACTGCTGAAGATCAAGATGGAGTTCGCACACAAGAAACCAACCTTGGCAACCTCACTGCAGATGCAAACCTGGCCATCGCGCAAGAAACCGATGCATCAGTTGTTGTTTCTATTAAAAATGGTGGTGGCATTCGCGCTTCAATTGGTCAAACAATTGTACCAGCTGGTGGCACAGAAGCCGTTAGAACAGCAAATGAAGCAGTGGTTGATAGTGATGGTAACATCATCAAACCTGAAGGTGGCATTTCTCAAAATGATATTGCGACAACGCTTGCCTTCAATAATGGCCTAACATTGCTAACTCTTACCAAAGCTGAGCTAGTTGCTGTATTGGAGCATGGTGTTGGCTCAGTTCCTGGTGTTGCTGGCCGGTTCCCTCAGGTTTCTGGTGTTAAGTTTTCTTATGATGCAACACAACCTGAAGGAAGCCGCATTGTAAACGCAGGTATTTTTGACCAGAATGATAATCTAATCGCTTCTTTGGTTGAAAATGGTGTAATTGCAGGTGATGCAACAGAGACCTTCCGTATCGTGACATTAAACTTCCTAGCTGGTGGTGGTGATGGTTACCCATTCCCAACTGGCCCAGATGCTAACCGGGTTGACCTAACTGACTTGGATGGCAATGGCATTGCAGATGAGCTCTCAACAGGAGATGCAACCTTTGCATTTGATGGAACAGAGCAAGATGCATTAGCTGAATATTTGAATGACAATTTCGCTGACAGTGCCAATGCCTTTAACGAGGCTGACACTGGACGTGATGAAGATGGGCGTATTCAAAATCTTGAATTCCAAGCTGATACTGTGTTTGCATCTGCCTCTATAACAACGACAGCGCTTCAGGAAGATCAGTTTATCTTTGCAGAGACTCTAGCTTCAGAAAACAATGAAGAGGACCCTCTTGCTACAACAACTGCATTCCAAGAAGAAGAGGAAAAAGTTAAGGCTGCGCTTGAGCAACCAATTGAAGATCTAGACGTCTTTAAACACCCAACTTTCGAGTTTAACGACGATCTTTCAAACATCTAATATTTTTCTTTTTAGCTTTTAAAATTAGAACTAAATGAAAACTAAACAAAAGACAGGGCAAGTGATAAAACACTTGCCCTTTTTTGTATTTTATTTTTATGCTTCCATATTATGGCAAATAGATCTCTTACTTTAGCAATACGAATTATCACCCCGGTCTTCAATTAAGGCCGGGTACTTACCTCATTTATAATTCTGTTAATTTTAAAATAACGATCTATTTTATGAATAAACCTTCTTCTACTTTGTTTCTTATTTGCGGTAAAATTGCTGCAGGTAAGTCCACTTTAGCCAAAGAACTTTCCTCTAAAGACACAACCATTTTGATTAGTGAAGATGAATGGTTGGCTAAACTTTACCCTGAAGAAATTTTAAATATTCGAGACTATCAGACATATTCGTCTCGTCTTCGAGCAGTGATGAGACCTCATATCGAGACACTATTATATCAAGGAATGTCTGTTGTATTAGATTATCCAGCGAATACACTTAAAATGAGAACTTGGATGCGCCAGATTTTTGAAACTGCTGGTGCTCATCATGAATTGCATTTTCTCGATGTTGAAGATGACGTTTGCCTGAAGCGCCTTGAAGAAAGAAACAATGCTGGCACGCATGAGTTTCAAGCTAGTAGAGAAGAGTTTCAATTAATCACAAGTTATTTCTCAGCTCCAGGTGAAGATGAAGGGTTTACTGTTATTACCCATAAGGTGAGCGAATAATCTGCTCTTTTGCATATTCAAATCTTTAAAGTGAAATGGCGCCGCAAACTTATTGCAACGCCATTTCAGAAATAATTTTCTTATTTGTACAAGTATCCTTTGTTTCTATTCTAATGAGAAGGCGGTAACTGTACCTGAAACTTCATTCGCAACCACTAATATAGCTTTGCCAGTTGGGCTGTTTTTAGCTTCAATAAAGCTAAACCCTTCTGGAGCAACGTCACCCGCTGTACCTTCTTTCGCATTGCCCTTTGGATTAGAATTGTGAAAATATGTTAAAAATTTAACAGCTTTAGGGTTGCTAATATCATAAACCATGACACCGCCCATGCGCTCTAAACCGATAAAGGCAAGACGTTTGCCTTTTACAGTTCCAACCGTGATCGCTTCAGGTTCGACACCTTTATCATCTGAGCGTTTATCAAAATTCTCGATCTGCCCTTTTGAGTTAAACCAGCTTGGGAAACGTTTTGATAAAATTCGACTGAATTCATTTCCACTATCATATATTTGTTTACCATCAGCACTATAAATTGAAAATGACCGACCACCATAAGCATAAAGCTCATCAAAATCACCGTCTCCATCCGTGTCGCCGCGCGCGCTAGTCACTTTTAAACGGCCAAGCATCTTTTTCTTTTGAAGTGCTTCTCTATTTGGGAAAGCCTTTTCATCAAGTTTCAATTTGCCAACACGTGTTTCTTCTGAATAGCCATCATAGTCACGTGCATCACCTTCATTTGCAGTTACGATGTAGTTTTTGCCTTCATGCGTGAAGCTCTTGATCGCATCAGGTTGATAAAAACTTTTTACCGGCCATTTTTTCAATTCAGTTTTCTTGTCTTTATCTGAAACGTCAAAGGCAAGTTTTGAAAAATCTTGAAAACCAAGTGCAAAAACTTTTAAGAGTTTTGCCGACTTGATATCTATTACAGCGATGGCATTATTTTCTTGCAAAGCGACATAAGCTTTACTGCCATCATCAGAAACACTGATATATTCTGGCTCTAGATCTTGAGCAACTGTTGTGCCGGAAGGTGAAGGGAAGTGCGCACCTTTTCCCTCAATATCAGATTTTTTCAGATCTTTAAAATGAACAGTTCTAACCGTTTTATCAGCAACCGTAATGATCGAAATGGTGCCTTCAGGATCGTTTTTATAATCCTTGCTAGGCTCTCCTTCATTTGCAGCCAATAGATATTTGCCATCTGGTGTGAATACGACCATATCTGGCAACGCGCCAACTTTAACTGATGCTACTTCTTTACCATCCGGTGAGAAGAAAACAATTTTTCCTTGATCTTGCTTTGTTATTGCTTCAATGGCTGCAGCAATTAAACCATTGCCAACCGCTACCGAATTAATATTCTTACCAAAAGGTTTTATGGAAATAGATTTTATTTTTGAGATCGATTTAGGGTTTTTAAAATCTAAAACATCAATGGCTTTGTCATTGGCATTTGTTACATAAAGCCGTTGGTGTTTTGTATCATGAACCACGATTTCAGCTGCGCTTTTATCAAAGACGTTTGTTTTATAAGTTCCTAACACAGATGGATTTAGAGTACCTGCATCTGCTTTCACATTTTGAACGTTTGTAACAGCGCTTATTAGAACCACAGCGCAAAATAGGCTTCGCATCCCATATACTCCCATAAAAAATAAACCGAGCTTTCCTTTTTATGGGAGATTTATGACACTCGAATGATGCTTTACTTACAACTAGGAGCGGCCAAGATAATTTCAAATTTTATTAAAGTGAGCTATTACTCAGCCTTGACATTGCATTAGCGCTAATCTATTTTTTACATTAGCGCTTATGTAATAATATTTAATACTAACTAAAAGTATAGACCTGCTGTTACAGCTCGTAGGAACATCTATTCAGGAGTTTAAAGTATGATTGAGACTTATCGGGGTGTCGTTTATCCAAATCAATTGGATCATATGGGACATATGAATGTCCAATGGTACACTTCAAAATTTGACGAAGCAACTTGGCATGTGTTTGCCAATATTGGAATTACCAACACTTATATCAAAGAGAAAAATTGTGGCATGGCTGCACTCGAACAAAAAATCAACTATAAAGCTGAAGTTATGCCTGGTGATCTTTTAGTGGTTAGATCTGAAATTTTAAAAATTGAGAATAAAACAATTAAATTTAGACATTACATGTTTGATGCTGACAAAGACAGCTTATCTGCGACCTCTGAACTTATTGCCGTTCACTTAGATAGAGAAAAACGTAAAGCCATTCCCTTGCCTGATTTTGTTAAAGAATATTGTGATAGATTCATACCTGTTCCCTCATCCTAAAATAGCTTATTGCGTTTGCATCATTGGCTTGAAACAATTTTAAATGAGTGATGTGAAGTTTGTTAGCTCTTAAAAATCTCTATAACTCGGTTTACCAGCAGCAAACCAGTAGCCGCCCCCCATAAAAATCACTCCTGAAACAGTATTGCCTATTGTGACCCAAAAGAGATTATGAAGAGCGCCAAAGAAATTTATTTTGTCTGCATGTTCTGATAAAAGAGCTAAAGAGAAAACGGTCATGTTGGCAACGCTATGTTCAAAGCCAGAAGCGATGAAGGCGTATAGACACCAAAAGATAATGATACATTTGGCTGTGTCACT
>JAEPQF010000042.1 GCA_017640685.1 Hyphomicrobiales bacterium
GTTTTGAGGATAGATTCTTGGCTGAGTTTGGTTCTGACCATGCTGATAATTTTGCTCAGATGGTTCATCTAAATTCGCATTGCGCCACCATTGGCGCTGATTATAGCTTGGTTCAACCTGACTGGCTTGGCGGAATCTAAACCAGTAGCCAAGACGATTGAAGGGTTCTTTCAAGCTGGCTTTGAAGGCTTCTTTATCTTCAATGTGAAAGAGGATGCGTGCATCTTTCCATGAAAGTGCTGTGGTGAATGAAAAGGCGATTAAACTCAGGATCATCAAAATAGAAAAAGTGATGATTAGTGATGTGTTTGAATTTTGCGCCATTGCCAGAATGTTTGTTGAACCTGAAATTGTGTCTCCGATAATGCCGCCATAGCCTTGGCTGAGAGGCCATGAACTGATGTTTGGCAAAATGCTTAAGGTTGTTGCAAAAAGCGCTGTGCTAAATGGAGCACTTAAAGCACGAAGCCTTATTTTATTTACTGGTTTTGACAGTAAAAGGCGCAGGCCCTCAATAGCGATGGGGAGAATGAGAAAAATAGCAGCCAAGCCAAAGCCTTGAATTAAAATATCTGAAAAAACAGCGCCGCCTTTGCCTAAATAATTTGTTGTAGAGCCATTTGTAGCGTGATTGAGGCTTGGATCATCTACTGACCAGCTAAGAAGGCTTGCCCACGACAATAGGGCCGCTAAAAGCAATGTTGCTCCTAAGGCTTTTAGTGCACCAAACTTGAGACTATGCTCTAGTGAGTTTGGCAATAAATGTTTTTTACGTGAACCCCTTGTGGCTGCAACAGCCATAGTTTACCTCATCCAAATACGCGTAACAGTCTCTCAAAGGCCTCTTCAGTTTCTTCTAATGAGCTTACTAAGGCCATACGCGCGTAATCAGCTCCTGGATTAAACCCATTTTCATTGGTTTGAGCTAAATACGCACCAGGTAGTAGTTTAAGGCCAACATCTTTCCAAAGTGTTGATGCAGCTTGGATTCCACCACCAAATTCAGCTAAATTTAGCCAGAGAAAAAAGCCAGCTTGGGGTTTTTGGGTAAAAAATCGTGTTTTTAGCATTTTTTCAGCCATTTCAAGCTTTTCAGCATATAGAGCTCTATTTTCACTTACATGGGTTTCATCTTGCCAAAGATGGGTCGATAGATGCTGAATGGGGCCTGGAATTTGAGGACCAGCCACGTTTCTAAAGCTTGCAAATGACTGAATGAAGTTTTGCTCGCCCATAATGAGGCCGGATCGGATGCCAGGGACGTTTGAGCGCTTAGATAGTGAATTAAAAACGCAAATGTTGGCAAATGGGTCTGTTGTTTCTTGTAATTTTTGAGCCATTTCCATTTTTATGCCGGTTTCTAATGCAGATATGGGTTTTTCATCTCTATAAATTTCTGAATAGCATTCATCAGAAAAGAACATGAAATTATAAGCTCTTGCAGTTTTTATGGCTTTTTGCAGTGTTTCATCTGTTGCAATGGCGCCTTCTGGGTTTGAAGGAGAGCAATGATAAAACGCAATGGTTCTCTCTAATATTTCTACTGGAACATCATCTATTTTGGGCAGGAAGTTGTTTTCTGCAACGGCATCAAGAAAATAAGGGGTTGCACCAGCTGCAATGGCTGCTGCTCCATAAACTTGATAATATGGATTTGGGATTAGCACGACTGGATTTGTTATGTCTGCTCGTTTCGATTTCGCCATAAAAATAGCGTAAAACAAACCTTCACGGCTGCCATTGAGGGGCAAGATATTTTTATTGCTTATGTGATTAGCTAATGAAGGGTATCTTTTTACTACCCAACCTAACAATGCATTTTGTAATTCGGTTGACCCTTGAATGGGTGGGTAATTTCCAACAGTGTCAATTGCTTCATCTAATTTTTCCTGGACCCAGCTTGGTGCAGGGTGACGCGGCGCTCCAATGGTGAGATCAATTGGTTTTTCTACTGATTTGAGATTAGGAGATATATTATTTAGTTGGGCGCGTAGGGATGCAAATGGTGATTGAATGTCTGAAAATTGTGTGAGCATGGGATCTTTGTAAATTTATGTTTTGGTTGCTTTAATTGCTATTGGCAAAGCTATACACGTAAAATGAATACAAAGAGACCTTAGCTGATTTTTAGAGATTGAAAACTGAATTCATCAAGCTTTGTTAAATTTATAAAAACGTTTTCTTTATGCGCTTTGCTGAAATTCGTCTTTACCTAAATTTTCAATTTTCAAACCATGGTCTAATGCAGAAATGAAATTTGAAACAGGGATCATGAATTGGCTTGGCTGACCACTAACGGCTGCTAAAAATGGGTCAGCTGTTAAAAAGGGGAGCCAATGAGTGCTTGGATGGGGAACGGGGCTCACATTTTTCGCTTGCTCATCTGAGACAGGAATTGTGAAACCGGCGATTTGCATTTTTTTCACGGCATCATTTAATGGGTTTTCCGGTCTTGTTTCTTCCACCAAAGGAGCGAGGGTGGAAATTGGGGTTTCAGTCATTTTATTTAAGTTGGGTGCTCCATTTTGTCGAAGGAAACCGAAAGAAGACACCGGGATAGCATAGAGATTTGGTGCGTTTTCTTCATTTGACATTAAGGCTCTCAGGCCTGTTTCAAACCCATTATCTTGATGGATGGTTGTGGCGATTGTTTCTAAAATTGTGTTTGGTTTAATGGCTTTTTGAAAGGCCTTTGCCCCGAATTTTGTGAAAATTCGCTCATATTTTGTGAAAGCGATGATGATATTTTGAAAAGAACCAAACCGACCTGTTGCTATATCTGACATAAGACGAATGAAGCCCGTGCTTTCTGATGGGGCAAGTTTTTGTAAAGCTGGTTGGCAAATGATAAGAGAATTTGCATTTGTTAGACTTTGTTTGAAATGAGCAAGTGGATTGTTATCTGAGAGTTCCCCAATTTGTTGCTCCGATGCGAATTCACCCATTAAATCAAAGTCGTCTCTTAGATCATCAATCGTTATTTGATAGTAGCCTTGTAGTTCATGATCTGATTTTTTAAAGAGCGACCATTTGCTGGTTCCAAAATCAATACCGATGTTGATTTCTCTAACGGGGCCTGTACTTTCGGCTTTAAAGGTGGTTTTGGGAGCCCCTAATTTGTCTGCGAATAATTTTTCAAGCTGGTTGAGGCCGTTTGCATCTGGGAAGCGGGCGATCATGTTAGGCGAATAGCCATGGGCTCTTGCAATTAGATTTTGATGCAAGCTTGCGCAGAGGGTTGTTTTGCCGCTTTTACGGCCGCCGATCATAGCAATATGATAGTTGCTATGTGCGCTTTCTTTAGAAAAAGTCGTTTTCATGTCGTTTTATTGGCCTCAAAATTGAGAGCTCAATCTATCATTTTTCAACTTGTCTCCAAAGAAGTGTTTGTTCTTTTGAGGAAGTTCTTAACAAGCTTGCTTGTGACACAATTCCTTGGCACATATAGTTCTGCACTGAACTATTTGTTCTTATTGACTTAAAGGTTTTTTTCATCACATGAGCGGTTTTGACCATTTAGATCTGATTTGGCTCTCTGAGCGGAATATGGCCGTGATTTATGTTCGTGGTGAAGCGCCAGGAGATTTTGTTACCGCGGCTATTATCCTTAAAGGGGCCGATGGTACGGACCAATTTATTCCTTATGAAGGTTATTTAGAAGGAGCGCCTATTGGGTTTTCAATTGGCCGGGATGAGACTTATAGCGTTCGGGTTATTGGGTTTGGTCCTTTAACTGAGCCTGTTGAACTTGCTATGTGGACCTTGGATAAAGATTTGGCTTCTTCAAAATCGCTTGGTCAATCGAAGCCTTCAGATGTGATTGATTTGAGTTTGCTGGGGTTTGGTGAACGAACACGCGACTGGCGAGGAGAGAGCCATACTGAAATTGGGTTTAACACGATTGATTATTCAATTCAGGGGCAAGTTGACTATAGCGAATTGCTATCAACCTTTTTGCAGGATATGCGCTGCTTAGAAGATGAAACTTTCACCTCCTTTTTTGTAACTGCGACACCTCGAAATTTATCGGATGATGAAATGATCGTTGGGCCCTCTTTGCATTTGCGGCCAATGCATCACTTTCATTTTGGTTTGTCTGTCCAGTGTCGTTCTGTTGCAATTGAGGAGATAGAGGGGAGTGAGGTTGGCTCACTTTATTCTCATGACGATGATCAATCGAGCCCAGTTGAAGGGGCCGCCCTTTTAAGCCGACATGGTGGTTTTACATATCGTGATGTGCCGGAGTTGGTCTTAAATGCTGGGTCGTCTCGTGAGCAGGTGGATTTTCTACTTTCAAATGGATATCAAATTCATTGGCGGCGACAATTTGAAGATTGGTCTGATGATGATAGCAACGGATTTGGTGCGGCAGCTGGGCATTTCGATGGTGGGTTTGAACAATCTAGTGGGCTAAGTGATGCGCCGTTTATCATGCAACCCTTTTTAGAGCGTTCACATTTGGTGCAGCATGAGGGGCAGCACTTTTTTCGCTTTGAAGTTCAGGAAGCGATTATTGGGGATGTGGTTGGGATCGTTTTTTCTTCAGAGGAAGCCTCTCTTGATATCGATCTACATATTGAAGGACAGCTTATCAATCAGCTTCAAGCAGAGCAGGCGCTATTATTTATTTTTATGGGGGATGATGGCTTTGTACCTCTTAGTGACGAAATTTTAAGATTGCCTGAAAACCTTGGGGTGACGTCACGTTTGGAAGGGCATATTGAAGCTGGGTTACAACAATATCGAACGGCTAAAAGTTTAAAGATTGAGCGAAAACGTTCTGCTCAGAATTTGTTAGAGCGTGATAAGACTCTGCAAGGTTTGTTTGGAACAGATAGCTTGCAGAATTTAGCATCTGAAGGGCCGTTTGGTCCGGAATTTATGGTTTTTCGCGATCATATTTTAAGAGTGGCACATTCAGCTGATATGGCGCATTGGATGGTTGATCTGACTTCCCCATCTAAGGGCATGAGACGAGGCAAGCTCACTGATATGCTTCGCTTTGATATGTTCACTAAAGCGCCACAACTCGCCCATGCTTTGGTTTTTAATCAGAAGTTTCGGCAAAAGTTTCAAACCAAACCTATTGACCCGCACAGTTTCCAAATGCCGGTTTTAGAATATTTGATGAGTAAACTTTATTCTGATCCGGTGATTGATTGGGCAATGAGATTAAAGGGTGAGAGCCAGGCGATCTTGTGGCACTTGATTTTAAAGCGGCCTGAAATGGTTGAGCAACTTTATGATCTGAAATTAGAGCCAGACATTGCTTTGAACCCTTTTGATGACCAGGTGCTGAGCCATGTTGAAACTGCTTTGCAAGATAGTCATCAGATCAGTGTTGATTTGATTGAGCAAAAGGTTATCCCTCTCTTTCGGGCTATGGGGGAAGATGCAAAGGCTAAGGATTTAACTGATTTTGCACATGCTTTGAATTTTGGAGCTGAAGGGAAGGCTCTTAGTCTTGGTGAGTTAAGTGTTTGCTTGGCAGCTGTTGAGCGTGCCTCTGAGCAATGGTTACTTTGGTCTGAGCAAGCCTCGACAATTTTCCAACCGCTTGTAGACCCTTTGGTGCTTGAGCTACCTGAGTTTGATGGTGATGTGAATTTTGCGCCTGTTAAAAATGCGGATGATATTCGGCAGTCTATTGGGCATTTGATTGAACGATTGATCAAAGAACAAGAGTTACCTGCTGATCTTTTGGAAAATGGTCTTGAATTTATTCAAGGTGTCGAAACAGAAGTGTTGCTTGAAGAAATTGCAAGTAAGCTTGATCTTGCCTTGAAATATCAACGGGATCTCGCCGTTGGGGTTAACACACTTTTGGATGAGTTTGATGTTACACAGAATGATTTGGAAATTGTTCGCTCTCTTTCTTCTGATCTATGGCCGAAACTCACTGACTTTCCAGCTGGATTTGCTGACCCGTTGAAAAAACAACAACGCTCACGCAAGTCGACTTTTGATAAATTGGTTAAGAATTTTTCTCAAAAAGCACACCCGAATGATGATTTGTTTCATCAGACTTTGAGTAATGCTTTGGCTGATCTTGAAAATTCCCTTCCTTTGCTACACTGGCTTGAAGTGGGTGAGGAGATGGAAAAGCGGGTTAAAATAGTGCAAAAAAAGCTCAATACAGCCCTTTTAAAGGTGAATCCAGCCAGTGTGAAACTGCGGCGGTCTAAGGTGCTTTCTGATGCTGTGAAAGATATTGTAGAAGCTGAACGTTTAGGGCCTTTAGGCTGGCCATTATTGTCACAATCTTTAGAGACAATAGAACAGGATTTACCAAAAGAATTGATGTGATTTTTTTACTTGCGCGATGAGGGATTTTCAGGCAATAGCACCTTTTGAAATCATCATAATTAAATGTGGAGTTTAGGGATGGAAAGAGAGAACCATTTCAGTGAAAATCCGCTCGTTGAGACCTGCTCATCTGCTTCAGAAAAGCAAGCTAGTGAACAACTTGATGAGCGGAAAGATTATTTTAAAGAACGTGCTGGCGTTAAATTTGCGGGTGTTCATTTAATTATTGATTGTATTGGCGCGAAAAATTTAGACAACCTTGAAAAGGTTGAGCTTTGTTTACGCGATGCCATAAAAGCTTCTGGGGCGACTTTGCTCCATATTCATCTGCACCATTTTACTCCCAATGGTGGTATTTCTGGTGTTGCGGTTTTAGCTGAAAGCCATATCTCTATTCATAGCTGGCCTGAAAATGGGTATGCAGCGTTAGATGTGTTTATGTGTGGTGATGCTGACCCGCATAAAACACTTGATGTTATTAAAACAGCGTTTGAGCCAGATGAGCTCCGCTCTCATGAGATTTTGCGCGGGAAGGATGTTCTTTAATGGAGGCGCGCTGGATTGAAGAGACACTCCACTCTGAATGGAGAACCCGTTTAAAAGCAGATAAAATTCTTTTTGAAAAGGAAACAGAACACCAGCATTTGGTGATTTTTGATAATAAAGTTTTTGGCCGTGTGATGATGCTTGACCATATTGTGCAACTCACGACTGGCGATGAGTTCATTTATCATGAAATGATGGCGCATGTGCCACTTACTGCTCTTGAAGCCGTTGAGCCAGAGACGAAGAAATCCGTGTTGATTATTGGTGGTGGTGATGGGGGTGTGCTGCGTGAAGTGTTGCGGCATACTTCAGTTGAGCGGGCTGTGCTTTGTGAAATTGACCGGTCTGTTATTGACCTATGTAGTAAGTATTTTCCAAAAATTTCTGATGGGGCCTTTGATGACCCTCGTACTGAAATCGTGATTGAAGACGGCACCAAATATGTCCGTAAGCAACGAGAAGCTTTTGATGTGATCATGGTTGATTCAACCGATCCGATTGGGCCGGGAGCCGTTCTCTTTACAAAAGAATTTTATGGCGATTGTAAAAACGCTCTTAAAGAGGGCGGCGTGATGCTCACGCAAAATGGCCTTCCTTTTATGCAGCCAGATGAGCTTTCTCAATCTGTTCGGTTTTTCAAGGAATTAGGATTTGCTGAAAGTTCAGCTTTTGTGGCAACAACGCCTGGGTATTTTGGTGGTCCGATGTCTCAAGGTTGGGCATCAAAGCGGGCAGGGTTGAAGTCCGTTTCTATCGAGCAGCTTCGTGCAAAATTTGAGGCGCTTAATATTGAGACGCGCTATTATTCACCAGAGGTGCATTTCGGTGCCTTTGCTTTACCGCGCTATATCGCTGAATTGGTTGAGTAAGGGCTAGCCCCTTACTTTTTTGTCTAACCACTACACTTTTTGCCAAGGGCTTTGTTGATGCCGGGGCTGAAGCGAGAACCGATGTGGTTGACCCAATAGGTCATTGTGGTGGCGAGAATGTTTAGTCGGCAGAAGGTGCAATCGAGTTTGAAATTGCCCATTTGAGGTGAAAACTCTTTCAAGCAACTTCCTTGAAACAGGCCTTTTGGTTGAAACGAAAATTTGGCTTGTTTGGCTTTATTAGAGTTTGTTTTTAAATCACACGTTACAGGCTGTTTAGGGAGTACTAAATCCCCCTCTTTCATATCAATGGCTTTTTGCAGGAGCGCACTTTTCACTCTGATTTTTGCCAAGCATTTTGCGCTTTTGACATTGATAATGGTTTTCACAGCTTTATGGGATCTTGTTTTTTCCGCGCTTTTGTCTGTAGATTTTGATGTGCTTTGCCTGAGCACAGCATCGAGCTCTTTTTCATTGAAAGAAAAGGGAATGTTACAGGATACAAGCGGGTGTTTTTTCGGGCCGAACTCAATAGCTTTTTTAGCGAGCCCTAAGCACTTTTCAACGGCTGTGATTGTGACTTTGTGATGCTCTGGCAGGGCATAAACGTTTTGGGTGAGTGCGAGCGATAATGAGAAAAATAAAAGAAAAAAGCTTATATTATATTTTCTCACACTGTTATTCCTCATTTTTCATCGCGGCTTTCGCTGCTTCTTCCGTTACGTCGTCTTCTGCTGGTGGCTCAATGGTAATGTAGCCTTCTTTCACATTTACGACAGGGATGATTTCTTTTGTGAATGAGAAATACACGGTCTTTTGGCTGTTTTGTGGCAGGATTTCTAGGATGTCACCAGCGCCAAAATTTTCGATAGCTTTTACAGTTCCAAAAACTTCACCTGAAGAGAGTTTTGCTTCTAAACCAACAAGGTCATGATAGTAGAACTCGTCTTCCTCTGGTTCTGGTAATTTGGAAAGCTCAATATATAGATCTGTTGATTTAACACTCTCTGCCATGTTGCGGTTTGTTAATTCTTTAATCCGTGCAACGTACAAGTCTTTTTTGCTATGACGTAGGGAGAGAATGGTGAATGTTTGCTTGCCAGATTTGTCTGTCAGCGGGCCGTAATCAATGAGTGAATTTGGATCTTGGCCAAAGGGTTTGATGGTGACATCCCCTTTTATCCCATGGGCGTTGGTGATAACACCAAGCACAATACGTTTTGATGCGATGTGCTTTGAGCTGTTGTCGCCATTTTGCTCGCCCATGGATTTACCTCACTAAAAGGTTCTGTTCTTTTAAAAGAAAAAATTATTCAGCTGCAGCTTCTTCTGCTGGTGCTTCAGCAGCGGCTTTTGCTTCTTCAGCAGCAGCTTTTGCGTCTTCTTCTTTTTGTTTTTTCTCTTCAATGCGCTCTAGAGCTTTTGTGCCAGGCTTCGCTTTGTTTGGATTGTTGCGTGGGGCACGTTCCATGATGCCAACTTCAGCTAAAAAGCGAAGAACGCGATCTGTTGGTTTTGCGCCTTTTGAGATCCAGTGTTTGATGCGATCTTCGACAAGGTTTACACGCTCTTCACTGTCTTTTGGAAGAAGCGGATTGTAGGTGCCAACTTTTTCGATGTAACGACCATCGCGAGGCATGCGGCTGTCAGCCACTACAACGCGATAAAATGGACGTTTCTTTGAACCGCCACGAGATAATCTAATTTTCAATGCCATTGTATTTTCCTTTGGTTTTAATCTAATAAATTTGTTTAAATTTCAGTTATTTCTTTTTGCCAGGGAGGCCTGGTAATCCGGGGAGACCGCCGCCTTTCGGGCCACCACCCAAACCGCCTAAGCCACCAAGCCCAGGCAGGCCTGGTTTGTCTTTTGGCAATAATTTTTCAATATCTTTAGGTATTTCAGGCATTTGGCCTGTTTGTTCAAAGGCTGCCATTTCTTCTTCTGAAATGTCTGGCATGCCGCCGCCAAACATGCCACCAAGGCCGCCCTTTTTCATTTTCTTCATCATGTCTGCCATTTGGCGGTGCATTTTAAGGAGCTTATTGATCTCCTGCACGGTTGTACCAGAGCCTGCTGCGACACGTTTTTTGCGGCTTGCATTTAATAGCTTTGGAAAGCGACGCTCTTTCGGGGTCATTGATGAAATGATGGCTTGTTGGCGGGTGAAGACACTGTCATCCAAATTGGCTTGATCAAGCTGCTTCTTCATTTTGCCAACGCCTGGTAGCATACCCATGATTGAGCTCATGCCGCCTAGCTTTTTCATTTGGTTGATCTGCTCGGACAAATCTTCAAGATCAAATTTGCCCTTTTGCATTTTCTTGGCCATTTTGGCCGCTTTGTCAGCGTCAATCGTCTCGGCTGCTTTTTCAACCAGGCTGACCACATCGCCCATATCTAGAATGCGATTGGCAATTCTATCTGGGTGGAAGTCTTCAAGCTCATCAAGCTTTTCACCCATACCGATGAGTTTAATGGGTTTGCCGGTGATGCCACGCATAGATAGGGCTGCACCGCCGCGGCCATCACCATCAACACGGGTGAGGACAATGCCTGTGATGCCGATGCGTTCGTTAAAGTTTTTGGCAACATTAACCGCGTCTTGACCGGTTAAACTATCAGCTACCAGTAATGTCTCGTGTGGGCTTGCAATGTCTCTGATTTGCTCAGTTTCTAGCATCAGCTCATCATCAATATGCAAGCGGCCGGCTGTATCGAGCATCACTACATCATAGCCACCGCGCTTTGCGCTATCTATGGCGCGTTTTGCAATTTCTGTTGGTGTTTGGTTTGCAATAATTTCTAAGGTGTCGACATCAATTTGCTCGCCGAGCACACGAAGTTGCTCTTGCGCTGCGGGGCGGCGGGTGTCGAGCGAGGCCATGAGAATTTTTTTGTTTTCTTTTTCTTTTAATCTCTTGGCAATTTTACCTGTTGTGGTGGTTTTACCTGAGCCTTGCAGACCAACCATCATAATGGGAACAGGGGCGACAGCGGCTAAGTCAATAGGGTCAGCTTCAGATCCGAGCATGGCGACAAGTTCATCATGAACGATTTTGATAACTTGTTGGCCAGGCTTAACTGATTTTAAGACATCAGCGCCAATGGCTTTTTCTGTGACTTTATCAATAAATTCTTTGGCGACTTCCAAGGCGACGTCAGCTTCTAGAAGTGCGCGGCGCACTTCACGCATCGCGGTTTTTACGTCGCTTTCAGAAAGGGCACCTCTGCCGGTAATTTTATCAAAAGCGCTGCTTAAGCGGTCGGATAAGCTTTCGAACATATTGTCAACTTCTGTCTTTTGGTTAGCTACCTTCTATAGGATAGACGCAGCTTTTTTTGTCTCACGGGCTATACTTTTCTGTGCTTCAGATGCCCACAAAGCATCCGCAAAAAAGGCCCTAAATTTTAGATGTGCTTCAGGTTGCTCATTTGCAACCGCACTGGGCGGCGCAATGCGCCGGGCTTCGCTAGCGCTGCGCCATGTCCCTTATCCCTTGTCAGGGATAAGCTCCTTCTTCATACATTTTGTTTTGAGGTTTTCTCTTATGCTCAAAACAGTGAATTCTGTAATTCCATAAGACCAACGGAGAACGCGCCCGTGGGCGAATTTCGCTGACGGACGTTGACCCTTTATCTCCCGGTAACAGCTTTGCTGTTTCCCATGTATAAACGGCGGCTCTTTTTATAGGCCTGAATGAATTTGGGGCAAAATGCGTGAAAAGGTGACGAATGTCAAGTTTTTATGATTTTTCTTTATAAAAAGGATCAGGTAGAAAATGTAACATTATACCTTCACGTAGTGCTATTAGTTCTTTTTGCATTAAAATGTGACTTCGTCGCTCCCTTGGACCTACAATTATGGGTGAAATGATCATTTTACCAAATGAGTTTTGGGTAAGGGAGGTTTGTTATATGTTTGGATTTGGGAAAGCGAAGGTTAAAATCCATCCGGAAGTTGATGGTGGTGTTCACAAGGGAAGTGCTAATTTTTCAGGTGGGATGCTGAGTTGTAGATGTCCAGAGCATAAAGTGACTGTGCACATTAAAGGGAATTGCGCTTACAACCATGTTTGTGGGTGTTCGAAATGCTGGAAGCCTGAAGGGGCGTTGTTTAGTCAAGTTGCTGTGGTTGGCCGAGATAATTTAACGGTTGGAGAGAATGCTAATAAACTTCAAATCGTAGATGAAAGTGCGCCAATTCAACGTTATGCCTGCCGGGGGTGCGGTGTGCATATGTATGGGCGGATTGAAGATACAGAACATCCGTTTCATGGGTTTGATTTCATTCACACTGAACTATCTACAACGCCTGGCTTTGAAGAGCCTCGGTTTGCTGCGTTTGTTTCTTCTATTATCGAAAGCGGGTTTAACCCAGATGGTATGGATGAGGTGCGTGCGCGGTTGAGACAATTAGGGCTAGAGCCTTATGATGTTTTGGCGCCTGGGTTGATGGATGCGATTGCAACGCATGCCGCCAAGAAATCTGGCGCGTTAGCAGCATAAAACTCTAGAAAAAAGAAATAAAAAATACCGCCTGAGTTTAATAGCCCAGGCGGTTTTTTTGTTTGAATGGTTTATATATTACTTATTTTGAAATTTTATTCAGGGATGTAATTTAAAATTGGGCTTAGCCATTTCTCAGCTGTTTCTAAACTCCAGCCCTTGCGCTTGGCGTAATCCTCAACTTGATCTTTTTCAATTTTGCCCACACCGAAATAATAACTAGAGGGGTGAGAGAAATAGAGACCAGACACAGCCGCCCCTGGCCACATGGCGTAGCTTTCTGTGAGCTCAATACCGGCTTGGTTTTCTGCGTCTAGGAGATTAAAGAGTGTTTCTTTTTCAGTATGGTCTGGTTGCGCTGGGTAACCTGGTGCTGGTCTGATGCCTTGGTATTTTTCTGCAATGATTTCTTCATTGCTCATTGTTTCATCTGACGCATAGCCCCAATAGTCTTTACGAACTTGAAGATGCATATATTCAGCGAAAGCTTCAGCTAAACGATCAGACAATGCACTGACCATGATTTTTGAATAATCATCGCCTGCATCATCAAACTCTTTTGCCTTGATATCTTCACCAATGCCAGCTGTGACAGCAAAGCCACCGATATAATCTTCGAGCCCCGTATCTTTGGGTGCAATGAAATCAGATAGAGCAGCATTTGCTCTTAGTTTGCCGCTTGTGCTCTCTCTGGCGATTTGTTGGCGCAGGCTATGGAACGTGGCTTTTTGTGTGTCTCTTTCTTCATCTTCATAGAGAACAATATCATCGCCAACGCTATTGGCAGGCCAAAAGCCGATGACACCATTTGCTGTGACCCATTTTTCTTCGATCATTTTTTTCAGCATGGTTTGTGCATCATTGAAAAGGTTGGTCGCGGCTTCTCCTAATTTATCATCGTTCAGGATGCGTGGATATTGGCCGTTCATTTCCCAAGTTGCGAAAAATGGTGTCCAGTCAATAAATTCAGCGATTTTTGCCAAATCAAAATCTGTAAAGGTTTTTGTGCCAATGAAGGTAGGCTTGGTCGGCTTTGTTGTTTCCCACTCCGCATTGTGAGCGTTTTCTCTTGCTTTTTCTATTGAGAGACGACGTTTGTTTTGCTGAGAGGCTAAATGTTTTTCTGCAATGGTTTTATAGCTCTCTTTGATTTCTTGTTTGTAGTTTGCGCCTTCGGCAGAGAGGAGTTTAGAGACCACACCAACAGCGCGGCTTGCATCTGTTACATAAACGGCCTGATCTTTTTTATAGCTCGGGTCAATTTTAACAGCTGTGTGGATGCGGCTGGTTGTAGCCCCGCCAATGAGAAGGGGGATGTCAAACTCCAAGCGTTCCATCTCACTTGCCACATTGACCATTTCATCAAGACTTGGGGTGATGAGACCAGAGAGTCCGATGACATCAACATTTTCTTCTCTTGCTTTTTCTAAAATGCTTTGCGCTGGGACCATGACGCCCATATCAACCACTTCATAATTGTTACATTGAAGGACAACGCCAACGATGTTTTTACCAATGTCATGGACATCACCTTTCACGGTGGCCATTAAGATTTTGCCATTGCTTTCTTGAGCTTCACCGCTAGCGGCTTTTTCTTCTTCCATGAAGGGCATAAGATGGGCAACCGCTTGCTTCATAACGCGCGCGGATTTCACCACTTGAGGCAAGAACATTTTGCCAGAGCCAAAGAGATCACCCACCACATTCATGCCATCCATCAAGGGCCCTTCGATGACATGCAAAGGACGCTCGGCGTTTTGGCGGGCTTCTTCTGTGTCTTCAGTAATGAATGTGCTGATTCCGTGAACAAGACCATGGGTGATGCGCTCTTGAACAGTGCCTTCACGCCAGGTGAGGTCTTGTTTTTGCTTTTTGCCGCCTTCACCTTTAAAGGCTTCAGCTGCGTCTAGCAGGCGATCTGTTGCATCATCGCGGCGGTTGAGAATAACGTCTTCAACTTGCTCTTTTAGTTCAGCTGGGATGTCATCATAAACCATCAATTGGCCTGCATTTACGATGCCCATATCTAAACCAGCTTTAATGGCATGGAAGAGGAACACTGAGTGCATGGCTTCACGCACAAAATTATTACCGCGGAATGAGAATGAAAGATTTGAGATACCGCCTGAGACGTGAGCGTGAGGCAAGTTCTCTCTGATCCGTTTTGTGGCTTCGATGAACTCAATGGCGTAATTGTTATGTTCTTCAATACCGGTGGCAACAGCGAATACGTTCGGGTCGAAGATGATGTCCTGAGGTGGGAAGTTTAATTTTTCGGTGAGGAGTTTGTAAGCGCGCTCGCAGATTTCATATTTTCTATCTGCAATGTCAGCTTGCCCCTCTTCATCAAAGGCCATCACCACTGTAGCAGCGCCATAAAGGCGGATCTTTTCAGCTTGTTCTAAGAACTGTTCTTCGCCTTCTTTGAGGGAGATGGAGTTGACGATTGATTTGCCTTGCACGCATTTAAGGCCGGTTTCAATAACCGACCATTTGGAGCTGTCAATCATAATTGGGACGCGAGAGATGTCAGGCTCGGCTGCGAGCAAGTTTAAAAAGGTTTGCATTGCCTTTTCACTATCTAATAAGCCTTCATCCATATTGACATCGATGATTTGAGCGCCATTTTCAACTTGCTGTCTTGCAACAGTGAGGGCTGCATCATAATCATCTTGTTCGATGAGTTTGCGGAATTTGGCTGAGCCGGTGACGTTGGTTCGCTCGCCGATATTAATGAAACTTGTGCTTGCTTGGTTGGTCATGCTTTTTCCCTTGTGCTTCAGATGCCCACAAAGCATCCGCACTTTTCTATCTCCCGGGTTATCTCGATGCTAAAGCATCTCGACCCTCCGATATGCGCTCAATATTTTTGCTTAACTTTAGTGGTGTTTTAGATTGCCTAATTCCAACCACGCTGGCTTGCAAATGTGCGGGCGGCGTTGCCGCCTGTTGTTCTTCTTAATTCTAGTCTGTAAATTATTTATGTTGTTTAGTGTTGATAGTTTTGACTTACCCATGAATAAATGGCTCCAGGCCTGAGAGGCGCATTTTTACAGGCACTTCAGGAATTTGTCTTGGTGGGTAAGGGGCCACGGCTTTTGCGATGGCAGCGATGTGCTCTGGTGTTGAGCCGCAGCATCCACCGATCAAATTAATCAGACCATCTTTGGCCCAGCCTTCGATTTTTCCGGCCATTTCTTCTGGTGTTTCATCATACTCCCCCATTTCATTGGGTAAGCCCGCATTTGGATAAGCAGAGACATAAACATTTGAAACTGCTGAAATCTCTTGCATTGCGGGGCGCAAGTGCTCGGCGCCGAATGAACAATTTAAACCAATTGAAAATGGATTTAGGTGGCTCATTGAATTGTAAAAGGCTTCAGGAGTTTGACCAGAGAGGTTCCGCCCAGAAAGGTCTGTGATGGTGCCTGAGATCATCACAGGTAGTTCACGGCCGACCTCTTTAAAAGCACTTAAAACAGCAAACCCAGCTGCTTTGGCATTTAAGGTATCGAAGATTGTCTCAATAATGATAATGTCGACGCCACCTTCAATAAGGCCTTTTGTTTGGCTTTTATAAGCTTCAACCAATTCATCAAAGGTAACATTACGATAGCCTGGGTTGTTTACATCAGGTGAGATAGACGCTGTTCTATTGGTTGGACCAACGGCACCCGCAACGAAGCGTGGTTTTTCTGGGGTTTTGGCTTCCCATTCATCAGCTGTCTCTCTAGCGATTTTGGCGGCAGCAACATTGATTTTATAAGCTTCTGATTCCATGCTGTAGTCGGCCATAGAGATGGTTGTTGCATTGAATGTGTTCGTGCCAATGATGTCCGCGCCGACTTCTAAATATTGGCTATGGATTTCCTTGATGATATGTGGCTGTGTGATGCTTAGAAGATCATTATTGCCTTTTACATCCTGGTTCCATTTTGCATATTCGGTGCCGCGATAGCCTGCTTCATCTAGCTTGTAGCGCTGGATCATTGTGCCCATGGCACCATCCATAATGAGGATCCGCTCTTTTACTGCAGCTTTAAATTTCTCTATTCTATCTAATGACATGTTTGGGTCCTGACTATTCGTTATCACAGCGTTCGCTATATCTATCTACCAGATAATCTCTATTATCTCTGGTTAGTAGGGTGAATTTCATTAATTCTTCCATCACGTCGACAACGCGATTGTAAAGAGGAGATGGTTTCATGCGGCCGGTTTCATCGTCGAATTCAGTATAAGCTCTTGGAACAGATGATTGGTTTGGGATGACGAGCATACGCATCCACCGGCCTAAAATCCGCATGTTATTAACGGTGTTAAATGATTGTGAGCCACCTGCTACTTGTAAGATGCCTAAAGTGCGTCCTTGCGTTGGCCGAACTGAGCCAAATGAAAGAGGGATATGATCAATCTGTGTTTTGAAAACGGCTGACATTGAACCATGACGTTCTGGTGATGACCAAATATGACCATCCGCCCAAAGAGCAAGATCGATAAGTTCTTTGATTTTAGGATGTGTGTCAGCTTCACCACCGATTTTATATCCCTCTTGTGGCATGGGGAGATCTCTTGGGTCAAAGAACTTCACTTCGGCTCCAAGTTCAATGAGAATTCTTGCTGCTTCTTCTGCCAAAAAACGGCTGTAAGATACTTCTCTTAGTGACCCATAAATGATCAAGAACTTTGGTTTGATTTTCAATGCACTTTCCGGTACGCCTAACTTCTGATGATTAGGCATGTCGAAATAATCTTTATTTAAATTTGGTAGTGACGGATCTGAATAGATGGCGTTGCCAGAATATAATAGATCTTTTTGCTCTTCTGTTAGCACAGTCTTGTTTCCAATTTTAATTGCGTATAATTCGTTATGTTGTTTGTGGTCTAAACCCAAGCATGTGGCATATGGCGTAGACGAGATCAGCTCTGTTTAATGTGTAGAAATGGAGGTCTGAAACTTCATTGTCTAAAAGGTCTAAGACCTGTTCAACAGCGATTGCTGCGGACACTAGTCTTGCTGTTTTGGGATCATCATCTAACCCTTCAAATCGTTTTGCGATCCAGCCTGGAATGCTAGCACCAGAGCTGGTGGCGAATTTGGTCATGGTTTTGAAATTTAATATCGGGATGATGCCAGGCAAAATTGGTATGTTAATGCCAGCGGCGGCTGTTTTATCTAGATAGCGATAATAATGATCATTATCGAAGAAAAATTGTGTGATGGCTCTTGTAGCGCCTGCATCAATTTTTTGTTTTAGCAAGTCGATGTCTGCATCTAGACTTGTACTTTCAGGGTGTTTTTCAGGATAAGCTGAGACTGTGATTTCAAAATCATCTGAAATTTCTTTGATGCCTTTGATAAGCTCAACACTGCCCTCATATCCACCTGGCGTTGGTTTATAGGTTTCCCCTACGCCTTCAGCTGGATCACCGCGCAGGGCGACGATGTGATTGACGCCTGCTTCTTTATAAGAGCGGATGACTTCGTTGACTTCTTCTTTTGTTGCTGAAACACAGGTTAAGTGAGCTGCTGGTTTTAAATGTGTTTCGTTAATAATGCGGGCAACTGTTGCGTGGGTGCGTTCTCTTGTTGAGCCACCAGCGCCATATGTTACTGAGACAAAGCTTGGGTTTAATGGGGCCAATCGCTTGATTGACTCCCATAAAGTTTGTTCCATTTTTTCCGATTTTGGCGGGAAAAATTCATAAGAAATATTGAGCGTTTCTGGGGTAACCCCTAGGCTTTTTCTATTTCCGAAACTCATAATTGGTCCTTTTTTTGCGCTTTAGGTTGCCCACAAGCAACCGCGCTGTTTTATTTGCGCTTCAGGTTGTCTTTTCTTTGCTTCAGATGCCTTTGTTTATTGTGGCTTCAGTTTCCCACTAGAAACCGCCATGGGCATCCGCAAAAAGCAACCGCGCTTTTTGTTTGCACTTTAGTTGCCCACCAGCAACCGCTTTTATTTTCCTGCGAGCCATAAAGAGACACTCAATGTGTCTGTATTATTGATTTTGTCGTCAGGATTTTTATTTTTTGTACTTGTGTTGGGTAGGAGCTTAAAATTAAGGGCCTTTAGGCCTGCATTTTTTAACCACCCCCACAATTGGTTTTCTTCAAAGCCTAATCTTTGATGGGCGAAGTCGTAACGTAATTGTTCTTGTGTATGGGGGGCAAAATCTACAATTAGTAGCTTTCCCCCTGGTGCTAGTAATCGGGCTGCTTCTTGGCAAAGCTGTTTTGGATCTTCCAAGAAATGCATGATTTGGTGAATGATGATTGTGTCTGCAAGAGCATCTTTAAAATCTAGTTTGTTAATATCACCATGGCGCAATTCGCATGATTGTAGGTTTAAGCGGTCTAATCTCGCTCTCGCATGGCGAAGCATTTCATGATTGATATCAACTCCAATACCTTTTTTGAATTGCTCAGAAAAAAGCTCTAAAATACGACCTGTACCAGTGCCAAGATCTAGCAATAAATCAATTGGTTTTGCGCCAATTAGATTTTTCATTTCCGCTTCAACAATTTCTTCCTTTATATATAGACTGCGAATGCGATCCCAATCTTTAGCGTGGGTTTGAAAATATGTTTGAGCTTCTTTCGCGCGCTGGGCTTTAACCTTTTCAGCCTGAGCTTGATCTTCTTTGAATTGTTTGTCGCTTAAATCAGCGGTTTTTAAAATGTCTTGGACGAGATCACCGTAAATATTGTTACGGGCTAGGCGGTAGTAAACCCAAGACCCTTCCTGGAAACGCTCAATTAAATTTGCTTCAGTGAGTAATTTTAAATGGCGACTGAGACGTGGTTGGCTTTGATTAAGAATATGTGTGAGATCTTTCACATTATGTTCTGAGATATTTAACAACACAAGCAAGCGCAAGCGAGTGTCATCGCCTGTAGCTTTGAGCGCACTTAAAAGCGCAGCTTTGCTTATTGTTGTTAAGTCGGACACGACTTCTTATCTCCAATAGTATTCTATCTCAATTTGTTTGAAGATAAGATATAAAGAAAACTTTATATGTCAATAGAAAATAATTGTGACCATGATACTATTTTGCTTTTTATGATGCTTTTAGTGTTCTTAAATTCTCTCGACTAAAACGCCATTTTGAAAAGCGTCTCTTGGTGCCATTGTATTTTGAAAAAACATGGCGAGTTGTAAGCTTTCAGCAATTTTTTCAGCACGCTCAATAAAATGTAGGCCAATATCTAGTCCGCAGACTTCAATTGCGGTTTCTCTAAAGAGGTTGAGCCAAATTTCGAAATGTTCAGGTTTTACCCTTTTAAGGGCCATGTGTTTGGGAACTGGTTTGCCTTTATAGGCACCTGTTTTAAGGGCTACAGCGCCCCAAAATGTGCACATGCGTTCTAAGTGCTCTGGCCAGTTGTCTTTTATGACATCATTAAATAAGGGGCCTAAGGTTTCATGATTTTGGATTTTTTCATAAAAGCGATGGACGAGTTCATTGATGAGAGGTTGTGTGATGTCTGCATGTAATGGGTCGCGAGGGCCTCTTGGGTGTTCATCCATTGGTGTGTTTGCCTTTAGTTACTAATCGATATTTAAATAGTGTATATTAAATGCATGTTTTGTCAATTCTTCTCTGACGTTTCTGGTTTTTTGAAGTAGTGCCATGTGCCATCTTTGCCGATTTTGGCTTCGTAATAGGTGTAAATGCCGGTTTCTAGCATTTTCGTTGCTTGTTTTGGACCTACAAGACGAAAGAGATCGATTTGTTGTTTGTTTGATAATTTTTTTAAAGGCACTTTGGCGAGATATGGCCAGATGAAATCTCCATTTTTATTTTTAACAGGAGGTAAACTAAACACTTCTGCAATCGCTGCCATGATATCTCTTGCAGAGCCATCAAGTGAGGCTTTTTTCCAATAGTCTATGGGATCGCTGATATGTTCATTTGTTAAAACTGGGGCTAGTTCGTTTGTTTCAAACAAGTCTCTTACTTCTTCTAAATCACCTGAACTAGCCGCATCAATGAGATCTTCTTTCATTTGAAGGGTGAGGTTTGGGAGCTCTTCATTTGTTATTTTATGGGATTGAGTGCCGTTGGCATTTTTGCCTTTTGCAATTGCATGATTTGCATTACTTAAAAAAAATGTGATTGCCACTGCTAACATAATTGTCATAGTCATTTTGTATTTATTCATGCTGGTCTCCCTTCAAAAAAAATCTTTTGGTCATACATATGTAATAATGGATGGATAGGCCCGTTTTATGAAACTTTTTAAACGAGTAACTTTAAGCTTTTTCTAGATTTATGGCGTTGATGATTAATTTACACCTTATTTTAACTGGCTTTGGATTGGGTCTACTTATTTCCGCACCTGTGGGGCCTGTCAATATTTTGTGTATCCAGCGGACTTTGGCAAAGGGGTTTTGGGCTGGCTTTGCTATTGGTCTTGGAGCTATTGGGGCCGATTTTCTCATTTCAGTTGCTGCAGCGTTAGGTATTACGGCGCTTTCTGGATTAATGAATACCTATGAAACTCAGATTCAGTTTATCGGAGGTTTGATTCTCGTTATTTTTGGGGCCAAAATATTTTTGGCTCAGCCAAAATTTATGACGGAGATGGCGCAATCTTCGCAGATTAGAGGTCATTTAAGAGGGATACCACAAAGTTTCTTACTTACAATTACGAACCCTGGTGCTTTACTTGGTATTTTTGCGATTTTTGGGAGTTTGAGTTCTGCTGTTGGTGGTTTAGAGAGCTACCTTGATAGCCTGATGATTTTAATTGGGCTTTTAAGTGGGGCTACGATCTGGTGGTTAGGTTTAACACGCCTTATTGCAGCACTACGTGGTAAAATGACAGAAAAACGCTTGAAAATCATTAATCAAATTGCTGGCGCTGTTCTTTTTATTGCTGGTTTTGGTTTGGTTGGAAAATCACTCTTTTTTTAAATAACCTGCATGACTTTATTTCACACAATGGAACGCGATCGTTTGTTTGTGTTAGGTCAACTTTATTGAGTGACACGGTCTAGGGTGAATTCACCTTGATCTATGCGTGTTGAAAGATCTCTTGTCATTTTTGCAACGGCATCTTCACCATAGGTTGAAACAAGGTCTGTTAATGCGGCAAACAAGGAAGCTCCTGCCAGGCTTTCCGGTTCTAGTCCATTGCAAATGGCATCTTCCCAAGCTTCAATGATATAACTTAAGGCTTCAACATTCAGGTCATTATCTTCATTATTTAACCTAAATGTCATTCCTTCATTCCACTTCATAATTGTCATAATTTTCTGATTGTTATTTTTTCAGCAAATTATTTTTATCTAGCTGGAACTGGTTTGAAAAGTTGTTGTTTGGGTAAAGGTAAACTCCTTAAGAAACATGGTTACCAATGTGATTATTATTGGTTTGTTGTTACTAATTTTTCAGAAAGTTCAATGCCTTCATCAAGGAAAAGATTGATGGCAGTTTTGGCGGAGGGGGTGCAGCGTCTGTAAGTTCTTTGAAAGCTTTTATAGCCTTTGTTAAAGCTTTTGGTGAGCTTAGCTTTGCGTTTGCTAGTAACGCCTTCTGCTTTAATGAGATCTTGCATTTTTTGGCGCCAGATTAGTTCATCATTTATGCCGCAAAGGGCGCGTAAATAATGCACAGCTCCTAAAATTTCAGATAAACGAAGCAAGCCAGCGTCATAAGGGCGATTTTCAGGGGCAGCCTCTAGTTTCATTGGCGCAAGGCTTAAACAAACCATTGAAAGTAAAACCAATGGAATGAGGTGTCGTTTTTTTGTGTGCTTCGTCTTTTGTCTCATAAGGATTAGTTTTAAGCCTCTCTCATTGGTTTCGCAATGTTTGATCTTCTTGAAAGGGAGAAAAACTCCCAGCTTGTTGAATTTTTAGGTTTAGATGAAATCAAACGAAGAATTGGGGCTTTTGTCACTATTTCATGCCTTTAATTTCACTTCTATATAAATTAGAAGACATTTTACCAAAAAAAATAGTAAAAATTTGACGGATTGGCCTTGCAAAATTTTTAAAAACCGCTATCACTTTTTTCTCTATTCGTTTTGCGGTGATTTTTTCATTTAGCCGGATTTTTACGACTAGATTTTCATTTTTGAAATCTCTATACATAGATCTTCATTAAATGACTTTGTTGGGGCGTGGCCAAGCGGTAAGGCAGCGGCTTTTGATGCCGAAGAGCGTAGGTTCGAATCCTACCGCCCCAGCCAGTTTTCACAAAATTTTCAGGTTAACTTGTTTGTGCAGTTTCTTTGGTATTTAGCCAAGAGTTGCGGGCGGTAGTTTTTTGTTTGCGCGTGCTCGCTGCGCTGTGGCCGTCGCGGGCGCCCCAGCCATTATTATTTTTCCGTATAATTAGATTTGGTTTTAGTTGATGCATTCGACCTGGTTTTTGGGCGGTAGTTTTTTTTGTTTGCGCGTCCTTGCTGCGCTGCGGGCGACGCGGGCGCCCCAGCCATTATAATTATCCGTATAATTAGATTTGGTTTTAGTTGACGTATTCGACCTGGTTTTTGGGTGGTAGTTTTTTTGTTTGCGCGTCCTCGCTGCGCTGCGGGCGACGCGGGCGCTCCAGACTTCTCTCTCACGGGCGATGGCCACTATGTGGCCGCCCTACGAGGTGCAGCACTTTGTTACGATCAGCTTATCTGTACTCACTTCGCTCCGTTCGGGCTGTTCTTGTGCGCTGACGGCCTGCGGCCTGCGTTTTTCGCTCTTAGCTGATTTCAAGATTTTTATATATCATTTCAAGTGGTTTTTCTTTTGGCTGTCTTTTCTGTACTTCAGATGTCCACTTGGTGCCCGCAATAGTTGGTGTGTTGGACCAGCACTTGCCTTGTCTTTTTTATATTCACCTTATTGATTTGTATTTGTTTTGGGGTGAACACTCCCCTGTGATGCAGGGGAGTGTTGTAGGATCCAAAATTTTTTTAAAAAACTTCTTAGTCGCTAGAAATATTCTGTGTGAATGATTTTTTTTGAAAATGTTACTTTATCGATTTTGTAATTTTTTGATGACTAGTTTAGCGACGACGTCTGATGATGCAGGATTTTGACCAGTTATCAGATTACCATCTTCAATTGCATGAGCTTCAAAATTCGGTGCGGTGATCACGTTAGCGCCAAGTTCTCGTAAACGTGTTTCGAGTAGAAACGGCATTTCATCAGTTAAGCCCACTGCATCTTCTTCGTCATTGGTGAACGCGGCAATACGTTTGCCTTGGACAATTGGTGTTTCGTCAGAAGCTTTAGCAGACAGAAGTCCGGCAGGACCATGACAGACAGCTGCAACAATACGATTGTCTTTGAGAGTTTCAGCAATGATACTTGCTAACTTTTTGTTATTTGGGAAGTCAAACATTGTGCCATGTCCACCAGGAAGAAAAATTGCAGCATATTGTGAAGCTTCAATTGTATCAATCGATAAGCTGGCTTGAATGGATTTCATGGCGTTATCATCTTTTAAGAAACGGTCAACACTTGGTGGGTTTTCACCGAGCTTTTTTTGGGAGCGTGGATCAATCGGAATTTTATCGTCTTTGATGGAAGCGATTTCAACTTTAAAACCCGCATCAATAAAAGCATAGTAAGGTGTTGTGAGCTCTTCCATCCATACGCCTGTGGGTTTTTGGGTATCTCCTATTACCGCCTGAGATGTCAGGATGAATAAGATCGTCAAGGTTTTCATGGTTTACTCCTTTATGGGGTTATTGGTAAATATAATGTGGCGTTGCTTTTTATTAGAAAATCGTTGTCGATGTGACCGACAAAAAACTTGCCTTCATCGATTGTGATAAAGTGCATATGCATAGGGGTTGAGGGGGCTGAAGCTACACCGCGCAGTTTTTCTGAATAAGTGCCGAGGGCTTCAATTTTTCTGCTTTCTAGGCCGCCTAAAATGCGCTGACGGAGGAAGCTTTTTAGTGCACTGGGTTTTAAGTTTCCCATTCCGCTAACGATAAACCATTTGAGACTTTCCATCTCTGCTTCCAGCCGGAACATAAATCCTTTTTTAGTATCAAGACCTTTAGTTTTAGCTGTGTTGGCTAGGTAGGTTTGAAATGCACTGAAGGTTTTTATGTCTTTTGGTATGATAACCTTTTGCCATTTTGGAATGTGAGCAGAAGCAAAAAAGACTAAATTGAGATTATCCGTTTTGTGGGCCTTATATTTCAGGTTGGAAAATTTTCCGATATATGTTTTGCCGCCAAGTACAATAACTTCCTGATTTAATCCTTCAGGCATTCCAATACCGTAAAAGGTTTCACTTATTTTATACCCCTCTAATGGACGAGTTTCTGTGAGTTTGTTTTTAGAAATCAAGCGCAAATCACCGTGTAAGGTAACTTCGTGTTGGGGGTGAGCGATTGTGTTTGATATTGCAGTTGTTTGCAAAGATAGGGCTAGTATTGATGTGAAGAGAGCGTGTTTCATCATGTTTTCCTAATGACTTAATGATGAGATAAGCTAACGAAATTTTTGATATAGAAATAATAATTGTTATTTCTGTTATTGATAAATATAATTATCTATTATGATCTTGATTTATGCGCGCACATTTCTTGAAACTTACCGTACAGGCTCTGTGACTAAAGCTGCAGATGCGCTGGGAATTACTCAGCCTGCAGCATCGGCTCATATTAAAGGGTTGGAAACCTCTATTGGAAAACCACTTTTTTTACGTGAAGGCCGTGGTTTGAAACCGACGCCGATCGCTGATGATCTGGCAAGTTCCCTCTCAAGCCCTTTGGATGATGCTGAGCGTGTTTTGAACAGCGCCAAGGTGCGATCGCCTTTGATTGAAGGTACGGTTCATATTGCAGGTCCGGGTGAGTTTATACAATTTATGGCAGCTAAAGTGATGATTGGATTGTTGCCACTTGGAATTTCATTACGACTTAAAACTGGCAAACGTGATTTTGTGATTGATCAAATTGAAAAGGGGGAAACTGATCTTGCAATTTTGGCGTCTGATTATAAAAACAAATCCGTTCATTCTAAGGTGATTTATACTGAGAAATTGATCCCTGTAGCCACGCCTGAATGGGCTGCACGGAATTTATCCAAGCCTTATATGCCCGAATTGCTAATAGGTAAGCCTTTAATTGCTTATAGTGAAAATTTGCCACTGATTGAGCTATATTTTAAAACTCTTTGTGACACCGTTATTCAAGAGAGTGCGGCTGTAACTGTGCCAGATTTACGGATTGTACTGCAGTTTGTTTTAAGAGGTGCGGGCTATTCAATATTACCTGATTATATTTGTACTGAGGAGCTTCAACGGGGTTCCCTAATTAATCTTTACGATCATAAAGATAATCCGCTTAATAAGCTTTATTTGGTTTGGCCCAAACTAAATCTGCGTGATCCGCGAGTGGTTTTTGTGAAAGACCATTTATTGACACAGTTTTTGCAAGAAAATTAGCAGCAAGATCGTTTGTCAGATATTAAAGAAATAAGTTACTAATTTTTCCATTGTCTTTAATCTTCTTCTTTTTGATTTTTTCATTGATGAATTAACGGCAGCTTCTTTATGTTCACGCGAATGCGAGCAAAGCTCTTGTTTTTCCTCTCAGTTTCGCGAGCAGGGTTCACGCGCCCGTGAGGATTGATCACGAAACACTCCTCTTTTCTTCTGCATTATCAAACGATTTCACGGGACTGTGAGGTGCTCTTTTTTTTCTCAACGCGATGGGCCATGTTCTTTTCAACGCAAGCCACACGGCATAAAGCAAAGTGGCAGAAAATTAAATTTGGAGACTTAAGTTCATGAAAAAATTATTCGCTTTATCTATTGTTCTATTTTCACTTGTTGGTGGTTCTGTTTCAGCTTTTGCTGGCAATGATGCATTTGGCATTCAATATCCAGATGTTGCTGAAAATACTTTTGGTATTCAGTATCCTGAAACATTCGACAATGCGCATGGCATTAACTACCCAGAACTTCCATAAGAAGAGTGTTGAGTTCTAAATATAGATCGAGCCGGGACTTTATCCCCCTCCCTCCCCCCCTCAGACGAGTTTCGGCGGGTCTATATTTTTTCAAAGAACACCAGATCAGATGAAAGCTTGAGTGCTCAAACTGGTCTGGTGTTTTTTTGTTGGGCGGATAATACGCTTTCGGCAGTACCTACTTATTTTTCATTGCTATCAGTCCTGAGAAAATAACAAGAATGAGTCCCACCGCGTAAGCGTTATAAAAAGGTTCTTTGAAGAATAAAACAATCCAGAGAGATGATAAAACAGGGGCTAGAAACACTAAGGTCGCGGCTGTTGAAGCTTTGATTTTTTCGAGTGCTTTTAGCCAAAAAATATATGAGATGCCATTTATAAATGCGCCATTTATGATAACAGGGATCAATTCTCCTTTAGTTGGCCAGGCAAATTTTGAAAAAATAAATAATGCAATGGTTGCGGTTAAAACGCCGCCAATA
>JAEPQF010000043.1 GCA_017640685.1 Hyphomicrobiales bacterium
AAGCCCTAACGCGAGAACGTCAAGGAGATTATCATGCATCACCTGAATATGCCGGTAATCCAGAAAGAGATTTAGGGCAGGGATTTAGCACTGAATTTAGAAAAGGTCAGGTGCCTGAGGTGCCAACACCTCCACAAGCAAATTTGCCTTTAAGAGAAGATGGTCTTCAAAATTCTGTTGAAGAAATTCGCGCAGAAACCTCTCCTTTAAATCAAGCTGAATATATGGATGATATTTCTGTGCCTAGAGTTTCGGTTCAACCAGACCTTGCTTTTTCTAAAGCTGAGAGTGTTGAGGAAGTTGATCAGCACATTGAAAGGCATACTCACCATGTTGACGCACCATTACCAACTTCTCATTTGCCGCCCGTTCCAGAAATGGTTGGTGTTGCTTTAGGAGTTAATGAAACTGTTTCTGACAAAGTTCCTGAAATAAAAGACAAAATAACAAATGGTCAAACTTTAGGGCAATATCTTGCCAATAAAGCTCAGAATGAACAGGTAGACATTTCTAATGAAGAGCCAGGAAACAGTGGTGTTGAGATTAGAGACAGTGATGGCCAACAGTTAGATAAGAATGAGACAGAGCTTTCCTCTCGAATACCTCCTCAAAGTGAGGGGCTTGATGAATTAAGCCAACAAGACCGATCAATTAGTTTGCCGCCTGTGCCGCCTCATGCACCTCAGATTAATATGGCTGATATGAGAGATACAATGGTGCCACCTTCAGGGATGCCGCAACCGCCAGCCCCTCCTATTGCTAGCGGAATAAAAGTGCCGCCGTCATTTTCTGGTGATCATCAGGTTCAGTTTCAAGATCAGCGCATGGAGAGTGGGTTACCTCCAGTGAATAGCGAGGAGCAAGATAAGCAACGGTCTTTGCCTCCGTTCCCGCCGCAAGCCTTACAACAGGGGCGATCTCCACATGGTCTACCCCCACATGCTATACCTCCTCGAAGGGAGGTTGAGCCACAGCCAATGAAAGGGGATGGTGCTTCTCTTTCTAACAGAGAGCCAATTGACCGCCCAATTGATGGTCCTACACCTCCTCCATTTACAGATATGCCATCACCGGTAAGTGAGGGGCAAGCTTATGCCGATACACAGCGCATTATTGCTGCAAAAAGACGAGCGGACGCTGAAAAAGCAATGAATAGGTCTGATATTCCAAACGGTCAGGCCTTTATCGATACACAGCAATTAATGGAAAATGGTGTTCCTTTTGAACCTCAGCAGAATTCGAATAAGAGCCCTCTTATGAATGAACTGCCGCCTCTCCCTCCAGAAGCAGCTAAAGCTGCATCTGCTTATCCAAAAACACCGCATAGTCCTGAAATGAGCTATCGTGGGCAAAAGCCTGAGCCTTACAAAGATGAGAACTTACCTCCTCTTGAAGAGCATTTAGAACAAAGAAAACCAGCTCAACCATCGGGATTTACTGCGAAAGCAAAGAAATTTGCTGAAAGTTTGGGACGTTCATTTGTTGATAAAGAGTAGGGCGATGGGAGGATTTCCCTCTTTTTCCTTACATTTTTACTTCAAAAATTGCCAAAACCGTCTTAAAATTAAAATTTTACACCTTTTTACAGGCCAATTGATCCGAAATTGGCCTTTTTGCGTAGTATTTTTTGGATTGGCTTGTTGCAAGTTACCTCTGCCTCACTGTATAAATGTGCGTATTATTACTTATGGGTGGTTTTCCTTGCCGCAATGCTGGCTTTTAAGGGCTTTCCCTATTTAATTTCAAACTCAATTTGGAGAGATTTATGAACCTTGCGGTTGATAGTGCGCCGATGGCTGAAAATGGCTTAATTCCTAACTTATTGGATCACCTTGAAGCAGGTGTGACTTTGGCTGAAGAGCTGACAACAAAAGCAAAGGCCAATGTGCTAGCTCAAGTTGTGGGTGATGCTGGTAAGATTGATGCTGCAAAGTTTGACATGGCGCAACATGAAGGTCATGGCCTTTCTTGGTTTGCGACTTACTCTGAAAGTTTGAAACAGCTGCAAGATTATGCTGTTCGTATGAAAGAGGAAGACCGCCTTGGTGAGCTTGAAACTCTGATTGTTCAAATTGGTTTTGGTGAATATCTCACACAAATGCTTGGTGGCATTCCAATGAGCCAAACAGAGATTATTCGCCCGAATGATCTTGGTTTAACTTCTGAAGATCTCGCTGGATTTAATAATGCGTCTGTTCAGTTACTTATGAACTCTGGTAACAATCCTCAAGCTCGTAAGACCGTTATCGATTTAATGATGAAGACAGAAGGTAGCGCTACATTTGGTGACACTGGTCTTGATGAAACATATGAAGCAATGCGCGAAGAAATGCGCCGCTTTGCTGAAGCTGAAGTTGTGCCGCATGCGCATGAATGGCATTTGGACAATGCCTATGTGCCAATGGAAATCTTGGAAAAGATGGCCGAGCTTGGTGTGTTTGGCCTGACCATTCCTGAAGAGTTTGGCGGTCTTGGACTTGGTAAAGAATCCATGGTTGTGGTTTCTGAAGAATTGTCACGCGGTTATATTGGCGTTGGCTCACTTGGTACTCGTTCTGAAATTGCAGCGGAACTTATTCTTTGCGGTGGCACTCAGGAACAAAAAGAACATTGGCTTCCAAAAATCTCTGCTGGTGAGATTTTGCCAACAGCTGTTTTCACTGAGCCAAACACAGGATCTGACCTGGCTTCACTTAAAACACGCGGTGTTCTCGAGGGCGACAAATATGTGGTCACTGGCCAAAAGACATGGATTACGCACCCTGTTCGCGCTGACTTGATGACGCTTCTTGTGCGCACAAAACCAGATGAAAAAGGGTATCGCGGGCTTTCAATGCTTTTGGCTGAAAAGCAACGCGGCAGTGACGAAGATCCGTTCCCAACACCTGGTATGGATGGCGGCGAGATCGAAGTGCTTGGTTATCGCGGCATGAAGGAATATGAAATTTCTTTCGATGGATTTGAAGTGCCAAAAGAAAATCTACTTGGCTCTGAAGAAGGCCAAGGCTTTAAGCAATTGATGGAAACATTTGAAGCGGCTCGTATTCAAACAGCTGCGCGTGCCATTGGTGTGGCGCAATGTGCGCTTGAGCTTGGTCTTCGCTATGCGGATGAGCGCATTCAGTTTGGTCAATCAATTGTCAACTTCCCACGGGTTTACAACAAGCTTGTGATGATGGCCGTTGAAATTATGATCGCGCGTCAGTTGACTTATTTCTCTGCGCGCCAGAAAGATGAAGACAAGCGCTGTGACGTGGAAGCTGGTATGGCGAAACTTCTTGGTGCACGTGTTGCCTGGAGTTCAGCTGACAACGCCTTGCAAATTCACGGTGGTAACGGTTTTGCTCTTGAATATCCAGTGTCTCGTGTTCTTTGTGATGCGCGGATTTTGAACATCTTTGAAGGGGCAGCTGAAATTCAAGCGCAAGTGATTGCAAGACGAATTTTGACTTCTTAAACTCACGGGGCTATTCCATCGCCAAAGGCGATGGGCCCCTACGCTGTGCGGCGCTAGGCGCCGACGGTGCTTCGCACCTACGTTTTTCGAGCTCGGCAGGTTATGAGGTTTAGTTCTTCGTGTCGTCGGTTTTGAGTTAAGGCTGGTTGAGGGGTTTGTTCTTCGTATAGTTAGATTTGAGAAAGGCCAGCTTTTGAGCTGGCCTTTTTATTTGTTTGGACCGTGTGTTAGGTCAGATTAAATTTTACAATTACCAGCAAGTTTCGTGGTTGATGCATTTGTTTTGGAGCCAGGTACAATTTGAACAGAACTTCTGTGTGCTCCCATTTGAAAATTGAATTTAACATAAGTGGTTTTTCCAGCAACGACTGTAAAATTCTTTTTGGCTTGTTGTCTTAAATTATTAGGCAAACCAAAGCCACCTGATGTTGTTGATACAGTGTAAGAACCAGCTGCTAAGTAGCAGACAATATGTTTATTGGGTTGAATGTTTCCAGCCGTTTTTCCATTGACGATTAGAGGTTGAAACCATGTAAACCCCTGGAGAAGACTACCACTATGAGGGTAGTAAGCAATCAATGTGCCCTTTCCTTTTGGTGAGTTAATAGCTATCTGATTGACTTCTTTTTCAGGATTAGTAGTTACTTGTGAAATTTCATTATTATTGGTTGAACAACCAGAAACACATAGTAAAAGAGAAACGATAAACAATACTTCTTTTTTCATTTTTTTTACCCGCCCGTTACTTGGATTTTGCAAATGTATTCATCTTTAATCCCTAAGTTTTGTCAATGTTTTTCTTTTTAATTACTGTGATTGTATTGGAAAAATCTTTGCTTTGTTTCCAATTTATAGATTGGGTTGGTCGATGATAAGTGCAGGGATATGGTTGGGGTTGGTCTGTAAATTGCTTTTCTTTTGGAGTGATTATTTAGTGGTGGTGATTATTGTTTGGCACCGCCTTTAAGCTTGCTTTAAAGAGGCCGCTCTATGTCGAATATTAAAATTCCTGAAAATGTTAAGCCGATCAGTTTGTTAGATAGTTTGCAAACTATTTCAACGCAGAAATTTAAAGAAGGAGATGGGGATCAAGACAACTCTCTTTCCTTTGAGGAATATCGCAAACTTCATGAAGAGAGTGCTTTTAGTCCGGCAAGATTTGCCCATATTCGGGAGACTGAGGATATTTTTGCCGATCTTGATACTGACAAAGATGGCCAGTTAAGTGAGGAAGAATTTGTCTCCTCTCACGGTGAAGGGGTAATAGTTGCTTCGGCCAAGACTTTTATTCTTCAAGATTTCAGTCAGACCGAGGGCTTTCAACGAGCGGATAGTTTTCTCGAGACGTTGCTCGCGCAAAGGCAGGCTTATGGGGCTAAGAAGTAGGAATGCTTCTACCTCCTATTTCAGTTTGAAATTATTTCTTATTCCTAAAAGAGCTAAAAAGATCAAAATAGCTGAGAGGAGAGTTTGTCCCATTTCAGCTATGAGAATAGTTTTAGGTATATTTGGAGTTTGGTTTTCATTAGCTCCATAAAGTGCGCTGTACTTTTCTTTTAAGATGCTTCTTTTTGTTGGGTCTGCTCCGAGGTTAAAAATGCTTTTGCTAGTTGAGATATAACCTGCTGAAAAGGCTTTGTCGTATGTTAGTGGTGTCTTTGATTTTGTGAGGTGAAGACCTGTCATAAGGATAACTAAAAGTAAAAGTGTGCCTAGTGGCCGAACGATGGATCGGCCAAAATTTGAAAACAACTCATATAAACACCCAAAAAATGTAATTAAGTGAACTTTTCCGTATTGCTGTAAGATTGTTCCAACCAATTCACCTACAAAGAAGTTATGTTCAGAAAAATTATCGTTATCTGAAATCGCAAAAGATTTATATCTTCTAAATCTTGTGGCTAATGATGGGTCAATTTTTTTTAATAAATAAGCTATGAGACTTGGAATTCGTATTACGACATTATCAATCGATATTGGTATGGTGCTATCAGTACCCGAAAAATCAGGTGGGATAGAAAAAACAGCGCTGGAGAAATCGATTAAATCTTTAGCCTTTATACTTCGAAAGTTTTGTTGATCGTTAAAAAATGTTTCTGAAAAGTTGGCACCTGAAGAGAAAGATGAATTAGAAAAATCTACTTCATCATTGAAGTTTACTAATTGAAATGTGGTTTTGTTTTTGAAGTTAGTAAATTTGAAAGATGTTGCTTTATTAAAAACGATATTTGCAAAATTAGATGATTTTTCAAAATATGAATTTATAAAGGTACAATAATCATTAAAAGTTGACCCTTCCCAATCAACATTTTCTTTAAATTTTGAATGTTCAAAAAAAGCTTTATTACTAAAATTCACATTGGTAAAAGAACTAAATCCATGAAAAATAGAATGTTGAAATACCGCTTCATGTTGGAAACTTGTATTTTGAAACCACGTATTTGAAAGGAAAGAGGTTGTGATGAATGATGCCCTATTATTAAATGTAGCATTTTTGAACCAAGCCTCTCCCTTAAAATTACTAGTGTCAAACCAGACTTTATTGTTGAAAGTTGCGCTTTCGAAAGAAACATCTTCTTCAAAAGTGCACGAGTCGAATGAGGCTTGATCATAAAATGTTGTATTGCTAAATGAAATTTGTCTTTTGAAATTTACAATATTGAAAGAAGCGTAACCATTAATTGTGGCTGACTCGAATGTTGCATGTTCATTAAATTTTGCTGCATCAAAGTTAATGTTACCTGGAAAAATAAAATCAGAGAAATAAACATAACTTTTAAAAACAGTTGGGTTTTCTTCACTGGAGAAGTCTGCTTTAGCCTTGTTAAACCAATTTTTGGTTACTTTATTTTTTGGTTTATTCTCTTTTAAAAAGTTTTTTTCTACACTCCACTCCCCAGCTTCCTCCAATCTCTTCCGTTCCTCAAGCAGTTCATTGGCCCAGTCATTCCAAACTTCGATACCTTCTTTCTGAGCGCGTTCGTAGAGGGCGAGGGTTTCTTCTCTGTTCATGGGGGATCCTTGAGGTGGTTGTTTGAAACTGTGACGTATAGAGAGAGTTGTATTGACGAAAAGGAATGAGTTCTCCCCATCAAAGCTCATGATTTTAACAGCAAAGTGTCGTTTGGGAAGTTATCAACCTTAAGATGAATGTTTTTGTTATGGAAAACCGCTATTTAGGGGCAGCTGAGGGGTGAAAAATAGTTTTTGTTAAGGGTTTTTCGGGTACGATTCTTGTGTGTGATTCGGTTTTTTAGCCATAGAAAAAAGCGGGGGCTTTTCATGGACGGGTTTAACAAAGAACAGACCATTGCTGAGATCAAGCTCGCCTTTAAGCGGCTGAAGCTCTCTCATATTGTCTCATTGATGGATAAGTATGGTTTGCCGCAGGTTTTAAAAGTTGGCTCTTTTCATGATATTTATCTTCCCAAACGTTTGGCAGAGGCCTCTCAGCATCAACTTGCTGCTTTGAACGCGTCACTTCAGTCTCAATATCTCGTTGGCAGTACTTTGGATGAGAAATATGGTCTGCCAAGCGATGAAGAGACTTTCAAGCTTTTCATTAGCCATTCTGTTGAACAAGAAGAAGACGCACTCGGTCTCAAAGAGCAATTTGCTTATGGCGGCATTGAGTGTTTTGTGGCAGGCGAAGACATTGCCGCGAATACCGAGTGGCTTGTTGAGATTGTCACTGAGCTTGAAGGTATGGATGGATTGCTCAGCTTAGTTACTGACCATTCGCTTGAAAGCGTGACTTGTAACCAGGAAGTTGGTTTTGCGCTGGGTGCTGGCAAGCCAGTTGTGAGTGTGATGAGCGGAAAAGCACCGCTTGGGCTTATTGGCGCCATGCAAGCGGTTGAGCGCAAAGAGGGTATGTCTGACAAGGACGTTGCGCTTGAAGTGATTGACGCTTTGATGAAACTACCACAATGGGGACCTCGCTTGACGAACCTTTTTGTGCGCCGTCTTGTAAGCTATGAAAGCCCGACTGATAGTTTCAAGGTGATTGGCTTTTGCCGCAAGGCGCTTGCCTTTTCTAACCACCTTACTGCGGGCCAAATTTTTGAACTGCGCAAAGCCGCGCGGGAAAATGATCAAATCGCCCGCTTTGCCTCGGGCCGCGGCCCTGAGCTGATTGAAAGCCTTTGTGTGGATTTTGAATCTAAGCAAGCGGTAGGTTAAGACTCTTTTTTCTCTCACGGCTATTTCAATCGCTATCGCGTTTGAGCCTCCGAGAGGCGGTGCTAAGCACCGGGCTTCGCTCGCGCTTCGCCATGTCCCTCAGCCCGAAGTGGGCTGAGCTCCTTCTTCGTGTATAAAATTTTGCGTTTGTTATTAAAGACAAGTTTCGAGGCGCTAGGCGCCGACGGCCTTCGGCCTACGTTTTTCGCTCGCAGATTTTTCATAATTTAAAATTTGGTTCTTTGAGTTATTTGGTGCTGAATGCCAACTGCAGTTTATTTCTCTCACGGGCTATTCTGCTGCTAAAGGCAGCAGGCCCTCCGAGGGGCGGGGCTCGCCCCGGGCTTCGCTAGCGCTTCGCCATGTCCTGACGCCGAAATGGCGTCACTCCTTCTTCGTAAAGTGGGTTTCTTGTCTTTATGGTCTAAAGTTTTTTAGTGTTACTTCAGGAGGTTGCCTATCCTGTGCTTCAGGTTGACTACTCTTTAAGTGCTCCTTCAGTTGCTATAAGGCAACGGTCGCAAGGAACCGCACTACACAGCACTAAAGGTTGACGGCTCAGTGAACTCCTACGTTTTCGTTTTCTGACTATTTAAAGAAAAAGGCTCAGTCTTTTTGGGAAGACTGAGCCTTATATAAATCAATAAAAATAACTAATTAGATTAGTGGCTGCCGCGTTTTTCTTCGGCGTCACTACCACGCGTTTCAGATTTTTTCATTTTCTTTTCGTCAGCGTTCGAGCCACGTTTTTCATCTGTGTGAGAACCGCGTTTATCGTCTGCGTGTGAGCCGCGCTTGTCATCGGCATGAGAGCCTTTTGTTTCTTTGTCTTTCACGGCGACTTTAAGAGTTTCTTTTGAACCGTCCTTGAACTGCAATTGAATGTCATATGAAGCACCTGGCTTTAGTTTTTCTTTCATCCCCAACAGCATGACATGATTGCCAGCTGGTTTGAAATGCAGAGTTTCACCTGGTTTTACAATAAAGCCGTCCTTCATTTTTCTCATTTTCATCACGCCATCTTCTTTGATGTGTGTGTGAAGTTCTACTCTATCTGAAAGAGGTGAACTGGCTGCGATAAGGTGGCGTGCCTTTTTGCCATTGTTTTTCAAAATGAAATAAGCGGCGCCATTTGGGCCATAATTTGGTTTGCCCCACACATGACTGATGGAGAGTGTTTTGTCTGTCGTTTTTACCATTTCACAAGCGAAAGCATGTGAACTCGATAAGACTAAAACAGCAAAAAGAGAAGAAAATAAAACTTTCATTTTTGATCTTTCGTAAATTTTTATAATTAGAGCATTTTATCATTAGCACAGGCCAAAGGCCCACATTGAAAGGGAGTTATATTTTCAATATGGGCACTTTGTGAGGCACGTGATAAATTTTTAGTTACTTTAAAAATTTAAAATGCTTTTTGCCAACCAACTGTGACTGTGTAGTCTGTTTCCATTTGTGGGCCGTTTAGATTTTGATAGATAGGGGCGCCAACTTCTAATGCAAAGCGATGATCTTTGAGGCGACCATATGGTACAGCAATATTAATACCGCCAAGAAGATCAATGCGCTCACCGCCAAAGTGATCAGGATCGGCTGTTGTCACAGGAGCTGCGATATTTAAGTCTCTACCGTCGATCTCTTGTTGTGTCATGCCTTTAATGCGGAGTGATGTTGAAATCCATGGGGCCCATTGATAAGAAATCCATGCTGTGAGCTCGTGTTTGTCGCCCCAGCTATAGCCTTCATCATTGTCTCCTAAATGAAAACGACCCATATATTGAGCGCCATAGGAGAAGTCGCCCGTGCGACTTTGTACTGTAATGCCTGGCAATAGATCCCATGTGCCTGTGCCGAGTTGCATGGCATATGGGAGACGCAATGTTGGTCTCATGCCATTTGGTGCAAACACTTCATCTCTGCGGGTGATGCTGCCTGTTGGTACACTCACACCAGCATTAAAGTGAACTTTTGTTGTGCCATTATCATAAAGACCAATGAGACCTGAAAGCTTGAGGTCGCCGATGCCACGAGCGCGTGTGGTGAACCCACCAATTCTTTGGTTTGGGTTTCCGCCAGCAAAAGTGATGTGATCCATCTCTTTATCAATAATTGGCAGCATGGCCATAAGTGTGATTGTGTCAGATGGAGCGAACATAGCGCCGAGCATATGCATGTCCATGGTCATTTCTGTTGGCACAACGCGAATGGGGCCGCCATTGGCTTGAACATTATTGGTGATGAATTCTGGTGAGACATTATCATCTCCAATGAGGTTGCCTTTCATACCCATTGTCATGAAACGGTATGAGAACATCCACTCACCTTTTTTATGTAAATGATCACCCATAACGCCGATAGGGGCGTGACCATCAGCGCGTGTTCCACCATTGTGGTGATGACCACCACCAGAGATGGTGAAGTTCGGGATTTTTTTATCATCAGCTTTAAGTGGGGCTGAGAAACTTAAGGTTGCAGCTAGCGTTAGAGCGAGTGCACTTGTTGTACTTTTAAATTGAAAAGACATAAAAACTCCGTTGTAAAACTACGAAAGAGAGCCCAGAAACCCCCAAACAGCCTTTGGGGCTGAAGACGGTTTTCGGCTCAGTTAATTGTTAGGAAAAAGAGAGATTTTATGCGTGAGCTGGAGGGCCACGCGGAGGCGGCCCTTGGGCAAGGAGTTTTGATTTTAGAACTTCTGCGACAGAGGGCCGGAATATTTGATTTTGGCCAGCAAAGACTACCTCTTCAGATTGAGGCACAAGGGCTGTCATTGAACAGCTGCTTGCACAATGAAAACAGGCTTGATTAAAGGCTTCGTGGCCTTGTTGCTCAACCGGTTCGCCATTTTCATCTAAAGTGATGGTTTTTAAGCCAAGGGCCGTACATACGGTAATAGCATTTGCTGCATAACTGCTTGTAGCACAAAGAATGCTCGTGAAGGCTAATTGCAGAATTAGAACCATCAGAAGCGAATAATGTGAGCCAACTTTTAATGTTCTGGCTGTTTTTATTTTATTCTTTGTAAGCATGCCTTTAAAATACCCAATTTATGGCCTTCGACAAGTGCGAAATCGTCACGTTTTTCAACTTTTCTCAAACTATTGTGAATTCCACACAGTTTCATAGTTTTACCTTTAGATTGGTATCAGTGCTTTGTTCATATGGTCTTGATTTATATCAATGTTGGCTCTGGGCTTGACAGTTATATGACGGCTTGTCAAAACAGGCTTTAAATTTTTATTTGGGCTTGTTTCTTTTAAAGAGGGTTTAGCCCTTAATTGGATGCGTTAACTATTGTTTTTAGATTTAAGAACTTGGTTTAGACGCGACTTTTCAAACCTATATTTTTTGAAAGTTTTGGCTGCCATGGCAGATGAACACTCTATTTCGGATCATCAGATTTCAGATTTTAAAGTTGCTGCACTTTATCATTTTGTAACTTTAAATGATTTTGAGGCCCTTAGAGCGCCTATTACCGAGTTTTGTGAGGCGCGCGGAATTAAGGGCACTCTTTTGCTCGCCAATGAAGGAATTAACGGCACGGTCGCAGGTTCCGCTGAAGCGATTGATGAACTGATCGCTTATTTTAAAACGGGAAATATATTTAAAAACCGTTTGGCAGGGCTTGATGTGAAATATTCACACAGCAATAAGCCGCCGTTTTTGCGCATGAAAGTGAAGTTGAAAAAAGAGATTGTGACCCTGCGCGCGCCAGAGGCCAACCCTAACAACCAGGTTGGTACCTATCTTGACCCAGCTGAGTGGAATGAAATTATCTCAGATCCAGAAATGGTGGTTATTGATACGCGCAATGATTATGAAGTTGATATTGGCACTTTTAAAGGGGCGGTTGATCCGAAAACGAAGAGCTTTACTGAGTTTAAAGATTGGGTTTCAGAAAATCTTGACCCTGAAAAGGATAAAAAAGTTGCCATGTTTTGCACGGGGGGGATTCGCTGCGAAAAAGCCTCTAGCTATATGATGGCGCATGGGTTTGAGCAGGTTTATCATTTAAAGGGTGGAATTTTACGGTACTTAGAAGAGCAACCTGAAGAAGACAGCCTTTGGGAAGGGGGGTGCTTTGTCTTTGATGAGCGGGTTGCAGTAGGGCATGATCTTGTACCGCAAGATTATTTGCTTTGTCATGCTTGCCGGCAACCGCTGAGTGTGGAAGATCGTGCGCATCCACTATATGAGCTTGGTGTGCAATGCGCTTATTGTGCGAATACGAAAACAGATGCTGAGCGTGAACGAGCCCGCGAGCGGCAAAAACAAATGGTACTAGCTGCTGAAAAAGGACTAGCCCATTTAGGGGACGAAGCGACGATTGCTGCTGAGCGGCAACGCAAGCTTAAAAAAGAAAATAAAGAGCGCCAAAGACGGAAAAAGAAACAAGCGCAAACTTAAGAGATATGATCACACTGTTGATCATTTGGGGAAGGGAGTAAAAAGAGCGAAGTTAAAAAACTTCGCTCTTTTTTTAGGTTTCTAATTTTGGTTGTTAAAACCCTTGTCTAGAGGTTTATTTAGTGACAAGGTTTCGCGATTGCTAGGCAGCGCCATGTGTTGTTTGGTTGTTTTTTACACTTAAACTTTCTCACTTTTGCATTGTTCCAGAAGCTATATTTTACACCATAATTAATAGCAGCCTGTTTTTCCCAGCGACCTTTGGCTGAGCTTTTGGCTTTTTGTTTATCAAAGTAATACATGCCATGTTTTTTCAATTTAGGCTTACAAACTGTCTTTGTTTGGCAAGGTGTGCCGATGGCAAGACAGCGCCAGGTGTTGTTCGCTTGTTTTTGACAAACATTGCTGCGTTTTTTTGCATTATTCCAAAAGCTTAAGCCGATACCGTACTTGATTGCTGTTTTTTTCTCCCAACGACCAATCGCTGATGTTTTGGCTTTTGATTTTTTGAAATAATACATTCCATATGAAAGCGTGGGCTTTTTACAAAAAGTGGCAGCATTTGCACTGTTTACAGAGGTAAAACTTACTGTCGAGATGGCTAAAAGCCCCATAAAAATGGATAGGGGAACAGTTTTTGAGATGATTGAGTTAAGGGGCATGATGATATAATCTCCTAAAATACAATGTTTACTTAAATTTGGGTCACTCATTTTGTTTCGTACTAAGTTTGTCGTGTGGCTTGATAAAAAGGTTCAAATTTAGGAAAATTATTTTTATTTCGTTATTTAAAGGGTTTCCCCTTAGCTAGACTTTGAAGAATTCAGGCGGTTTATGAGATATCAATCTATAGAATTTTTAACTACGAAAGAGCTGGCTGATTTATTACGCATTAAAGAGCGCCGTGTTTATGATCTTGCATCATCAGGTGAAGTGCCTTGTAGCCGGGCGACTGGAAAGTTACTTTTCCCGCGTAAAGCTATAGATCAATGGTTGGTTGAAAATGGCTCTGGATTTTCAGCATTGCGGCGCAAAGAACGCAGCAATGTTGTTGTTGGTAGTCATGATCCTTTATTAGAATGGGCGCTTAGAGAGTCACGCTCAGACCTTGCCTCCTTGTTTGACAGCAGTGTTGATGGGCTTGATCGTTTTAAAGAGGGAACAGCTCTTAGCACGGGCATGCATATTTATTCGTCGCAAGACAATGTTTGGAATGAGCATATTGTTGCTGAAGAAATAGAGTTTCGGCGTGCCGTTTTGGTTGAGTGGGCCTGGCGTGAGCGGGGATTTATTGTTGAAAAATCAAACCCTAAGAGCATTCACAATTTTGAAGATTTGAGAAAGAAAACAATTGCTGGGCGGCAAACTGGCGCTGGGGCGTCTCTCTTATTGCAATCATTGGCAGATAAAGAAGATTTTTCTTTAAAGAGCTGTAAATTTACGGTTGAGCAGCGATCTGAATTGGATTGTGCATTGCAAGTTGCTGAAGGTAAGGCAGATGTTGCATTTGGTTTAAAAAGCTATGCTAACCAACTTAATCTTGATTTTATACCCGTTATAAATGAACGATATGACCTTTTGGTGTGCCGAAAGGGATGGTTTGATGCGTCATTTCAGACTTTGATTGATTTTACAAGGCAAGACAAATTTAAAGAAAAAGCTACTGAGCTCAGCGGTTATGATGTTTCTGAAATTTGGACTGTTCGCTATAATGGTGAATGATACAATATCTCCTGATTTGATGAGGAGATATTGTATCTATAAAAAGACCTTTTTTCACTTAACTTGCTTTTTTAACTGATGCTTGTTCCGCATTTGGGAAAAAGAGTTGTTTTCCGTTTATTTTGAAAGTTTTAATGGCTGCTTGCCCATTAGGGCCTGTTAGCCAATCAATGAATTTTTGGCCAAGTTTGGCTTTTACGTTTTTATGTTTGGCTGGATTAACTAGGATTACGCCATATTGGTTAAATAGTCTTTTGTCACCTTCAATGAGTATTTCAAGATTGGCTTTATTTTTAAAGGCGATCCAGGTGGCTCTATCTGACATTACATAACCACCCATTCCAGCAGCGATATTGAGTGTTGCCCCCATGCCTGAGCCAGATTCTCGATACCAGCGTGGTTTATTGTCTAATTTAACAGTGGCAGCTTTCCATAATTTAAGTTCTTTTTTATGAGTGCCGCTATCATCCCCTCTGGAAATAAAAGAGGCTTGCTTTTCCGCAATTTGTGAGAGGCCTTTGGCGACATCTTTAATGCCTTTGATTTTGGCAGGATCTGTTTTGGGGCCGAGAATCACAAAATCGTTAAACATCACATCGAAACGTTCAACGCCATAGCCATCTTTAACAAATTTTTCTTCTGCAGATTTGGCATGGACGAGCAAAACATCACCATCACCATTGCTTGCGTTCTTTAAGGCTTGGCCAGTTCCGACAGCAACAACATGAATTCTAATGCCTGTGTCTTTCTTAAAAATTGGAATGAGATGGTTTAACAATCCTGAATTTTCGGTCGAGGTTGTCGATTGTAAAATAATTGATTTTTCTTCAGCTGAAAGGCTGCCAGGTAGTGCTAGCAAGAAGAAAGTGAGCGCCGAGGCTATTTTTAAGAATTTGACCATGATTTTTGTGTCCCCATCGATTGTCTTTTACAACAACTATCTATGTTTTGCGCATTTATGTTTATTTGTGCAAAATTATGCATAATTTTCTTTTTTATTGTATTTTGCATAAAAAAGACGCTGTTTCAAGGGGCAAAAAGTTTGAAGTTTTAGACGTTATATTAGTCTCTCTAAGATTATTGGCAGCTTAAAGGAGGGAAGATTTAACGATATGAGAATTTAGCCAATAAGAGAAGCTGAGCTTATAGCTCTATATGCGGAGGTTTGATTAAAGGTTGTTTCTTTTTGGTTTTTGGTCTTTGGTGATCGCCTTTAAAGCGGAAGTTTTTGATGTGTAAGCCGTTTTTAGACCAATTAATCAGTGGCGTTTATCCTCAGTTTGTAGTTTAAAACTGTTTTTTCCTTTTGGGAATGTGCCTTCATATTTACGTGCATATTCTGCCGGCAGATTTAAGCGAATTTCATCTGTATCAAAATTCAGGCTGGCATATTCACTTGGATAAACAATGACGGCACAGACATGGCTGGCTCCATATGCGGTGCAAGCTATGCGGAAGGTTTTATCTTTTGGTGCGAAAATTTTTGTTTGATAGAAGAAGCCATTTTTTATGGGAACATTTAAACTTTCAAACAGATCAAAAGCGGCTCTTGAGCGATTGCTGTCAATGAGGATAAGACCGTACTCACTGTTAAACGTTACAACACTTGTTGTTTTTGCGTTTGCTGGTTGTATCAGAGACATGAAAAGTACTAATGGGCTTAGCAAAAGGGCAAGCCATAAATTTTGCAATGAACATATTTTGCAAATTTGTTTTTTCGGGCACTTTTGATGTCTTATCATGTTCACACTTCCTGACCATATCCCTGACCATAGAATTTGTCTGGTTGTACGCTTTGATAAGCTCGATTGTGCCCGAAAATGTGCGGACCGTCAATTTGTGCAATATTTACGCTGTTTTTTCTTTAGCTGATAAGAGAAATGTACAGACGGCAAGCGCTAGCACAGCACCTATTAATTGGGCGATAATGAAGCCTATAATATGCTCTGGGTTGATGCCTGCAAATGTGTTTGAAAAGCCCCGTGCGATGGTAACGGCAGGATTTGCAAAAGATGTTGAGGCGGTGAACCAATAAGCTGCTGTGATGTAGAGACCAACAGCCACAGGGACTGCGTGAGCAGCGCTTTTCAGCGTTGCTAGAATGGTGAATACAAGGCCAAAGGTGGCGACGATTTCGGCAAACCATTGAGCTTGACCGTTCCGAGCTTTTTCAGAAAATTGCATTACATCAATGTCGAACATCATGTGAGCGGCCCATACGCCTAAGATACCACCTATGATTTGAAAGATGATGTAAATAGCGCTATCGCTGATTGAAATCTCTTTTTTAAGAGCAAAGACCATTGTGACCGCTGGATTAAAATGGGCGCCTGAAATAGGACCAAGCATTGTGATTAAAACAACCAAAATCGCACCGGTTGGGATTGTGTTGCCAAGGAGGGCAATTGCGACATTACCTCCGGCTAAATTTTCTGCCATGATGCCAGAGCCAACGACTGTTGCAAGAAGGAAAGCTGTGCCGATGAGCTCAGCGCAATATTTTTGTAGATTTGTATACATTCTTTTTAATGCTCCTTCGGTTGCCCACAAGCAACCGTCGCTTTTTGATGCTTCTTCGGTTGCCATTTCTGTGCTTCAGATGCCCACATAGCATCCGCAAGAAGCAACCGTGCGTGCTATTTTGTTCTTTAGGTTGCGATGTTTTAGTGATCTCTTAGATTTCCCTCTCGAAACCGGCTAAAGCAACCGTGCTGATCTTAACTATCTGACATGACAAGATTATTTATCTTTGCCATAAAACTATTTCTTTAAGGACATTTCAGTTGTTCCAAAAGTGGATTACAAATTTCAGGGGTTCCGCCGCAGCAATCTTCCATAAGGAAGCCGATGAGTTCACGGATGCCTGCGAAATTTGCATAGTACCTAATGGACCGTCCTTCACGTTTGTTGGTTACTAAATTGGTGCGCGCTAACACCGCTAAATTAGCTGACATGGTGTTTTGTTTGATGCCGAGATGGTCGCCGATTTCGCCAGCAGACATGCCTTGTTCGCCAGCTTTGATTAAAAGCCTTAAAACATCTAATCTTGTCTCTTGCCCAAGGGCTGCGAATGATGATAGTGCATCTAATTTATCCATATATCATGAATTATTGATATATGGATTTTGAGTCAAGTTTTTTCTTTGTTGTATCTTGTCAGTTTCATTTATTGTTTTCATAGAGTGGACATGATTGAGACATAGGTAAGTTAACTTTGGTATTGGATCAGGTTTAAGTTGAACGTTAATCTGCTGGTTTAAGATTGTTTCTGTTTTTAAAAATGTTGAAGGGTTTTTCTCATGCGTAAAGTGCATATGCATTTTGTTTTAATTGTTTCTGTTTTTTTTAGTGTGCTTCTTGGTGCGTCTGGCGCTATTGCAGCGACGTATGAAACCGGGCATGGGGCCTTACAGCTGTGGAATGATGAAGCAATGAATGAGGCACCTGAGTGGCTTCAAGTTTGGTTGTTGGTTTTGGTTGGTAGCTTTGCGCTGGGTATTTTATTTGTTTGGCGCCATATTGCAGCCCGTTGGCTTGTGGGTGGTTTTCTTTTAATGGTGCTTTTTGTTCTGTTCGCAGTGCCAGCTTTAGGGCTTACACCTTTGTCAGGGCTTATTGCTTTATTGCATATAATTTTCTGGATGCCAGGCTTTTTGATGATACTAAAAGAGCGCCCGTTTTTCAAAGGCTTTAGTCTTTATGGCCTATGGGGCGGATTGATCACTTTAGTGATTTTAATCTCGTTTATCTTCGACTTTAGAGATGCGGCTATTTATCTCGACCATGTTTTGGGTATGGGGTTCTTGGCTTAGAGTTTTTACGCTAAATCTTGACCGACTTTGAATTCTTTACCTAAAGCTGTCATGACGCATTTGACAATATGAGGGGCGTTGAGTTCGGCGATGTCATATTGGGTTTTTGGAGCGTTATGATCAATGAAGATATCCGGCAATGTGAGCTGGCGGAATTTGAGGCCATTATCAAGGAGCCCATTGTTGCTCAGATAGTGAGCAACGTGAGAGCCGAAGCCACCGACAGCGCCTTCTTCGATGGTGATTAAAATCTCATGGTTTTTAGCTAAGTCTGCAATTAATGCTTCGTCTAATGGTTTGGCGAAACGGGCATCAGCAATGGTTGTGCTAAGGCCGAAGGAGCTTAGGATTTCAGCCGCTTTTCGACTTTCTTCTAAGCGGGTGCCAAAGCTAAGCAGGGCAACTGAGCTGCCCTCTTCAATGATGCGGCCTTTGCCGATTTCCAGGACTTTGCCCATGTCAGGTAGTTCAACGCCAACACCTTCGCCGCGTGGATAGCGGAAGCTTGAGGGGCCATCATTTATAGAGGCAGCTGTTGCAACCATATGCATGAGTTCGCCTTCATCAGCTGCGGCCATGACTGTGAAGCCTGGTAGGTTTGAAAGGTAGGCAACGTCGAAACTGCCTGCATGAGTTGGGCCATCAGCGCCAACGAGGCCAGCGCGGTCAATCGCGAAACGTACGGGCAGTTTTTGAATGGCGACGTCATGAACGATTTGGTCATAAGCGCGCTGCAAAAAGGTTGAATAAATGGCGGCGAATGGTTTGTAACCTTGGGTAGCCAGGCCTGCTGCGAACGTTACCGCATGTTGCTCAGCAATGCCGACATCAAATGTGCGGCTTGGAAAGGTTTTGGCGAATGTGTCCAGGCCAGTGCCAGATGGCATGGCAGCTGTGACAGCGACGATTTTGTCATCTTTTTCAGCTTCTTTGATTAGCCCATGAGCAAATGTGCCAGTGTAACTAGGAGCGTTTGCTTTGGCTTTTTCTTTTTCACCTGTGATGATGTTAAAGCGGCCAACGCCGTGATATTTGTCGGCTGAATTTTCAGCTGGGTGATAGCCTTTGCCCTTTTGCGTGACCACATGAAGAAGGATAGGGCCTTTGTCTGTGTCTCTCACATTTTGCATGATGGGCAATAGGTGATCTAGGTTGTGACCATCAATTGGGCCGACATAATAAAAGCCAAGCTCTTCGAACAAACTGCCACCTGCCCAAAAGCCTCTGGCGTATTCTTCTGTTTTTCGAGCTTTGTCTTGCATAAATTTTGGCAAGTGGGCGGCAAGTTGTTTTGCTGTTTCGCGCAAAGAGAGATAAGTTTTGCCAGAGACAAGCCGCGCTAAATAAGCGCTCATGGCACCAACCGGCGGCGCGATAGACATGTCATTATCGTTTAAAATAACAATGAGGCGTGAGTGCATTGCACCAGCGTTATTCATGGCTTCGTAAGCCATGCCTGCGCTCATGGCGCCATCACCGATCACAGCAATAACATTGTGATCTTTTTCATCTAAATCGCGGGCTACTGCCATGCCGAGACCAGCTGAGATGGAGGTTGAAGAGTGAGCTGCGCCAAAGGGGTCATATTCGCTTTCATCCCGTTTAGTAAAGCCTGATAGACCATCTGGTTGGCGAAGTGTTCTAATTCTATCTCTTCTGCCGGTTAGGATTTTATGAGGATAGGCTTGGTGGCCAACGTCCCAAATGATTTTGTCTGCAGGTGTATCAAAAATTTTATGCAAAGCGACCGTTAGCTCTACAACACCTAACCCTGCACCTAAATGACCGCCTGTTATTGAAACCGCTTCGATCATTTCTTCACGAACTTCTTCAGCTAGAATTTTTAAATCACTATCGCTAAGTGATTTCATGTCATGTGGGGTTTTAATTTGATCGAGCAAAGACGGTTTCACACTATAATCCAGCTGTTTATTTTGTTTTATTTATGCAATTTATTCAGGGCGTTAGAGCTTAGCCCTCACATCATTACTCTATCTCGAGTGCAGAGGTTTGGCTAGGGGTTCCCTCAGGTGAAAGAGTGAGTTTTTCTACTTTTGCTTCCGCTTTGGCTAAAAGTTTATCGCTATGAGCCCTTAAGGCTTCGCCGCGCTCATAAATTTGGATGGATTCAGCCAAGGGGACATCGCCATGTTCTAAGCGGCCAACGATTTGTTCAAGCTCTGCTAGCGCTGTTTCGAAGCTCATTTCTTTGATATCTGCGTTATTTTCTGCTTTTGACATAGTATTTAATCTTTTTTAGTTTGCGCTTTAGTTTGTTATTTTTTAATGTGGCTTCGGTTTCCCACCAGAGACCGCCGTGAGCAACCAAGCTTCTTATATGTGCTTTAGTTTACTCTCATTTTGCTTCAGATGCCCACATAGCATCCGTAAAAAGCAATCGCACTAATGTTAATAGCTCAGATTAGATGGCCAGTTTTTATTTATGGCGTTATTTTGCGGCATTCATAAGGTGCTGCATATGCACGCCAACAGATTTAGCCAGTCCTTCAAGGTGATAGCCGCCTTCTAGGATGGAAACAACACGTCCTTCACATTGTTTATCAGCTATATCCAGCAATTCAGCCGAAATCCAGCTAAAATCTTTTTCTTTTAAGTGGATATTGGCCAATGGATCACTGGTATGAGCATCAAAACCCGCTGAAATTAACAAAATATCAGGTGAAAACTTCTTTAAAGCCGGGAGAATGCGCTCTTTCATGGCTTGTTCGAATTTTTCACTGCCATCACCAGCTGAGAGTGGGGCATTGAAAATGTTGCCAACACCCGTTTCATTTAAGGCACCGGTTCCTGGAAATAGTGGCATTTCGTGAGTTGAGCCATAAAACAAGTCTTTGTCTGACCAGAAAATATCTTGTGTGCCATTGCCATGATGGACATCAAAATCAATGGCGGCTACACGCTCAGCGCCATGGATTTTTCTTGCTTGTTCGGCTGCAATCGCGATGTTGTTAAAAATGCAAAAACCGCATGCTCTTGTTGCTTCTGCATGATGGCCTGGTGGGCGCGTGGCGACAAAGGCGTTTTTGTGTTTACCTGTCATCACCTGATCTACCGCGTAAGTGGCGGCGCCAATTGAATTTAATAGCGCATCCCAGGTGTATTTATTCATTGATGTATCTGGGTCAATAAAGGCATAGCCTTCTGTTGGCCGGCTATTTTCAATGAGATCAATGTAATTTTGTGGGTGAGCGCGCGCGATTTGCTCGATTGTGCCGCTTTTGGCTTGTTCTCTTTTTAGATCATTGAATAATTCATGGCTTAAGAGTTTTTCTATGGCGCGCAAGCGGTCTGGTCGCTCAGGGTGACCTGGGCCGTTTTCATGCTCTAGGCATGAGGGATGTGTTAAATATAGAGTGGACATGGTTCATCTTGCCTTGAAAGCTTTGTTGAAGCTAGTGTTTTTAGTGTTTAATTCGATGAATTTGTGCACAGTTGATGTGTTTTTAGACAAAAGATCAAATATTTTTTAGTTATTTATTCTTCGCTTGTAAGAGCTTTTAGACTTTCTGGCGGGCTATCATTTTCGGGGACGAAGAAATCTGGGATTAGATCTTTTGTTGGATCAACCCGATATTTATCAAAATTATTGACCCCATGTTTTGCCAATAGCGTATCATCAATGAAAAATTGTCCCGTCGTTTCAGAGGATGGCTGCGTTAAAATTATTTGGGCGGCATCGGCCATGATTTCAGGTGTGCGGCATTGTTTCATAGCATCCATTCCAAAATTATTGGCAATGGCCGCTGTTGCGATGGTGGTGCGAGGCCAAAGGGCGTTGACGGCAATGTTCTGATTTTTTAGCTCACCGGCTAGCCCTAATACCACTAAGCTCATGCCATATTTGGCCATGCTATATCCAGCATGAGGAGCAAACCATTTTTCACTCATATCTAGTGGGGGGGAGAGCATGAGGATGTGTGGGTTTTCAGCTTCTTTCAAATAAGGGATGGCGTGTTTTGAAACCATAAATGTGCCACGAGCATTCACCTGATGCATGAGGTCAAAACGCTTCATGTCCAAAGCTTCGGTTGGCTGAAGGAAAATAGCGCTGGCGTTATTTATGATAATATCAATGCCGCCAAAGTGATCTGCGCTTTTGGCCAAAGCTTCTTTGACAATTTCTTCATGTCTGATGTCCATTTCAACGGCGAGAGCTTTACCGCCGGCAGTTTCAATTTCTTCAGCTGCTGTGTGAATGGTGCCTGGTAATTTGGGGTGTGGCTTGGTTGTTTTTGCAGCGATTGTAACATTGGCACCATCTGCGGCAGCTCTTTTGGCTATGGCGAGACCAATACCTCTTGACCCGCCAGTGATGAAGATTGATTTATCTTTGAGTGATGACATTTTTAGTGCTCCTTCAGGTTGGCTTTGATGTGCTTAAGATGCCCACTAAGCATCCGCTAGAAGCCACCGTCGCTGTTACCTACATAGTTTAGTTGTATTTAATAAGTTATCTTTTTTCTTGCGCGCTATTCAGCTGCGAGGCAGCAGACCCTCCGAGGTGCGGCACTTTTGTTTTGCGCTTTAGGTTGCCCACTAGCAACCGCGCTGAGTACCAGACCATGCTGATGTTTCGTCATGTCCCATTGCCCGAAAAGGGCAATACTCCTTCTTCGTCAAGATAGTTTTTGTTGACACTGTCTTTTTCATATAGATCTTATTTTGTTTTGTTCAAAAAGCTAGCAAAAGCGGCTTTGGCTTCTTCGCTTTGTAATTGTCTTGAAAAAAATTCGACTTCTTTTTCCATCACGGAGAGGATGTACTCTCGTTCTGTTTTTAAAAGTTGTTTGGTTATGAGAAGCGAGCTTTCAGGTTTTTTTGAGAGCTTTTTGGCGATTGCTAAACTATGGGAAATGAGGTGTTCAGCTTCAATGATTTTATTGACAAAGCCTGCATTATACGCCTCTTGAGCTGAATATTTTTCTCCGAGTGCCAGCATTTCATAAGCTTTAGCGTGTCCCATGGTTTTTGGCATCAAATAAGATGAGGCGGCTTCTGGGGTGACCCCTAAATCTGCAAATGGTGTCGCGAAGATGGCTTTAGGCGTGGCATAGACCAGGTCTGCATGGAAGGTCATGGTGGTGCCAATGCCAATAGCCGGGCCGTCAATAGCAAGAATGAGAGGCATGTCCAAAGTGCCAAGCGTTGTGAGGAAATCTATTATGCCGGGGCTAAAGCTTCCCTTCTCTGCATAGGTATAAAAATCGGAGATATCATTGCCGGCGGTGAAACACCCTTCAACACCGCTGATAAGATTGACTTTTATGTCCTTGTCTTTGTGACTTTTTTTCAGAGCGGTTGCGATTGTTTGATACATCTCATCAGTAAACGCATTCATTTTATCGGCACGTTTTATTTCGATATGCTGAATGGTTTCATTTATTGTGATTTTGATGTGGTCTGACATTTTTAATGCTCCTTCAGTTAGCTTTGATGTGCTTAAGATGCCCACTAAGCATCCGCTAGAAGCCACCGTCGCTGTTACCTTCATAGTAAGGTGTAAGGCATATTAAAAAATTCCGGTGCTAAGCACCGGACTAATTTATTTGTCGCTTTAGGTTGCCCACAAGCAACCGCGCAATATCATGTCCCTCAACCTTTTTTATCTTTCGGTTGCCCACCAGCAACCGGACTAAGGCTGAGCTCCTTCTTCGTTTCTTTAGTATTCTAATATGCTGATTTTACAGCTTTTTAGAATATAGTTTTTTCTCGCCTTTATGTTCCAAAAATTTTATCTGTTTGGGCTTCTAGGTCTGGTGCTCCTTTTATAATTTGTTCTTTCAACCCACCTGTTTGCGTGAGGAATTGATGGGCGAAAATAGCAGCGAGGGCTTTTTGTTTTTCGGCTTCAGGTTCGCCCGCCTTTTCAGCATTTACTGCGCCTTTGATTAAGTAGCTGCCGCCCAAACATAAACCGAGTAAGCGTAATAATGGCGTTGCTGCATAATGAAGTGTGGATGGGCTATTGTTTCCTTCCGCTTTGGATACGGTTTCCAAGAATTGAACGGTTTCAGTTAAATCATTTAAAGCTGAACTTAAATATGAGCCAAGTTGGTTTTTCTGGTCTGTTGTTTTTTTTGAGGCTTGTTGGATTTCGCTCATTTCTTTCATGAAGCTTTTTAAGGTTTTGCCGCCATCTAAGGCAATTTTGCGGAATAAAAGATCAAGAGCTTGAATGCCGTTTGTGCCTTCGTAAATTGGTAATATACGAGCATCTCGCATATGTTGTGCGGCACCGGTTTCTTCGACGTATCCCATGCCGCCGTGAACTTGAACGCCAATTGAGGTGGCCTCTACAGCACAATCCGTTGAGAAGGCCTTGGCAATGGGGGTAAGAAACGCGGCTTTTTCAGCGGCATCTTTTTTCTCTTCGTCATTTGCGGCGCGAATTGAAATGTCGATATATTTTGCTGTCATCAGGCAAATGGTGCGTGATGCCATGGTCATGGCTTTCATGAGGCCAATGTTGCGGCGGACATCTGGATGTTTGATGATAGGGTCTGAGGAGCCTCTTGGGCTGCCAAGGGCTGCACCTTGTGTTCTGTCATCAGCATAATTTATGGCGGCTTGTGCGCTTCGCTCAATGATAGCAACGCCTTGTGTGCCAACAGAAAGCCTTGCTAAATTCATCATTGTGAACATAGCATGGAGGCCGCGATTTTCTTCTCCTACGAGATAACCTGTTGCGCCTTCATTATCTCCAAAGCTCATGGTGCACGTTGGGGAGGCATGGATGCCAAGTTTATGCTCGATGCCTGAGCATATGAGATCGTTTCTTTTGCCAGGATTACCATTTTCATCAAGAATGAATTTGGGAACGAGGAAGAGAGAAATGCCTTTGGTGCCAGCAGGGGCATCCGGCAAGCGTGCTAGAACGAGATGAATGATGTTTTCTGTAAGATCATGTTCTCCATATGTGATGAAGATTTTTGTGCCCTTGATGGCGTAGGTGCCATCGCCATTTGGCCTGGCTTTTGTTCGAACGGCTGATAAATCTGAACCGGCTTGCGCTTCAGTTAAGTTCATTGTGCCAGTCCACTCGCCGCTTACCATTTTTTCTAGGTAAGTTTGTTTTAATTCATCACTGGCATGATCTGCGATGGCATCCACTGCACCTTGGGTGAGGAGTGGGCAGAGGCCAAAAGCTAGGTTTGAGCTATTCCAAAATTCACTTACTGCTTGTGATAATAGATGAGGAAGATGCTGGCCGCCAAATTCTTCAGGAGCGGAAAGCGCTGCCCAGCCTGCGTCTTTCCATTGATTGTAAGCCTCTTGCCAGCCATCTGGTGTTGTTAGAGTTCCATTATCAAGTTTACAACCCTGATTATCTCCGACTTTGTTTAGGGGGGCGAGTTGGGTGGACGCGAATTTTCCTGCTTCTTCTAAAATGGCATTTACAAGATCAGCATCAAGCGTTGGTGCAAGGCCGGCTTCAATGAATTGATCAATATCTGTAACGTGTGTGAGAATGTGCCTAATGTCGTCTAGAGGCGCTTGATAGCTCATTTAGTATGATCCCCTGTTAAGTAACATTGTGAATTAAGTATCAATGTCGAAATTATCAAAATTTTTCTAATTTGATTGATGATTATTTTATTTGAGTCTAGTTCTATCTCCATAAACAATGCAAGTGTTGCTTGATTGTGTTTAGATTGTTTCCAATTGTAATATTGGACTTACCTTTTGGAGACTGTTTGTTTGACTTTTTCTCAAATTCGGCACGATGACATCGGTAAAGCTGCAAATATTTTAAGTGAGGGTGGTCTTGTGGCTTTGCCAACGGAGACTGTTTATGGCTTAGCTGCCGATGCGCGGCAGGATGATGCTGTTCGTAAAATATTTGAAGTGAAGGGGCGGCCAAACTTTAATCCTTTGATTGTGCATGTGCCAGGGATAGAGGCTGCAAGGGCAATTGGTGAGTTTGATGAGCTCTCAATTCAGTTGGTTGAAAAGTTTTGGCCAGGGCCTTTGACAATTGTTGTGCCTTTAAAAGCAGATGCTGGCATTTCAAAGACTGTGACAGCAGGGTTAGAGACCATCGCGCTTCGGGTGCCGGCTCATCAACTTTCCCAAGAGCTTTTAAAGACCAGTGGATTAGCATTGGCTGCACCTAGTGCGAATAGTTCTGGTCGGTTGAGCCCGACATCAGCTGAGCATGTACGGCAAGATTTAGGTGAGCGTGTCGATTTTATTCTTGATGGCGGGGCAACAAAGCGCGGGCTTGAATCAACGATTGTAAAAGTTGAAACCTCTGATGAGACAAATGAGCCATATTTGGTTTTATTGCGCTCTGGTCCTGTAACAGTTGATGAGCTTGAAGAAGCGATCGGGAAACGTGTTGTTTGCCCTGATGTTGCGATTGATGAAACGAAAATAAACGAGAAAAAAGAAAAACCTTCTGACTATTCAATGGGGTCTGCTGTTGAGCTGCCTATTGCTCCAGGTGCTTTGCTTCGCCATTACGCACCGCAAACGCCGGTTCGATTGGGGGCTGTTGAGGTTCACTCTGGGGAAGGGGTTCTTGGGTTTGGGCCTGAAGATGAGAGCCTTTTAAATGGTGCCCCATTTTATAATTTGAGCGAGACTGGAAATTTGGATGAAGCTGCAGCGCGGCTTTTTGCAGGCTTGCACTGGATGGACAAACAAGGTGTGACTACAATTGCAATTCGGCCTATTCCGCTTGACGGAGTTGGGGTGGCGATTAATGACCGGCTTCAGAGGGCGGCGAATTCTTC
>JAEPQF010000044.1:0-20370 GCA_017640685.1 Hyphomicrobiales bacterium
GATGTTGTAATTTCAGGTAAGGGGGTGACACCATCAGTTAGGTTATTTCCTAAACCATAAATAAAACGAATGCTGGTGTTAGCGGCTGCAATTTCAAACATTGTTTCAAAAGGGTCATGATCCACTATGGTTTGATGAGCAATAATGGCACGAGGCGTTAATCCTTCTAGTGCTGCTTCAATTTCAACCTTACGCCAATGGGGTGGAATAAGGCATGGGACAAGACCAGCATTGATGATTGAAAGTAAAATTAATGGTGTTTCAGCAATGTTTGGGAGTTGGACGACAACGATGTCACCATCTGAGAGTTGTGCTTGGCGCAGGAACGCTGCTGTGTGGCGAATGTAGCGAGCTGATTGTTGGTACGTCAGTTCACTGATCGAACTTAGGCCCAAGCGCTGCCGATTTGCGCTTTCAGTGATTGCTAAAGCGTCCGGTTGTTTTTCAGCGTGAGAAAGAAAAATAGTATCAATTGTCTGACTCATTTGAACGGTCCGTAGCCCTTAAGTTTGTCTCATACTCATAGATTATAGATGTATCATTTTATGGATATAAGGTGCACTATTGGCTTGGAAATGACCGAGTTTTACACAAATTTGTCCCTTAACACCCCTAATAGTAAGCTTTAACTAGGTAACTATGGGTATGTTTAAGATATGAGAGGGTTAAATTATTTCTTTGCTCCTTTGAATTTAGTTTTTAGATTCTATGCGTTTATCCCACCAAAAATCTAGCAAAGTCCCATAAAATGATGGAGTTTTGGGATGGTTTAAATAAGCACGGTGAGCTAGCCATTGCCCTTTTAAATGAAAGAGCGGGATCACATAATCACCAGCAAGAAGTAATCGGTCTAAGCTTCTTACGCTTGATGTAAAAGTCTTTTGATCTCTTGCAGCTAAAAGGGCATCAATAGCTTTATCAATAGCCGGGTTTTCAATGCCGGCGAAATTATACGAACCTTCTGTTGAGGCTTGTTTTGCGCTCCAGCGGAATAATTGTTCGTTGCCAGGAGACAGAGAGCCAGCCCAATTATTTTGGATCATATCAAAGTCAAAACTGGCTTTACGTTTTTGATATTGGGTTGTATCGACTTGCCTTACGACGGCTTTTACACCAATGAGTTTTAAATTCTCAATATAACTTAACAATAGCGCTTCTTGCGATTTGGTCACTGTCATAATTTCAAATTGGAAGGGCTGATTTGTTGACTGATTGACCATTTTACCATCGACCAGTTTGTAACCAGCTTCCTTGAAAAGTTTAATGGCTTTTCGAATGTTTCTTCTGCTGATGTTTGAACTGCGATTGATTGGTAGTTTATAGTCGCCCTTCCATAAATTGGGATAATTTGTTTTGAAAGGTTCGCCTAAGATTGTTTCTTCAATTTGATCAACTTGTTTACCTGTTGAAGCGAGGTTTGATCGATCAAAATAGCTTTTTGTTCTGGTGTAAAGTCCATGATAGAGCTGGCGGTTTATGCCTTCAAAATTAAAGAGGGCAATTAAAGCTTTACGAATGTTTTGATCTTTAAAAATTAGGCGCCTTGTATTGAAGACAAGAGCTGACATCCCAGATGGAATTTTGAGTTCAAATTCTTTTTTAAGAACACGCCCGTCTTTAATTGCATTGAAATTATAAGACTTTGACCATTTACCGGGATCATTTTCATATTGAATATCATGAAGGCCTTTTTTAAAGGCTTCAAACATGGAGTTCGCATCTCTGTAATAAGTGAATTTGATCTGATTAAAATTATATCGCCCTTTGTTGACGGGCAAATCTTTCGCCCAATGATTGGGATTGTGTTTATAAATGATCTGCTTTCCGGGATCGATTTGCGTAATTGTATAGGGACCAGAGCCGATGGGAGCCTTTAGGTTAGCTTCACGGAACAGTTCTTTATTCATAATATGTTTGGGTAAGATGGGCATAAGGCCCATAATGAGGGGCATTTCACGATCTATTTTGCCATCAGCGCTGGGCTTGAAGGTGAACTTAACGGCCTCTTTTCCAATTCTTTCAATTTTACTGACTTTGCTATAATAGGTTCTGTGGTTAGGCCGACCGTTTTCTTTCAATAATTTATGAGAAAAAATAACGTCTTCGATGGTGATTTTTTTGCCATCTGAGAATTTTGCATTTTGGTTGATGTAAAAGGTGATTGAAGAACGATCTTCAGGGAGGTCTATTTTTTCAGCAATGAGGCCATAAAGAGAAAATGGTTCATCTAAGGCTCTTGCAAGTAAGCTTTCATAGATATAACCGCGCACGCCAGCGGCTGAACCGCCTCTAATATTTAGGGGGTTCATATTTGTGAATGCCCCCAGTACGCCAAGATTTATGGTGCCGCCTTTGGGAGCTTTGGGGGAAGAATAGGTAAAATGAGTGAAGTTTTTTTCATACTTTAGAGTGCCATGCATTGAGATGCCATGCAGTTTTTGCTCTTTACTCATGTCTTCAGCATTACTTATTGGGGAGATGGTAACCAAGAGGGTAAAACAAAAAATATGTAATAAAACCAACTTCTTGATGATTAATTTTGACATGAGTTTTCTTTCTTTTCATTCAGAAAAATTATTTAAGTCGTTTTACGCGTTAATTTGATCTTTTAAAAGCTTTGAATAGAGAGTAATAAAGAAGCCATAATCTGACATTTTAATGATTATGGGACCCATTCATGCATGTTTATGCGTGTCTTTCATATCACGGGGTGAAATAAACCCTAAATTAAGTGTCAATAAATTCATCTTGTCACTGGATTGCCTTATTTCGGTGAGTTCAGGGGTATAAACAATATAGTAGGATCAATTTACTCAGGCCCCATATATTGACGAGGCCAACTGTTATAGGAGAGAGGCAGAAATATGAGTTCGCGAATTAAACTTTGGAGTCACGCTAAATCAGGGACTCAAAAGAAGCAGGTAGGCTCAAATAAAATGACTGCTACATTACGTATTACAGCTGCAGCATTACTTGGTCTAGCTGTTAGCGGTGTTGTTCTTGGTGGTGGAACTCAAGCTTTTGCTCAAGATAAGAAAAAAGCTGCGGCTAAACAAAAGAATGCGTGGATTAAAATTTGTGATGATGTGAAACTTAAAGAAGTGAAGGCTAAAGCAGCAACTTCTAAAAAGATTTGCATGACTCACCACGAAAGCTTAAGTGCTCGTACAGGTACGCCACTTGTATCAGCGGCTGTTCGTAATGTTTCCGGTCATAAAGTAGAACGCTTTTTGGTGACTGTACCGCTTGGAATGGCAATTCCAGCTGGTGTTCATGTTAAAGTTGATGAAAACAAACCTCTGAAGATTAAATATTCTTTCTGCCATGTTGCTGGTTGTGTTGCTGAAACTCAAATGACACCTGACCTTATGAAGCAAATGAAAGTTGGGAAGAAGATCGTTATTGCAACAATTGGCATTAGCGGAAAGCCAATTGGTTTCCCAATTCCATTAAGTGGTTTTGGTAAAGCTTATGCTGGTAAGCCAATTGATAGTAAAAAATATGCTAGTGCTCGCAAAGCTATGATGCTTGATATTCGTAAGCGCCAAATTCAAGCTGCTAAAAAAGCTCAAGCTAAGAAAGATGCTGAGCTGATTAAAAATGCGGATAATCCAAGAAAAAAATAAGACGAATTAGATCGTCTTTATAAATCAAAGCCCCTTCAATTTTCATTGAAGGGGCTTTTTTTGTCTTACGTTATTTTTAAGTTAAGTCGCTACGCTTACATTTCGTAAGCTTTGGCCATTTCAGGATCTTTTGTTGCTACGATCTTAGCAAGATCAACAATAACTTTTGCCTGCTTCCAAGTTGCATCATCTTGCATTTTACCATCTAACATTACGGCACCTGTGCCATCTGGCATGGCTTCTAGGATGCGTTTTGCAAAGAGAACTTCATCAACATTAGGGCTGAAAACTTCTTTGGCTAAGGTGATTTGACTTGGATGTAAGCTCCATGTGCCGAGGCAGCCTTGTAAGAAGGCGTTACGGAATTGAGCTCTACAAGCGTCACTATCTGAAAAGTCACCAAATGGGCCATAAAAAGGTTTGATACTGTTGCCCATGCAGGCGTCGACCATTTTCGCGATTGTGTAATGCCATAGATCTTGTTGATAGAGTGTGCGCTCTTTGTCGCCATCAGCATCTTCTAAAACACCATAAAAAGGATGCCCGCCACCAACGCGCGTTGTTTTCATGCCTCTTGAAGCGGCAAGGTCAGCTGGCCCCAAGCTCATGCCGTGCATTCTTGGGCTTGCACTGGCGATATCTTCAACATTGTTCACGCCTTCAGCTGTTTCTAATATAGCGTGAATTAGAATTGGCTTTTTAATTTCGTGGCGTGCTTCTAATTGAGCAAGTAATTGATCTAGGTAGTGGATATCCCACGGGCCTTCTACTTTTGGCAGCATGATAACATCTAGTTTGTTGCCAATTTTAGAAACGATTTCAGTGACATCATCTAAAAACCAAGGGCTGTTAAGGCAGTTTACGCGTGTCCAAAGACCGGTATTGCCGAACTCATTGTTTTCACCAATTTCAATAAAGCCGGCTCTTGCGTTTTCTTTTTCATCTGCTGGGATTGCATCTTCAAGGTTGCCAAGGATCACATCTACTTTTGGGATCATGTCACCAATTTTGCTGCGAATTTTTTCGATGTGAGGAGGGATAAAATGGATCATCCGCTCGAGGGATACTGGTAATTGGCGATAAGGTTCTGGTGCGCCAATGGCCAATGGTTTGTAAAATCCTTGAGGGGTTTTGGTTTGTGACATGTTTCTTTCCTATTTTAAGTTCACATCTTTATTGTTTTTGGCAAAATATTACTTGCTAGATTGCACTTTACAATTAGTCATTCGTCTCTAATGTCTTTTTAAGACCAACGTCTGTTAGACCACATGAATTGTTCTGGATATTCTCTTATCCATCCTTCAAATGTACTTTGAATCTCTGTGATGATTTGTTTGATATCAGCTTCTTGATCATCTGTCCGGGGGACCTTAATTTCATGCATTTCAACACGAAAGTTAGATTGAGTTCCAATTCTAACACAGCGTCCAATCCATAATCTTGTGCCAATGCGCCGGGCTAGCATGGCGGGGAAGGGGGGAGATTTAGCGTCAATACCGAAAAAGGGAACTTCAACTCCGTTTCTGTCCCACTGGTCAGCTAAGAACCCCAGACGGCCACCTTTTCTTACGTAAGACCCGATTTGTCTTGCAGTATCTCGGCCGGCATGGATGCCTGCACCACTTCCTTTGGCAAAAAGCCCGCCTGGGTAGAGTTCTTTTCTTTGACTTCTTAGATATTGATCAACCAGGGGGTTTTTGACGAGACGATATACACCAGCTGGTTTCATCCCCTTTGAGGCCAATGGCCACATTGCAAGTTCCCAATTACCTGAATGCATAGATACACAAATAGCAGAGCCCATTTTACCTTGATAGCGCTCTAAAATTTCTGGATTTGCTATTTCAATGCAATCAGGATTTTTTAAAATGCGATCCATTTGCATAGTTTCTGCCATGACACGGCCCAAGTTTTCCCACATGGCAATTGCGATGGATTCTCTTTCTTCTTCAGACTTTTCAGGAAACGCCATAGCTAGATTATTAAGGGCACGTTTATGCCGCCGACCACGGGCAGCTAGAATGCGCCACCAATAGGCAGAAAACTTAACTGCTGTATCAAGGGGCATTAATCTGATCATGCCAATGATTGATCTTAATAGGCAAAATTCTGCCCAATATCGAATATGCAACCAGATAGTCATTTATAAGGCCCTTAGGGTTTTGAAATGGTGTATATATAATAAAGTATGTGCTGAAAGTAGAACTTAGCCCCTAAGAGCACAAAAGCTGATCGTTGGTCAATGATTTCTTTCATATGCCTTTTGATAAGATGAGATAATAGGTGGGATTAGACTTCAGCTCTCATCAATTGAGGGAGTGAGTGTTCATCGCCTAGCCCTTGTTGCATGATCATTTGTCTTAGAGATTTAAAATTTCTAAGGGCTGTTAGGCCGGTACTGCGGATTGTTTTTAAAGAAATGTCATTTAGTAAGAGCGATTTGTTCAGCATATCTACAACGAATGTTCGGCTTGCTACGTCGGATTTTCTCGAGGCATTATATTCGTCTTGGATTTCATTGAGATTATCTCCAAGTGATGAATAGGATTTCAGAATTTCAGATAAATGAGCTGCATCTCTTAACCCTAGGTTCATGCCTTGTGCGCCAATGGGGGGGATGACATGGGCAGATTCTCCAACCAACGCGATATTATTCTGGGCGAACTTTTCCACTTTTAAGCCTGAGATTGGGAAAGCTACTCTTGGCTCTAAAGAGGTTATGTCTCCTAAAATTGCATGTGAGTTTTCGTATAAAACAGCGCTAAATTCCTCATCATTTAAAGAGGCAATGCGTTTTGCCTCTTCAGGTGTTAATGACCATACAAGACTAGAGCGATATTCTTCCAGTGGAATGAGTGTCATTGGGCCTGTTTTACGATGTATCTCAGTTGAGGTTGCATTATGTGGTGAGGAATGAGTAAAGGCACAAGCAATTGCGGTTTGGTCATATTGCCATTGCTCTGTTTTTATTTGCGCTGCTGTTCTGCAAATTGAATTTTTTCCATCAGCTCCAATGCAAAATTGGGTGTTAAAGACTTGGTTCTCTTTTGTTGTAATTTCAATGTTTGTGTTTGAATGATTGATATTGGTAACTGCTTTGGTTTCAATCCAATTGATTTTAGGACCACTCTCAATTTTGTCGATAAGAGCTTTGTTGAGGTCACTATTTGGTATGTTCTGAGCAAACGCAGACATGTTTAACTCTTCAGATGTAAAATAACAATCTGGTGCTTTGATGAGTGAGCCGCAATCATCAATCATTCTCAAATGTTTTAAGGGCGCTGCATTTTTTTTGCAGTTTTGCCAAATATCACATTTTTCTAGCAATATGACTGAGGGTGCCATGAAGGCTGTTGTGCGTGTGTCTTTGGCTAGAGTTTCTTCATTTGGCTTAGGCCCGAATAAATTAATTTGAAATTGGCTTTCTTTTGCCAAAACTGTTGCGGTTATGAGGCCGACAGGTCCTGTTCCAATGATAGCTACGTCTGAAGTGAGGTCTTTCATTATAGTGGCCTTAGAAAATTACATTCATATAGGTTGCTTGTGATTTGATGTGACAAAATTGCCGATCATCGTTCTCTTTTGATGATAGTTTTGATTATAACTCCACTTTTTCAGTTTCTCCACAGGGGCTTTTTTAAATTCATCGAAAAGATTAGAAAAACGCGAAAAAACGCCTGTTTTGAAAACATGACATAATAAGTATTTGTGATTAAAAAGGGTTTTTAGTTTTGATAAAGGCTTATGGCACCTTTTATTACTTTCAGGACACAATGAAGCAGTATATTCGTGAATATCTATATTTCTTAAGTTCGGTCGTTTAGTCGTGAAAACTAGCCTGATACGATGATTTGTAGGTAATTTAATACTTTTTTTGATTTCCGATAAATAAAGATGTGTCTTCTGAGTTACAGCGTAAACTGACGTTCGTTGTGACGCGGGTTTTGTAACAGAACTGTCATATAACTCTTCTAAATCTGATCCTGGGTCTAGCAGACAGATGCACTCAAGTTTGAGGCTAACCTGGTCGTTATGTAGATCGTGTGTAGTCAAATGAGTATATCCATTCTGAACCGAAATTAATTTAATCTCATCAGAACCTTAAATCTATTTGAGGTTCAACAAACAATTATAGTGGAGAATTATTGTGATTGGGGGAATTATGACTTCCAGACTTTCTTTGGCAGCTTTGATTGCTGGCGGTATGATGGTTGCTACTTCTTCAGCTAATGCGGCTGACTTGGGTGGTGACTGCTGTGCAGATTTAGAAGAGCGTGTAGCAACACTTGAAGCTACGACAGCTCGTAAAGGTAACCGTAAAGTTTCTTTGAAAATTTATGGTCAAGTTAACCAAGCTCTTTTGATTTGGGATGATGGTCAAGATAGCGATGCTTACGTAGTTGACAACGACAGCTCAGCTTCACGTATCGGCTTTAAAGGTAAAGCTAAAATCAACAATGACTGGTCTGCTGGCTACCGCATTGAAATCGGTGTTTACTCAGCTGAATCAGACCGTGTTGATCAAGGTAATGACGATGGTGACGGTAACCGTTTGGACCTACGTCGTTCTGAAATGTTCATCAAAAGCAAAACTTTTGGTAAAGTGACATGGGGCCTAACAAGCACTGCTCTTGACGGTACTACAAAAGCAGACCTAAGTGGCACACACGTTGTTGCTCGTAATGGTGGCCTACGTTATATCGAAGATTTCTTCATCATCAATAGCGCAACTGGTGCAAGCACTGGTACTCGTTGGGGTAAAATCTTCGACGGTGACACTGAATTGGACCGTGATAATGTAATTCGTTATGAAACTCCTACAGTTGCTGGCTTCAAAGTAAGCGCTTCTTGGGGTGAAGATGATCAATGGTCTGTAGCTGCTTTCTATAAAGCTAAATTTGACCAATTTAAAATTAAAGCTGCTATCGGCTATGGTGAAGAGCAAGAAGATCTTGGTGATGCTAGTGAACACTTTAACGGTTCAGCATCTATCATGCACACACCAACAGGTATCTTTGTAACTGGTTCTGCTGGTGAAAGAGAATTTAAATCTGACGGTGACGTAGAAACATTCTACCAAATTAAAGCTGGTATCCAACAAAAATGGAACTCACTTGGTAAAACAACACTTTATGGTGAGTATGTACACGGTGATACAGATGACACTGGCGAAGGTGACATCTATGGTTTCGGTGTTGTTCAAAAAGTTGATGCAGCAGCAATGGAACTATATGCTGGCTTCCGTCACTACGAAGCTGACCTAGACACAGGTGTTGACACTGAAGACTTCATCACTGTTGTTACTGGTGCTCGCATCAAGTTCTAATTACTAGAACACCTCGATCATTCCTTAAGGGCCTCTTTTTTGGGGCCCTTTTTTTTATTTTGGAGTGAATTCTTCTCATTTCAGGCCTGTTTATAAGTTTTTTACAGTATCATTCTACCTTTCGATAGATTCGAGAATGAATTGTGACAGCCTATGTTGCTGTATTTGTTTAACATTCTTTAAGGCGAATGTTTCTATGTATTGCTAAGTATGCTGATTTTATTACGCTTTTAGTGTGGTAAATTGCCACGTTTGTTGTTGTTTTAATGTCACGATGTGTGTTGATGTCAGTTCGGTTACAGTTTTGTGACTTGCTTATGACGGTTCTATGATGCATTTTTTCTCAAGTGATTTGCTACAAAATTGTAGCTCACCTTAATTATGGAAATTGTTTAATTTGATAGGCTTAATTTTATTTATAACAAGGCCTTAAATTTCGTTCTGAAACGTAACAGAATTTTAAAGTGTTACTTAATATTCTAGTGTTCAGGGTGGTGATTTTTATAATTGCTAAAGTGATTTTAATTGATCGCTTAAGTTACTACTTGGAGAAAAACCTTATGATCGGGGAATTTATGAAAACGAAACTTTCAATCGCAGCACTTGTTGCTGGTGGTATGATGGTTGCTACAACAGGTACTGCAAGTGCTGCTGATTTAGGCGGTGATTGCTGTGCAGATTTAGAAGAGCGTGTTGCGACACTTGAAGCAACAACAGCTCGTAAGGGCAACCGCAAAGTATCATTAAAGATTTATGGCCAGGTGAACCAATCTCTTTTGATTTGGGACAATGGTGAAGATAGCGATGCTTATGTTGTTGATAATGATAGCTCGGCGTCACGTATCGGTTTTAAAGGTAAAGCTAAGATCAATCATGATTGGTCTGCTGGTTACCGCATTGAAATCGGTGTCTATTCAGCTGAATCAGATCGTGTTGATGAAGTTAATGATGATGGTGATGGTCAACGTTTAGACCTCCGTCGTTCTGAAATGTTCATCAAGAGTAAAACATTTGGTAAGGTTTCTTGGGGTCTAACAAGTCATGCGCTTGATAGCACAACTACACAAGACCTAAGTGGCACTCATGTTGTTGCTCGTAACGGTGGTCTTCGCTATGTTGAAGATTTTGCTATTTTGAATTCAAATGGTGCAGCATCTACTGCTGACTGGGGTGCTATTTTTGATGGTGATACTGAATTAGACCGTCGTAATGTAATTCGTTATGACACGCCTACAATTGCAGGCTTTAAAGTTAGCGCATCTTGGGGTGAAGATGATGAATGGTCAGTAGCGGCTTTCTATAAAGCTAAATTTGCTGATTTCAAATTTAAAGCTGCTATCGGTTATGGAGAAGACCAAGAGGATTCAGGCGCATCAGCTAGCGAAAACTTTAACGGTTCTGCATCTATCATGCATGTGCCTACAGGTATTTTCGTAACTGGTTCTGGTGGTGAGAAGTCTAAAGACAACGGTGTTGATGAAACTTTCTACCAAATTAAAGCTGGTATCCAACAAAGATGGAATTCACTTGGTAAAACGACACTTTACGGTGAGTTTGTTCACGGTGATACAGACGATGTAGGTGAAGGCGACATCTATGGTTTCGGTGTTGTTCAAAAAGTTGATGCAGCTGCAATGGAACTTTATGCTGGTTTCCGTCATTATGAAGCTGACCTTAATAACGGTGTAGCAACTGAAGACTTCGTAACTGTTGTTACTGGTGCTCGCATCAAATTCTAATCAAATTAGAATATTGTAATTATATAAAGGGCCCTCAAATTGAGGGCCCTTTTTGTTTTGCATATGTGCAATTAAGGCAAAAACATGGCTTTGTGGTAAAAAAATGTTGTAAAATTATCATAACGCTAGATTTGTTTATCAGGCCATTGACTATTTTTGATTGCATTTCAATGAGTTGTGCTATTTAACTAATTTCTTGCAAAAATGGTAAATTAAGCGCACATTATAGTCACAGGGGATAGGGGTGATTGTCTGTATTGTGTAAGAGGTCAGGTTCGTGAAACCTATAGTAATGTTAATTGCACTTGTGTTTAGTGCTGCTACTGCCTTTGGTGTTTCTTCCAATGCGTTTGCGTTTCAGGAAACTGAGATCGTTGTGAAGTCAGAGCCTTTGGTTAGTGGGTCTATCAACAAATCAAAATCAGAATTTAATGCTCCTAAATCAGTTGTTACTGATAGTGAAGAGCGTACGTCTATACGTATTCCAGGACTTGGTGTTGTTGGGACTGTTCCTAAGCTAAATTTTGGGTTGGAGCTTCTTTATCGTGATGAGGAAGAAAGCGGCATTGTTGGGCAAAGTGAACCTGATGACTTGTCGATTAAAGGCACTTTGAAACATAAATTCTAATTTGCTTCTTTATTCTATTAATATATTTCTAAAAAATACACTCTAGTGTTCAATGAGGCCGTTATTGGGATTAATAGCGTTATCTATTCGTTTTCTCAGGTGTGATTATTTCTAACATGTATTGCCTTTTATTAAGGGGCCAAAAAACTATAAAACGCTAGAAGAACTATTGCACTTTCAGCTTGCAATATTTTTCTTTTAAAACTGATATTACTTATAGGTCTATATTTCTCGACAGTTTTTCATAAAGCTCAAAATCTTCAGGATTATTGATATTGAAAAACGGATCTATTTTCTCACCATTTATGAACTGATTTTCAAACTCCACAACGCTGTTTGCATGAGTATTTGTCCATGCCCTTATTTTTCGTACACCAGCGTTTAATTGAATTTCTAAATCATTTGCTAGCGAGATTGGCCAGAGACCGAAAATTGGATGATGCCAGCCGTTTGATTTGGCCAATATAATCGCTTCTTCATCTAGAGCGTTAGCATGGTTGATCATTTGCTGACTATAGTTACCAGGGAATAATGGGCTATCAGCTGCTACAGATAAGATATGTGTGTGTTGAGGTTGATTTTCTTTTGACCAAAGCATTGCTGCCAAAACCCCGGCTAAGGGGCCTGCTTGCTCATTGCCGATTTGCTCTTTGATTGTGTCTTCTATAATTGGAAGTTTAAAAGCACTTAAACGGTTTAAATCACCATTTGCGCTGATGATAAGAGTTGAACATTGGGGAGTAAATTGTTCAATTACGGTTTCTAAAATGGATTTGCCAGCAATTTCTTTTAGGAATTTGTCACCCCCACCCATACGGGTTGATTGACCGCCCGCCAAAATGACACCTGTGATTGTTCTGTTAGTTATTGAGGGCTTCATGGTCTAGAAGTGCTTTTCTTAAATGAGCTTCATTTTCTGAGTTTGGTCTAAAATTAAATGGCTAACTTTTGGGTTTTGATCATAGTCGTAGAACTTGAAGCTTCTGGAGTGTCATAGTAAAGCCGATCGAAGCCTGAGAGGGCGATAAAGCGTTTTCCTCTAGCGCGTCCTAAAAGAGTGAGATTGGCAGCTTTTCCTAATTTTACCGCCCATGCTGTAAAGCCCGATCTTGAAATCAAAATTGGAATTCTCATTTTGACAGTTTTGATCACCATTTCACTGGTCAAGCGGCCGGTTGTGTAAAAATATTTATCATCGGGGTTGATATTATTCATCACCATGTAGCCAGCGATTTTGTCAACGGCGTTATGGCGGCCGACATCTTCCATATAGACTAGAGGTTCCTCTCCTTTACATAGGACGCAGCCATGAATAGCTCCGGTTTTCAAATATAGCCGAGGTGTTTGATTGATGGTTTTTAAAAGAGGGTAGAGGGTGGAAACTTTAATATTATTATCAGTCGCAAGTTCAACACCTTCTATGTTTTCAATTAAATCGCCAAAAATAGTTCCTTGACCACAACCGGATGTTTGGATCTTGCGTTTTAATTTTTGTTCATAGTCTGTTTCTGTTTTAGTGCGTACAACAATTGTTTCAATATCTTCGTCGTAATCTATTGCGGTGATTTCATCTGCATTTGGCAGCATGTTTTGGTTGAATAAATAACCAACAGCTAAAAGATCTGGATAGTCACCAATTGTCATGAGTGTGACAATTTCCCTGGAATTAAGAAAAACAGTAAGAGGACGTTCTTCTATTATGGGCGCACTAATTAATGAACCTGTATGATCCAATGCTTCTAGGTCTTGATAGAGGTCATGATTTTCAGGGTTTGGTTCAATAATTTCTTTGCTCATATAATTTCCACCCTTTATTCGATCTTTAGTAAAGTATAAGAGTGGATTTAGGGACTTAACAAGAGCTAGTTAGAATTTTTCTAGACTCTTGGTTGATTAATTTTAATGGACAAAGTGATTGTAGACATTCTGACGACAGACGGGGACAGAATGTCTAGTTTTGGTAACTTTGTGAGCTTGTTAGTTTTTTCGTTGATGGAATTATACTGAGTAATATTGAAAGCTTTGCTTGTCATCCAGGAGCTGAAATTTTGTTGTTCTCGTTTGTGCTTTGAATTTTCGTATCGCTACACGGCAAAACCCTTAAAACGAAGCAAATGAGTAATTCTTGTTAATTATCAGTTTACTGCCTCATTTTTATGATAAGTTGGATTATTATAAGCTTATAAATTTCATATTTAGCTTAAAATATCTAATCTTTTCTTTCATGAGTTTTGGGGATGGTTATGGCGCAAATTGGACATGCTGAAACAATGCAGATACAGGGTAGTTGGAAAATTTCTGCTTGGGTTTGGTTTATGAGTTTACTGAACTTGGTGTTGATTGTCACACTTGGTTATGTGCTTTGGAAAGTTATTCCTGGTGGTGAAAATCTGCAACGTGTAATGCAAGAGCGTGATGAAATTCGCCAAGAATGCAATTTGGCTAAATATCAGTTGCAACAGCAAATTTCTCAAAAGAAAGTTTTGCTTGAACAAGCACAAAAAGACCGCGATCAGGCGATTGTTTCTCGTAATCAGGCGATTATTGAGCGTGATCAGGCTTTTATTCAAAGGGATAAAGCTTTTGATGAACGGTATAAAGCACTGATAAAGCGATTTGATGAGGCTTCGAAAACTTTAAATGCTTTGGATAGTCAGCTGACATTGGCACAAGAAAATCAGAAAAAACTTGGTGTATTGTTGCTTGGGCAAACAGACAGTTTTAATGCGACAGTGAATAAGCTAGAGGAACTGAGTAATGCATTGCCTCGCTAAATATCTAACTTCGATTAGCATTGTCGCTTCTTTCGTCGTCTCTGTTTTGTTTTCCCTTAGCTTGAACTCTTTTGCGCATGCTGAAGAGGTGGTTGATGTTCAGCATGTGATTGAGAAATGGGGCCGCCTTAAGGCACGTGTAAAAGCGATTAAAATACCAAAAGATGAAACCATTCAGGTGATCTATCGTAAAGAGCCATTTGAATTTGTTGAGACTGTTGGTGTGTTATCAGAACCTGGACAATTACCGTTAAGGGGTGTTGCGTTTGATTTAGTTAAAAGCCGTGTTGTGGTTATTCAAAATTTGTTTGGAACAGCAGGTGCTAAGCTTTCTTCTCACGCGGAGTTACAATTTAAAAAAATGCTTCGTAGTTTGTTGCCGCGTCAGTCTTTGCAAAAATCTTTTGAGTTAGAGGTTGTAGGCTTTACTGATATTCAAAATTTTGGAGATGCTTTTTCTCATAAGAATTGTAATTTTAAAGAACCGCGTAACAATGCCTGCTTGGGGCTTGCGCGAGCAAATAATACGACTGATACGTTGGTTGACTATGTGCGTGGAACATTAGGTTCACCGTTACCGATTATTAAAAAATATGATCCCGATCCATTGATGCATAATTTAAATATTCGCTCAGACGGGAAAATATGGAAAGCGACAGGTGCGGGTGAGACGGCTGAGAAAATTTCTAAATTGTTTTCATTCCAGTTGCGGTCTGAAAAAGTTTATACGAGTGAAGATATTCGAAAAATCAGAGCCGATGCGCAAAAGATTATAAAACGTATGGGCTCTGATTTTGAGATGTTATTACAGCCATTTAGGTGCGCAATTGTTATTGCGTGGCGTAGTTGATGTGTGAAGTTCATATGTGTCTAGGGGGGCAAATTTTGAAGACTTGAGGTTTTTCTTGGCTGAGATTGCATCTGTTAGTGAGAAATTTTAGAATTCACTTTATTCGCATAATATATATTATGGAAAATAAGTATCATTGGCATCTCATAACTAGCTGATCTTTAAGTGAAAAACCTTCTATCTAGTTTTAGGTTCTTTCTTGTAAAAGCCAGACATTTTCTTTTGCAGCACATATGCCTTTTAGACCGCCTTCCACATCTTGGCTGTTCAGATTTGTGATTTCATAAGATTTTATATAGTTGGCCTCAATCTCAGTTGGCTGAATTGAAAATGGCGGTCCATCCATTAAGGATTGATTGTACTCATAAGCAACGAGAAGCTGTGGTGCATTGTTTGTGATGTTTATGAGGTGTTGGCTATATTGAGCGCGAATTGTTTCAGGAAGCGCGACATAAGCGCCCCTATCATATACGGCGTTGACTGAGCCTAGAATTTCTTTGTTGAGTTCGAAAATGTTTCCCGCATAAATATCGATGTTGGGTGCGTGAAAATGTTTGATTGCCCCTCTTTCATCGACCTTGGGTGAAATTTCTAATTGTTTGAAAAGTTCATCAATTGCGAATTCACTTAATTCACTGCCAGCCACACAATAACCTTTTGAGAGCAACCAACTAATATCAAGCGTTTTACCGCATAGAGGAATGAATATGCGGCTCTTTTCTTTTATTGGTAAGTTGTGAAAATGAGTGACTAGATTTGGGTTTGCCTCATTTTGATGGAAGCTGATGTCATTTTTTTTCCATCTATCATGCCAGAAGTTTTCGTCCATTTGATTGCCTTTAAGTTTTGCACTTTCGTTCGTTTAGGGTATCATACAACTTCAAGTTAACTTTAGGTCAAGAGTGTTTTTTTAAGGAGATCTATAATGGATATTGGCGTTGTCTCCAAACAGTCAGGTTTGCCGGTTTCTACGTTGCGTTATTATGAAGAGAAAGGTCTTATTCGCTCGATTGGTCGTAATGGTTTGAGGCGCGTGTTTGATGAAACTGTTTTAGAGCGCTTGGCTCTTATTGCGCTTGGGCGTCAGGCAGGATTTTCTTTGAATGAAATTTTATCTGTCTTTACTGAAGATGGGCCCAAGATAGATAGAGAACAATTATTACAAAGGGCTGAAGAAATTGACAGGACTATTAAACAGCTTGGACATTTGCGTGATGGGTTGAAACATGCAGCTGCTTGTTCAGCACCGTCGCATTTTGAATGTCCGAAATTTCAACGTTTGATGAACATTGCGATTTCTAATCAACGTAGACACAAAAAAGCCGCCAGTTAACTGACGGCTTTTTAGATATTATTTATTGTAAGATTAGCTTCTCAATATTTATTATTTTTCAAAATTTTCTTCGATCCAATTATTAAGAAGATCTACACCATAACCTGAGCCCCAACTTTGGTTGATGGGTGATTTGTTGGATGCCATAGCAACGCCGGCGATATCAATATGTGCCCATGGGGTTTCATTGACAAAGCGCTGTAAGAACTGAGCAGCTGTAATAGCGCCGCCCCATCTGCCGCCTGTGTTTTTCATATCTGCAAAGGTACTATTGATTAGCTTGTCATAGGAGGAGCCGAGTTCGCCTAATGGCATACGCCAAACTTGCTCACCTGTATCTTTTCCTGATGCAACGAGCATTTCCGCAAGTTCATCATTGTTTGAAAAAAGACCGGCATATTCTTTTCCTAAGGCTACCATGATAGCGCCTGTTAAGGTGGCTAGGTTGATCATGTATTTTGGATTGAATTTCTCTTGTGTGTACCACAAGGCATCGGCCAAAACGAGACGGCCTTCAGCATCTGTATTGATCACTTCGATTGTTTGACCTGATTTAGAGGTTACAATATCACCTGGCCGTGTGGCTTGGCCATCTGGCATATTTTCAACCAAACCAACAACACCGACTGCATTGATTTTGGCTTTTCGTTTCGCCAAAGTTTGCATGAGGCCAACTACTGTTGCAGAGCCCCCCATGTCGCCTTTCATGTCTTCCATACCGCCGGCACCTTTAATGGAAATGCCGCCTGTGTCGAATGTGACCCCTTTGCCTATGATGGCGAGAGGTTGTTCTGTTTTAGCAGCGCCCTTCCATTCCATAATGGCAAGATAAGACCCTTGGCGGCTACCTTCACCCACACTCAAAAGAGAATTCATTTTTTCAGTTTTGAGTTCTTTATCTGTGAGAACTTTAATACCTAGCCCTAAGCTTGATAAAGCTTTTATGCGTTTGGCATATTCATTTGGCCCTAGAATATTTCCAGGTTCGTTCACCAAATCGCGGGCGGCGAAAACACCATGTTGAACAGGACTTAAGCTGTTTGTGAATAGCTTTTTAGCCGCTGTAGCTTCTTCTGATTGGATCGCAACTTTTTGTAAGTTTGTTTCTTTTGTCTCTTCTTCTTTGGATTGGTCTTTTTGAGCTGAGGTTTTGTATTTATCAAATTTATATTGGCGCAAGGTAATGCCATGACCAAGATTGGCGATGAACTCTGGATCAGTTTCTGTTTCAACTAGAACTGTTGCGCTTTCAATGTTTTTTGCTAAAAGATGGGCTGCTAGTGAACCACCTAAATTGCGCCAATCAAGTTTAGTATGGGCTTTATTCTCTCCGAGCCCAACTAAGATAATACGGTCATATTTTGCGGTTTTGGGTTCTGTAATTGTTGGTGAAATAATTTCAAGAATTGAAGATTTAGCGCTTTTAAAATCGGCAGCTTTAATCGCTTTGGTAATGAACTTATTGTTGTTGGTATCTAGCTCTTTGGCGGTATCTGATAGTTTGTTTGATTTGGTCGTAAACAGAACAATTGTGCCTGAATTTGGCAGGCTTATTTTTTCAAAATTTATTTTGGCTGTTTTGTTCATTCATTGCCTCTTTTAAAGTGCGACTTCTATGTTAGGATTAAAATTCAGGACAGGTTAAACTGTTCGCTTATTAAGCTCAAGCTGGTTGATCTGATTGATCTATAAAATTTTTTCAAATTTTTGAATGTCACGTTTGACGAGATAGCTCGCAACTGCGCTATGCTTTTATGTGGCCGCTTGTTTTATGTCGTCGCTCATTTTATGCAGTCATGTGGTGGGATGCATATGCTTTTTGTTGTGGAAGTTTGATAGATCACTTTTTGTTTGGTTGATGTGTCTCACTTTGGCCTTGATGAATTTCTAGTGCTAGATGAACTTAATGTGTTGTGAGCTTTGATATCAACAGCTTTCACTTTATGAGTATTTATGTTCTTGTGAGCAGGTGCTCTTTTGGTTAAGACATTTGTGAGTGTGGTTCATTTTTTGAATATGATATTTATTCTCTAGAATTGATTAGCTTGAAAGATCATTTCTAGATCTCTTTTTGAGTTTGAATTGTAGATTTCTATGGATTTATTTAGTCGCTACGTTTTCATGCAAGCCTCGAATGCCCTTATTATGATTGTTGGGTCTTTGAGTGCAATTGTGTGGATTGCGACATCTTTAAAACAACTAGAAGGCTTGTCGGGTGGTTTTTTTCTTTTTTTAAAGATGACAACCCTGGCGATGCCGCAAGCAATGGCCATTGTTGCGCCAATCGCGTTTCTTATTGCTTGTCTTTATTCTTTGAATAAGCTGAACCTTGATAGTGAGCTAATCATTATGACAGCAAGCGGTGCAACCGTTTGGCGATTTATCATGCCCTATGCTGTTTTAGGTGTTTTGGTTGGTTTTCTTGTACTGATGAGCAATCTTTTTATTCAGCCTGCCAGTTTGCAGAAATTACGCTCATATATCACCCAAGTTAGAGCTGATTTGATTACTCATGTTTTGCAAGCAGGTAAATTTTCAAGTCCTCGCGGAAAAATGACATTTCATATCCGTGATCGTAAGAAAAATGGTGATTTGCTTGGACTGCTTGTGAGTGATGAACGTAGCCCGAAAGTCCATCTCACCTATCTTGCTGAAGAAGGCGAGATGATTAAGTTGGATGGTAGTGTCTATTTAAAAATGAAGAATGGGCATATTCATCGCAAATTGAGTGACAAAAATAATGTTCAGATTGTCAAATTTGATCAGTATATTTTTGATTTGTCTGAATTTGGTCGTGCGAAGGGGGGCAAGGCCCTTTATAAGCCTCGCGCGCGTTATTTGCCAGGATTGTTAAACCCTCCCGCCTCTGAACTTAATCGGCCGAAAATTATGGGACGGATTCGCGCTGAAATTCATGGTCGTTTTTCGGGTGCTCTTTACCCTATTTTATTTGCTTTTATAGCTGTTGCCGCGCTGGGCGTGGCTCGCTCAACTCGGCAAAATAGTTCAAAATTACTGATTATTGGGTTTTGTGTTGGTTTGGCCGCGCGAATGGGCGGGCTAGCGGCCTTGAATGTCTTGAAAGTTCATCCTGAAGCTGTTTGGCTGGTTTATGGTATTCCGGTTGGAGGCACGCTTGTTTGCATGCTTTATATTTGGCAAAGTATGTCACCCGAAATTTTTGCGAAATTTTTGCCAGCTAGTTTGGGACAAATCAATGGTTCTCGAAAAAAAGTGAGGACTGCGCATGATTAAGATCCTTAATCGTTATATGTCTTTGAAGTTTCTTGTTACCATTTTTATGGTGTTCATGCTGTTTTGTCTCCTTATCCTTCTTATTGATTTTATTGAACTTTTGCGCAAATCAAGCAAATCTGGTGATATTCCACTTGAAGATGTTTTGTATATTGCCTTATTGAGAGTGCCCTCTTTTGCCGAATTAACCATTCCCTTTGCTGTGCTTGTTGGAACAATTGGTGCTTTTTTGATGCTTGGGCGAAGTTCGGAGCTTATTATTATTCGTGCTGCAGGTGTTTCTGTTTGGCGGTTTTTATTACCACCGCTTGGCGTGGCTATTGGCATTGGTGTGTTTGCCATGTGTGTTTATAATCCGCTTGCTGCTTACTCCAAAGCTGAATCAGAGCGGGCATATGCAAAATTATTTGGTGGGTCTAAGTCTCAATTGCGGTCTTCGAATAATCAAATTTGGTTTCGTCAAGATGGAACGGATGGCCCTTCTGTCATGAATGCGAAGGCGTCTGCCAATCATGGACATAGTCTTGTTGGTGTTACATCGCTACAATATTCGAAAAATTCGAAATTTGTTGAAAGAATCGATGCAAAACGGGCTGATCTTGAACAAGGTCACTGGGTTTTTCGTGATGCATGGGTGTCTAGCGTGGGGCAACAGCCTAAATTTCATAAAAATTACTTATTAAGTACTTATTTAACACCGACTCAGATAACAGATAGTATGGGTAGTGTTGAAACCGTATCTTTTTGGGCGCTGCCGAATTTTATTGAGATTGCGAATAAGGCTGGCTTACCTGCAACACGTTATAAGATTCAGTATCAATTGTTGCTTTCAAAGCCTT
>JAEPQF010000044.1:20380-25436 GCA_017640685.1 Hyphomicrobiales bacterium
AAGCCTTTTTTACTTGCAATTATGGTGCTAATTGCAGCAACCTGTTCATTGAGAACGTTTCGTTTAGGACGTATTCAGTCTATGATTATTTTAGGGATGTGTATTGGACTTGGATTCTTCATATTTGCAGAAACGTCTCGACAATTTGGACTTGCGGGCAAGGTTGCACCTGAAATAGCTACTTGGGTGCCACTTTTTGCGTGGAGTTTTTTGATTATTACTGTTTTATTGTTTCAAGAAGACGGGTAAGATCAAATTAGTGTTTTTTGCACAGGGTGTGTTTTGTACGTATAAATAGTGAGATCAATAGATTTTTTTGCTGTATGGTCGGCTCATATTGGCTGGATAATTAGTGAGAATGTTTGATCAATGTACGTTTTAAAATTAACGCACGCTGTATGATTAATGCTTAGAGTTTTTGAAACTGGGATGAATATTATAGATTAGGGGGAAAATCAGACTTTTTATATGTATTTGAAAGGCTTCTAGGGCTTTCTGCTGTAAAATGTGTGATTGTTTCTTAATATCAGGGGTTTGATGACTTTATTGAACAGATATATCGTAAGGGGCGGCATTTTTGCTGTGGCATTTACCTTTACTGCTCCTTTCACGGGAGTTTTGACTGTTCCGACTGTTGGTGCTCAGGAATCTGATGACCCTACTGTTGAGAAGTCCATTCCAGATGTTGATAAAAACAAACCGATGTTAATCCAAGCTGATGATCTTATTTACGATAATAAGAACAATCGGGTTATCGCACGCGGTAATGTTGAAATTTACTATAATAACTACACACTCCTTGCTAATGATGTGATTTATGACCGTGGCACAAGTAAACTTGTTGCTGATGGTAATGTGCGTATTAAAGAACCTGATGGGGCTTTGGTTAAAGCTGAACGGATTGTTCTTACTGATGATTTTAAAGAAGGCTTTATTCGTTCACTTCAAGTTGTAACCGAAGATGAAACACGAATTGGGGCTACCCAAGCTATTCGCCGTCCGGGTAATGTTACTGAATTTAAAAATGGTGTGTTTACGCCATGTAAGGTTTGTAAGGATAACCCTAAAAAAGCACCGCTTTGGAGAATTAAAGCCAAACGCGTTATTCATAACAAAGAAGAAAAAACAATCAGTTATGAAGATGCTACTTTTGACCTTTTCGGAACTCCAATTGCATATTTGCCGTTTTTTAAACATCCAGATCAAACCGTTAAGCGTCAATCAGGCTTTTTGATTCCTCGCCCGATCTACTCGAAAGATCTTGGTGGCGGTATTGAAACACCTTATTATTTCAAACTTGCTCCGAATTATGACTTTACGTTTAGCCCTAGTTACCTTTCAAAACGCGGGTTTTTGCTGAAGGGTGAATGGCGCCATCGTTTGAAAAACGGTAGCTACAACATCAAAGTTGCAGGCATTTCAGAAACAGACCGTCCGGAAGACTCACCTTCTGATGATAAATTTAGAGGATCTATTGTTTCTGAAGGTGATTTTCAGATTGCAAGTAACTGGGATTTTGGTTGGGATGTGACTTATGAAAGTGATGATACATTCCGTCGCTTTTACAAATTAGATAACATCAAGCGGGAAGATCGAGTATCTAAGATTTATCTCGTTGGTCAAAAAGATCGTAATTATTTCTCAGCAAATGCCTATTCATTTGGTGGTTTGTTATCTGATGATACAACAGAATCTGAATCGATTGTTCACCCGGTTATTGATTATAACTACATTTACTCTGACCCTATTTTAGGTGGTGAGTTAAGCTTTAATGCGAATGCATTGAGCCTTAGCCGTGATGATGATGGTGTTGATACAAACCGTTTAAGCGCAGATATTTCATGGCGCCGTAAATTTGTTGATAATATCGGACAAGTGGTTACTCCGTTTGCTAAATTGCGTGGTGATATTTACACAGGCAATAATTACAGAAACCCTGTTACAGGTGAATTTAGTGACGATACTGAGACGCGCGGTGTTGCCTCTGGTGGTTTAGAATATCGCTTCCCACTTGTTGCACACACTCGGGGCGCTTCTCATGTCATTGAGCCGATTGCTCAAATTGTCACTCGAAGTGATTTAAGCCGCAAAGATCAGTTGGATATTTCAAATGAGGATTCTCAAAGCCTTGTTTTTGATGATACCTTGCTCTTTGACTTAGATAAGTTCTCTGGTTATGACCGTATTGAAACGGGTACACGAGCAAATGTTGGTGTGCAATATACATTGCAGAATTACACTGGTGGTTATATGAGAGCTGTGTTTGGCCAAAGTTATCATCTTGATGGTGATAATGCTTATGCTCTTGATTCTAATGGTCAAATCAATAAATCAGGCTTGCAAAGAGATGAATCTGATTTTGTTGGCGGTCTTTATTTAAAACCAAATGACAATTTAACTTTGGTTGCTCAAAGTCGTTTTGATGACAAGGAATTTGATCTACAGCGCCAAGATGTTTATGCAAGCTTCAGAGCTGGACCGCTTAGTGGTCAGTTAAACTACGCATTTGTTAAAGGTGAAGGAGATAAATCTGTTATCTCTGATGAACAAGAAATTTTAGCAAATGCACGCTTGAAGCTGACCCAATATTGGTCCCTCATTGGTGGCATTCGATATGATATTGAAGACGACTTTAGAGTGTCTGACTATATTGGCTTAGAATATTCTGATGAATGTTTCTCTCTATCTGTCTCATACAATGAATCGTTCATTGATGATCGTGATGTTGATCCTGACCAATCTGTTAAAGTGTTCTTTACGCTCAAACATCTTGGATCTTTTGGAACACAACAAAATGTTGGACAATCTTCAAAATCAGGTAATTCAAGTAACTAACGTACTTTTGATTAAGCCTTAGTCATTGTTGCCACTGTCTAGACAATGTTTTGTAGATAAATTATCTTATAATCAATTTGATTGCTGGCTTTTTGAGCTGATAATTTTGCATGTTTTATTTCTGGGCACATCTTTTATTTCTGGATTGATATGAGAAAACTGAACTTTCTATTTTCATTTTTATTTACTCTTTGCATTCTTTCTTCCCATTCTTTTGCCGGCAATGCGCATAAGATTAGGGTTTTAGTTGAGGATAGCCCAATTACGGATTTTCATATTAATCAAAGAGTCAACCTTCATTTGATGTCTTCTCCTGAGTTAACAAAGCGGTTGCGCGCAAAACTGAAATCCAAATCAACTCAAACACGTTGGCGTGCTTACATCCAAGAGGCTCGCCCAACCAGCAAAGAAGAAGTTGTGAAATTGCAAAAACGTTTTGTTAAACGACTTCAGAATGAGGCAAGACGAGGGCTTGCATCTGGTTTGAAGAAAAAGGCTCTTGAAGAGCTGATTAATGAGAGATTGCAGATTAGTGTTGCTAAGCGGCAAAATATTATCATTAGTGATACTGTTCTTGATGGACAAATAACACGCATCGCTCAACGTAATAATAAGAAGGATAAGCCTGCAGTTGCTCGTAAAAAGTTCTATGCAACTTTGGCAGCGCGCGGAGTTGGTTCTTCGACGTTTCGTGAAAGAATTCGTGCTTCTTTAGCATGGCAACAATTGGTTAGGCGTAAATTTGGACGTGATGTTTCTTTTTCCGATCGTGATGTTGAAAGAAAGCTTGGTTTGAATGATGAGCAGCTACAAAATAGGAAAACTCAATTACGCCTTGTTCAAATTACTTTAGCTATTGCCAGCCAAAAAGATCAGTCTCAAGTTGTTAAACAATATGTTGAGGCTGATGCAATACGTAAGCGTTTTAGTGGTTGCTCAAACATGAAATCTCTTGTTGCTCCTTATAAGAACGCCACTTTTGTGAATATGGGGCGCAAAACATTAGATCAACTGCCCTCACCTATAAATATTATTTTAGGCGACATGAAAGCAGGGCAAATTACACCTCCTCAACCTACGCCTAAGGGGCTTGAGATGTATGCGGTTTGTGAACGCAAGCTTGTGGCTATCGATGACACGAAGCGCAGAAAAACTTTAGGTGAGATGAGACAGAAGGCTTTTCAATTAAGAGCCAAGCGGTATATGAGTGATCTTAGACAAGATGCTCATATTGAATATAGAGATTAATTTATCTTTGTTATGTCACGTTACGTTTTTTCCGCTATCATAGGACTGTGATAAGCCTTTCAACGTGAATTGTATTTTCTATGTCTTTTAAAATTGATAAACCTCTTGTTGTTTCAATTGGTGAGCCTGCTGGTATTGGTCCTGATATTATTTTAAAGGCGTTTATTGAACGTGAGACAAGATCAATTCCTCCCTTTTATGTTCATGGATGTGTGCAAGTTTTAAAAAATCGTGCTGAGATGCTTGGTCTTGATTTGGAGATTAAAGAGATTGATCGTGCTGATAGTGATAGCGTTTTAAAGGTTTTTTCTCACTTTTTACCTGTTGTTCAAGGTGATGAGATTGCTTCAGTTGAAGTTGGAATTTTATCAGAAAAAAATGGTCGCTTTGTTATTGAGGCCATTAAGAGTTCTGTTGAAGACCTTTATCATGGCAGAGCTTCTGGTCTTGTTACGGCGCCTATTCATAAAGGTAATTTATATGGTGCTGGTTTTCAATTTCCTGGACACACAGAGTATTTAGCAGCTCTAGCTTACGAGTTTTATAAGGTTGAATGTAAATCTGTTATGATGTTGGCATCTGATGAATTGCGGGTTGTACCTGTGACCATTCACGTGCCTTTGGCTGATGTGCCTTCTTTATTATCAAAAGAATTAATTTGTGAAACCGTAGAGGTTCTCTCGAAAGATTTAACGTATCGTTTTGAAATTTCTAATCCTCATATCATTTTAACAGGTTTAAATCCTCATGCCGGCGAAGATGGAAAAATTGGACGAACGGAAATTGAAGTGATTGAGCCTGCTGTTCGTGACCTTAACGCTGGTGGCCTGAATGTAACGGGCCCTTTTTCAGCCGACACCTGTTTTCACCCGCGTGCCCGTGCTCAGTATGATGCTGCGGTGACGATGTATCACGATCAGGGGTTAATTCCGATTAAAACTTTAAGATTTTACGATGGGGTGAATGTGACTTT
>JAEPQF010000045.1:0-8942 GCA_017640685.1 Hyphomicrobiales bacterium
CTTTGCATTTCTTTTAAATCATGCCCAGCGCAAAAGCCTTTGCCATTTCCTTTTATGATTAGTGCTTTAATAGAGTGATCGTCAAAAATTGGATCAAGTGCTTCTTGCAAAGCGTTTAACATGCCCATTGAGAGTGAGTTTAATGTTTTAGGGCGATTGAGAGTGATGTGTAGAGTGCCACCTTTTTGCTCCTTCAACAAAAAGGGCTCTGCTGTTTGCGTTACTTCGCTCATGGTTGCGCTTGCTGTATCTGTCATCGTCTTCAATCCTCTCCCCGAAATTTCCTCACCTATTTTTACATCACCCTTGTTTTTGAAGAATGGCAATGAAAAAGCCGTCAGTCTTATGGGTGTTTGGTGTGAGCGTTAAAAAGACATCATCACCAGTGGCTGACTTTAGCTCAGCATTGTTACCAGATTGTTGCCACTGCTCTTTAAACTTTAGTGGAGTGAAGGCCTGTTCTTCACTTAAGAATGTTTCGACTTGCTCTTTATTTTCTGATGGCAATAGTGAGCATGTCACATAGACTAATTTACCGCCTGGTTTCACATGCCCTGCTGCTTTTCTTAAGACCTCACGTTGCTCATTTTGGCGATCTTCTAATGATTTTTCAGATAACCGCCATTTTGCATCTGGATGGCGTCGCCAGGTGCCTGTGCCGGTACAAGGAGCATCAACAAGGACGATATCCATATTGTTTTTCAATAATTCCAATTGGGCTTCATTGCCTGCTTCCAATGTTTGAACATTCCGGCAACCAGCGCGTTTTAGCCTCTCGAAGATCGGGCGAAGGCGATGCTTGTCAGCATCATAGGCGTGTATTTGTCCTTTGTTGTTCATTATGGAACTGAGAGCTAAAGTTTTCCCCCCAGCGCCGGCACAATAATCAAGGACTTGATCACCTTCTTTAGCGCCAGTTAAAAGGCTCGCGATTTGAGAGCCTTCATCTTGCACTTCAAACCAGCCTTTGCCGTGTTCAGCATCCGCTTCAATATTGGGTGATTTTTTCTCTTTTAGTGCGGCTGGCAGTCTCAAGCCAAAAGGAGAAAATGCTGTTTCATTTGCATTATATTTAGAAAAGGCATTCTGTAACTTTTCTCGATTTGATTTCAGAGTGTTTACCCGAATGTCGATGGGGGCTCTTTCCGAGAATGCCCGAGCTTCAGCTTCAAACCCATCTTTGAATTGAGCGCTTACAGCATGATAAAGCCATTCAGGAATGTTGGCACTGACCCAAGCAGGCGCAACTTCATCCCGTTTTGTGGTGAGCGATTTTTTTTCTTTTTCAGTGATGGTTGCTGGTGCGAATTTATCTTCTTCAAAGGCATGTGATAGTTCATCAACATCTTCACCCCAAAGATGGACAGCGCCGGCTAAAGTAAGAGCTCTTGGGCTATCATCATCCATTTCCCAAGCGAGTGACGATTTGTTTCTTAAAATATCAAAAACCAAATTGCCTATAGCCGCTCTATCTTTGCTGCCTGCAAACCGATTGGCTCTACCCCACTCCGCCAGCGCATTTTTTGCAGGTAGGTGACGTTCTTCAATGAGTTGAAGAACGTCGATTGCAGCGCTTAAGCGTCCGGGTAATTTCATTTTTTAATTCCGTTATTTTACATGATGGCTAAAACGAACTTACCCCACATAATCATTAAGATGAACATTGATGATGCAAAGATGAGGAACCGATATAGCACATGATTGATTGTTAGATGTATTGCAAGGTGAACCAACCTTACAGCAACATAGGCCCATGCCAATGCTAGATATGTCGGGTCTTCCTGCTTTGTGACTAGGAGCAGTACAATAAGTAGATAAAAAAGGATAGGGGTTTCTAGTTGATTATGAAACGCATTGCCTATTTTGGTGACAGTTAGTGGCCAATTAGGTTGTCTTAAAGCGATTTCTGATACTTTCACCTGGCCTGAGCTCGCCGCTTTATATCGGCTTATGCCCACAGCCAAACCAAGAAGAAATGTTACCGCAACATGAAGAATAAGCGGGTGTAAAATTTCCATTTTATTTTTCCTTTTGATGAATAATGTTGCTGGTTCTTTAGATATGAATAGCTAGGGCGAAACGGATCCACATAATCATTAGAATGAAACTTGAAATGGTGAAAAAGACTGTTCTCAATGTGTTTTGTGCGATGAAAATATGGAAGACATAATGAAGGATGCGGCACGCCACGTAGCCCCAAGCTAGGTAGAGTTGCATTTGGTCATCTGTTTTGGTGACCACTTGTAAAATCACAAGTGCGATGAACAAAACTGGCATTTCGAATTGACTGAGAAAATTACTATCGGCTCTTGTGGCCTTTTCTGGCCATTCAACTTTTCTTAACGGTATATCATCTTCATTTACACTCTTTGAAAAGATTTCAACGATGCGAAATCTTACTAACGTGAACATAACCAAAAATATCAAACCGACTTGCACCAAAAGTGGCGTGATTAAACTCATTTTCTGCTCCCCCTTAAAATGAAATTTATCGTTTCTGACGGTAGCCTACTTTAGTAACTTTAATATTGCAAGTTACTTTTGTTTGTCGTTCGTACAAAAAAGCCGCTCATTTGATTTCAAATGAGCGGCTTAAAATTTGATTAAGGGCTTAAATAATTACTTAAGATGCGCCTGGGTAATTTGGGCTTTCTCTTGTGATCGTGACATCATGTGCGTGACTTTCTCTAAGAGATGCACTTGAGATGCGCACGAACCTAGCCTTTTCTTGTAATTCTTTGATCGTCGCGGCGCCGGTGTAGCCCATTGCAGCTCTTAGGCCCCCCACCATTTGGTGAAGCACAGAGCCAACAGGGCCTTTATAGGGCACTTGACCTTCAATGCCTTCTGGCACAAGTTTCAGCTGGTCATTTACTTCTTGCTGGAAATAACGATCAGCTGAGCCTCTTGCCATTGCTCCAACTGAGCCCATACCTCTATATGATTTATAAGAGCGACCTTGGTATAGGAACACTTCACCGGGGCTTTCATCAGTACCCGCAAGAAGTGAGCCGACCATTACGCAATCAGCGCCAGCTGCTAAGCCTTTTGCCATATCGCCTGAGAATTTAATGCCACCATCTGCGATAACCGGGATGTTATGTTTTTTGGCTACTGAAACCGCTTCCATAATCGCAGTTAATTGTGGCACACCAACGCCTGCGACAATTCTTGTGGTACAAATTGAGCCTGGGCCAATGCCAACTTTGACGGCATCTGCACCTGCATCAATCAAGCCTTCAGCGCCTTCACTTGTTGCGATGTTACCTGCAATCACTTGAATTGAGTTTGAAATTTTCTTAATGCGGCTAACAACATCTAGCACTTTTTTAGACTGACCGTGAGCTGTGTCTACAACGATGATGTCAACGCCAGCATCTAACAAGCGCTCTGTTCGCTCATAGCCATCATCACCAACTGTTGTGGCTGCAGCTACTCTTAAACGGCCTTGTTCATCTTTAGTGGCATCTGGGTGTTGTCTTGCTTTTTCAATATCTTTGACGGTGACTAGCCCTGTGCAATGATATTCATCATCAACGACAAGAAGTTTTTCAATGCGGTGTTGGTGAAGCAAGCGCTTGGCTTCATCCATGTTCACATTTTCTTTGATGGTGACCAGCTCTTTGGTCATCAACTCTGAGACCGGCTGTTCTTTATTATTGGCAAAACGAACATCTCTGTTTGTTAAAATGCCAACTAACTTACCAGATGTTTCAACAACTGGAACGCCAGAAATATGATGATTATCCATCAATGCTAGCGCATCACTTAATGTGTCTGTTGGATGGATTGTGACCGGGTTCACCACCATACCAGATTCGAACTTTTTCACCTTCTCCACTTCGGCGGCTTGTTCTTCAGGTGTGAAATTACGATGAATAACGCCTAGACCGCCGGCTTGTGCCATGGCGATGGCCATGTTCGCATCTGTCACAGTATCCATTGCAGATGAAATAATTGGGATATTGAGTTTAATTTTCCCCGTTAGATGTGTTGAGGGGTCAACTTGGCCTGGCATTACCTCTGAAGGGCCGGGGCGCAACAAGACGTCATCAAATGTTAGGGAGGTTGGTAAGTTATTCAAATCTGAGCCAAAATCAGAGTGAGCGGCCATTTGTCATTTCCTTCGTGCAAGAACATTCCTCTTTTGATGAATTAAGGAAATGCCCTATCTTTTTATTTAAGCGTTCCTTTTTAATGCGCTTCAGATGCCCACTAACATCCGCTCTATCCCAAAAACCGGTACCCACATTTTGGCGGAACGCTCTATCATCGGATCATCAAAAATTTTCCTGATGTGCTCGTTCTTCTATCACTTTGTTTGGCAAATGAAAAGAGCGAGAATGGATTTATCAATCTTGCTTCTATTTCCCCCCTAATTTTAAGAAATTGGCGTTAATTTTAGGGAGTTTTTACACTCTTTTTTATTGTTTCAGCCTTTTGAAGCAATTTAGATCAATGATTTTTTCTTGCTGCAATAATTATTATTAATTTCTATGATTGGCTCAAAGGTAGACTTTTGTTCAACAAATAATATTTTAAATAGGAACAATTAATGGCATTAAATATAGAAAAGATTGGCGTGATTGGTGCGGGGCAAATGGGTGCTGGTATTGCTCATGTTTGCGCACTTTCAAATCGCTCTGTTCAATTGCTTGATATTAACCAAGATCAGCTAGACAAAGCTGTTGCAGATATTGAAACGAACCTTAGCAAGCAAGTTCGCAAGGAACTGATTTCTGAAGGCCAAGCCAAAGAGGCATTGGCTTTGATTGAGACAGGCACTGACTATCAATTTTTTGAACAAACCGACATGGTGATTGAAGCTGCAACTGAAAAAGAGGACTTGAAGGCAAAGATTTTCGATCAGCTTTGTCCTTGCTTGAAGCAAGATGCCATAGTCGCATCTAACACATCTTCAATCTCAATTACCAAACTTGGTGCAGGCACTGACAGGCCTGAGCAGTTTATTGGCATTCATTTTATGAACCCCGTTCCTTTGATGAGGCTTGTGGAACTCATCCGCGGGATTGCAACAAATGATGAAACCTACGAGACAGCTAAAAGCTTTATTCAGATCATTGAAAAATCACCGGTGAGCTCTGCTGATTTTCCGGCCTTTATTGTAAACCGCCTATTGCTACCAATGATTAATGAGGCGGTTTATGCAATTTATGAAGGGGTTGGCACTACCGAGAGCATTGATGAGGCGATGCGCCTTGGAGCGAACCACCGTATGGGGCCATTACAACTTGCTGATTTTATCGGCCTTGATACCTGTCTTTCTATAATGAATGTGTTGCATGATGGTTTGGGAGATACAAAATATCGCCCTTGTCCCTTGCTGGTGAAATATGTGGAAGCTGGCTGGTTTGGCAGGAAAACAGGCAAAGGCTTTTATGATTATAGTGTAGAGCCACCTAAGCCAACGCATCGGCATTTGTAAAAAATGTATATTTACTAATGATATTTGGGTGGGATTAACTCCCATTCCAAATATTATTTGAAAAATTTAGCTCTTTCTTCCCTTAAAACCGGTTGCCATTACATAAAGCTCAGAACTATCTGCCCGGCTGGCATCTGGTTTTACATGGCGGGTTTTTTTGAAGTGCTTTTTCATGAGGGCCAATAATTCATGCTCTGTGCCACCTTGCAGCACTTTGGCAAGAAATGCCCCTTCTGGTTTTAATACTTCAATGGCGAAATCTAACGCAGCTTCTGCCAAGCCAATGATGCGGAGATGGTCAGTTTGTTTGTGACCAGTAGACGGCGCTGCCATATCTGACATCACAATATCGGCTGCATTACCTTTCAATGCTTTTTTTAATTCATCTGGAGCTTCATCTTCCATAAAGTCCATGTGAATAATATCAACACCTGGTATCGGTTCCATTTCTGAAATATCGATGGCGACGACCTGGCCTTTGCCCTCTTCCGATTTGGCGCGTTTTGCAGCAACCTGGCTCCAACCGCCAGGAGCTGCGCCTAAATCCACAATGACCATGCCTGGTTTTATCAAATCAAACTGGTCATCCATTTCTGTGAGCTTAAACGCGGCTCTTGCTCGCAGGCCTTCATCTTTCGCGCGTTTGACATACGGATCGTTTAGTTGCCGCTGAAGCCACATGGTTGATGAAAGTTTGCGCCCTCTTGCCGATTTCACCTTAACTTTAAGGTTTCTTTTTCCCTGTGCCGGGGAGCCACCCTGGTTCTTGCCACTGCTTTGAATTTTGGTTTCTTGTTTTTTTGATGACGCAGTTTTTTTAGCAGAACCTCTTGATTTATTGGTTCTGGAAGGGGATTTTTTTTTATTCATACCATTTAGCTTTCATGCCCTGATTGTTTTGAGCATTTATTGAGCTGGTTATTAATTACGCGGTTTCTTGTTGCTATTTGCTTGCCGAGGGACATACCTGCCCTTATTTTTGTTTGAGGTTTTATTTGGACCTTTATTGTTGCCGCGGTAAATCCCTTTTTTATTTTGGTTTCTTTTGGGCTGGCTCGTCCAGCTCTGGCCAGGTTTAATAAACCCATCCTCAGCCATTAATTTCGCTAAGATACCTTCTCTTAGTCCTCGGTCTGCCACGCGCAACTGGTCCGTTGGCCATGTTTCTAACATCGCCTCCAAAATTGCACAACCACCCATTACTAAATCAGCTCGCTCTCGGCCGATTGATGGAATAGTGGCCCGTTCTTCAAAGCTTAAATTCATTAATCGTTTTGAGACATTCGAGACTTCATCGGTGTGCATCCAGATACCATCGATTTTTTGGCGGTCATAGCTTTCCAAACTCAAATGCACTCCTGCTAATGTGGTCACCGTTCCTGATGTACCCAGATAATGGATATTTGAGCTGTTGATATTTGTTGTTTCGTTTATATGGTTGGCAAAGCCATCAAGTAGTATTTTGACATAGGCCACCATTTTCGCAAATACGTCTTTATCGACATGTTTACCACCAAACTTTTCAGCCAAGGTTACGACACCGACGGGCAGAGAAATCCATGAAACAATGGCCTCTTCGGCGTTTATGTAGTTGTTTGTTGGGTCTTCTTGGATTTTTTGAATATCAATCCAGATGAGCTCGGAAGAGCCGCCGCCAATGTCGAAAATTAACGCATAATCACAATTGCTATCTATTAATGGTACGCAGCCCGATACAGCTAATTTAGCTTCCGTTTCCTGGCAGATGATTTCAAGATTTAACCCTGTTTTTTTTGAAACACTTTCTAGAAAATGCCCACTATTTCCTGCTGCCCGGCAGGCTTGTGTGGCCACTAGTCTTGCTCGGTTCACCTTATGAAAGGCAAGTTTTGCTGAGCAAACTTGCAATGCGTCAATTGTGCGCGCCATGGCATCTTTTGAAAGCGCGTTGGTTTCGCTTACCCCCTCACCTAATCTAATGATACGAGAAAAGGCATCAACGATCTGAAACCCATGGTTATTTGGACGCGCTAAAAGGAGCCGGCAATTGTTTGTGCCAAGATCTAAGGCGCCATAGACAGGAGCTTTTACTTTATTGCCCTGTTTTGGCTTGTTTTTTCTCGCATTAGTGCCAGGCTTTTCTTGTATACTGGCACTCCGGAATGGAGGTTTTAAATTTTGGTTTGAAGGTTTTTCTTGCTTAAAAGAGGCATCATAGCTATCAAATGCCGTTTTTGAGCGAAATGTTCCTTCAGCCCCGCTGACAGAAGCTTGTGCAAATTCTTTCAAGCTCTCTTTGTTCTTTCTTTTATGAGCTGTTAAATTTTCACCTTTATCTTTGGAGTTTTGCTGATTTTCCTCGCATGTTCTCCCCTCCACACCGGTTTTGCGCTTATGGTTATCCCCTAAGTCGCCCGGCATTTTAATACACTTTCCCTTCTTCTCAAATCGATTTAGAAGCTCAACTAATTTGGTTAGATTTTCTCAATTGCAACCAAGCATTTTAAAGATTGTTTTTATTTTTCAAGCCAGTTTATCAAAAGATCCACCCCATACAAGCAAAACAAAGCCAACTCGTTAAATTATGATAATTTTCGTTATCATTGGTTTAACCAGCTGGCTTTGTTTTTAGCTTTTACCCTTCAGCAAGAGGGCTAAAGTATCAATTTTTAGATAATTTGCTCACGGCGAAGAATGTTTAAAACTTCATCTGCTAATTCTTCAGGCGGTGTTTCTGCGCCTGCAAGCACGATTTCAGCATTTTCTGGCACTTCATAAGGAGAATCAATGCCGGTAAATTGCTTAATTTCGCCCGCTCTTGCTTTTTTATAAAGACCTTTAATATCTCTATCTTCACAGACGTCTAATGGGGTATCGACATGAATTTCAATAAATTCACCATCTTCAAATAAAGACCTAGCTAAACGGCGATCTGCTTTAAATGGAGAAATGAAAGACACCATAACGATGAGCCCTGCATCCACCATGAGCTTTGCGGCTTCTGCAACACGGCGGATGTTTTCCGTTCTATCTTCATCTGAGAAGCCCAAATCTCTATTCAGCCCATGGCGCACATTATCACCGTCAAGGAGATAGGTGTGATGGCTGGCTAGGTGCAATTTACTCTCCAAGACATTGGCAATGGTTGACTTGCCGGACCCTGAAAGCCCCGTGAACCACAAGCAGCAAGGTTTTTGCCCCTTGGCGAGTGAACGGGCTTCTTTGTCAACTGCCATATGTTGCCAGTGAACATTATCCGCACGTCTATCAGCCCCTTTAATTAAACCGGCTGAGATCGTTGCATTGGTCAAGCGATCAATGAGAATGAAATTGCCAGTTTCTAGATTGTTTGTGTAAGCATCAAAGACAATTGGTTTGCTTAAGTTTAACTCGCAAACACCGACATCGTTGGTTGATAATTGCTTATCTTCAACTTCTTCAAGTGTGTTAACATCCAGCTTGTGATCAATGCGTGATACGGTTGCAATAACAGTTTGGTGGCCAGCTTTTAATTGGT
>JAEPQF010000045.1:8952-17746 GCA_017640685.1 Hyphomicrobiales bacterium
GGTAAGCCCTTCCGACTTGCAAAGGTTCTTCACTTAACCAAATTAACGACGCTTCAATTTGTTGAGCAATGCAAGGGCGATTTTCTTTGTGCGCGATCACATCGCCTCTTGAAATATCGATCTCGTCTTTTAGTGTTAGTGTTACTGATTGGCCGGGATTGGCCTCTTCCAAATCACCGTCATATGTCACGATGCGATCGATGGTTGATTCTTGGCCCGAAGGCAAAACAACGATCTCGTCTCCAACTTTGACTTGCCCGCTTGTTAGCGTGCCTGAAAACCCGCGAAAGTTTAGGTCTGGTCTGTTTACCCATTGCACAGGATAGCGAAGTGCCTGTGACGCGCGCTTGTCTGGCACATCGAAGCTTTCCAAAAATGCGAGCAAGTTTGGGCCTTCATACCAGCTAAGTGATGAGCTATCGACAGTTACATTCTCTCCAGTTAACGCAGAGATCGGAATTGGATGAATTTCGTCTAAGTCTAATTTTTCAGCAAATTCAATATAGTCAGCGACGATTTCGTTATAGCGCTCTTCGCTATAATCAACCAAATCCATTTTATTGACTGCCAAGACCACATTCTTAATGCCCAACATTGAAACAATACAGCTGTGGCGTTTGGTTTGTGTGATTACGCCTTTGCGGGCATCAATTAAAATGACAGCCATATCACATGTGGAGGCACCGGTTGCCATATTGCGAGTATATTGCTCATGGCCAGGCGTATCTGCCACAATGAATTTGCGCTTTAATGTTGAGAAATATCTGTAAGCCACATCGATCGTGATGCCTTGCTCACGCTCAGCTTGTAGACCATCAACGAGCAAGGCTAGATCTAGCTCACCATGCTGAGTGCCATGGGCTTTACTATCTTTTTGCAGGCTTTGCAGCTGATCTTCAGCAACCAGCTTACTATCATAAAGCAACCGACCAATGAGAGTTGATTTTCCATCATCAACACTGCCGCATGTTAAAAACCTCAAGAGGTTTTTTTGTCCTACGTTGTTATCATCCATAGCTTGGCCAAACTCTATTGCGCTTTGCTCTTGTTCTTTATCTTGAGAATTTTCTTTTGTCAGTTCAGTCATTTTTAGAAATAACCTTCCTGTTTTTTCTTTTCCATGGACCCTGCTTCATCATGGTCAATCACCCGGCCTTGACGCTCAGATACACGAGAGACTGTTAACTCTTCAATGATGTCTGAAACGGTTGTTGCTTCTGAATCAACAGCGCCCGTTAGCGGATAACAGCCTAATGTGCGAAATCTCACCTTTTTCATTTCAGGTGTTTCGCCTGGCTCTAATGGCATCCGGTCATCATCAACCATAACCATAACACCATCCCGCATTACGATTGGGCGCTCTTTTGCAAAATAAAGGGGAACAAGGGGGATGTTTTCTTCTTCGATGTAGTGCCACACATCTAGTTCTGTCCAATTTGACAATGGAAATGCACGAATGCTCTCACCTGGGTGCACGCGGCTATTATAGTTGTGCCATAATTCTGGACGTTGATTTTTGGGATCCCAGCGGTGTGTTTTGGTGCGGAATGAGAAAACTCTTTCTTTCGCTCTTGATTTTTCTTCATCGCGGCGTGCGCCACCAAAGGCTGCATCAAAGCCCCATTTATCAAGAGCCTGTTTTAAGCTTTCCGTTTTCATGATGTCAGTGTGAACAGCTGAGCCATGAGTGAAGGGGCCAATACCTTGTTTTACCCCCTCTTCATTAATGTGAACAAGCAGCTCTATGCCTGTTTCCTTTGCCATTTTTTCACGAAACTCAATCATCTCTCTGAATTTCCATGTCGTATCAACATGCAAAATTGGGAATGGAGGCTTTGAGGGGTAAAATGCTTTTAATGCAAGATGTAGCAACACAGCGCTATCTTTACCGATTGAATAAAGCATCACAGGCTTTTCAAACGATGCTGCAACTTCGCGGATGATATAAATGCTTTCCGCTTCAAGCTCTTGTAAGTGGCTTAATTTCATTGAGTTTTGAACCAGTTCATTATTTAAAGACCTCATCTCTATAATTGCACTATGAGACAAGGAAATAAGACCATCATTTCATTCTATGAGATAGCTTGTTTTTGGTGAATTCTAAAGGGCATAATTCAAATAAAAATCTCATTTACTTCTACCCCCGCTCATAAAGCATAGAGCTGTTGATTTAATGTTAGAATTAGAACCAACTTTCTTTGAAACGAATTTTTTTAGGCTTATTTTTTTCAACAAAGCGCAAAACAAAGCTCTTTCAAAATAAATTTTCACTTTTTTTAAGTTTTAGTCGACTTTTTTCTAATTTGCATACTATCAAAATTCTTTGGCCTCATAATCATAGTCTTGCCATGAAATTCACTTAAGTGATATATCAAATTGATATATCACTTAAATATATGCTGTATTTCTTAATGTACGTTACTCATCAGCAAAATTTAAAATAAAGTTGTAATTGTCTTATGAATGTTCGCACCCTATGCCTTGGCATCCTCTCTTTTCGGCAGATGACCGGATATGACATCCGCAAGCTTGCTGCAGAGGGAAATTTTAGTCATTTCTGTGAGGCCAATTACGGATCGATTTATCCCGCGCTTTCTCAATTAACCAAAGATGGTTTTGTTGTCTTTACTGATGAGGTTATTGATGGCAAGCCACCACGCAAAATTTACTCAATTACTGATAAAGGGCGTAGCTATTTATTCAACACTTTAAATAAACAACCTGGTCCTGATCGCTTTAAATCTGAATTTTTATTTTACAGCCTCTTTCAAGACAAAATGTCGCCTGAGGATTTTCGAAAACTATTGGTAAGAAAAATTGCTGAAACCAGAGACACATTAGAGAGCCTTGAAAAAGCCAATGATTGTTGTGACCACCAGCCTAGCCATTTTGCACTTGGTTATGGAGTTGCGATGAACAAAGCCGTTCTTGACTACTTGAAAAACTACCTCGCTTCTTTTGATCACCAAGTGAAGGAAGCCGATAACCTTTCGAATGAAGATTAACCAAACATGGAGCAGGGCAATGCCCGACCAGAAGCAAACAGAGCCTGAAAAAGATCAAAGCACCTTATCTAAGCAGCCCAAACAACCAAGAAAGAAAATTTCGTCATCACTTATGTGGGCCTTGATTTTCACATTGCTTATAGCAGCTTGGATTGTGACCGGGGATTTTAAAGGGGGAAGTGCTCTTCAAACTGAAAGCCCTAGTCTTGCGGAAAAGGCAAAAGAGACTAACACTAAGCGTGGTCTTTTTCGTGTGCGCACGGCTGAGTTTCCAGTGGTCGAGCATCCGGAAAAACTTGTTATTCGTGGGCGAACTCTTTCAGACAATCAAGTTGAATTAAAAGCAGAAACAGCTGGGTTGATTACAAAGCTTGATGTTGAAAAAGGTGATTTTGTTAAAAAAGGCACTGTTATTTGCCATCTTGAAGATGGGGGGCGGTCAGCCTCCCTTTTTGAAGCAAAAGCGGTTGTTACCCAAACAGAGGCAGATTTTAAAGCTTCTAAAAGTCTGCAACGACGAGGGCATACTGCCGGTTTAAAAGTTCTTCAGAACAAAGCTCTTCTGGATAGGGCTAAAGCTGCGCTTATGCGAGCAGAGCTTGATTTGGCTAGAACCAAAATTAAAGCTCCATTTGATGGGTTTGTTGACCACCTTCCTTCAAAAGTTGGTAGCTACCTATCGCTGGGAGGCGCTTGCGCCACCCTTGTTGCTTTAGATCCATTGATGGTGATAGGCGCTGTTCGCGAAAGAGATATTGGCAAGTTACGCCCTGGCATGGATGGCATTGCACATTTGGTTACTGGCGTTTCTGCAAAGGGAAAAATTCATTTCATCGCGGCAAGAGCTGAAAATGAAACTCGCACTTTTCGCATTGACTTACTCATTCCAAACAAAAATGGCGCATTAAAAAGTGGTGTGACGGCAGATATTGAAATTCCACTTACACCGCGGAAAGCTATGAAACTTCCACCAAGCATTTTGACCTTAAATGACGATGGCAAGGTTGGTGTACGCGTGGTGACCCCTTTGAATGATGTGAAATTTATGCCGGTTAAAATTCTTTCAGAAGAAGATAGTGGCATTTGGGTTGAGGCCTTACCACCATCCAGTAATATCATTACCGTCGGGCAAGATTTTGTAAAGGCAGGGCAAAAGGTTAAGCCTGTTGAAGACCCTAAATTTAAACAGAAAAGCCCTTTGGCCAAAGGAACTCCCGGGTCCTGATTTTATTTTTGAGCTTCCTCAACATAAGCATCAACAATTGGCCCAATGGATAGACTTTACATAATAGTATCTTACAAAATGGCACCAGAACAATGAATTCAATTCTTGAGACAATTCTAAATCGCCCCAAAACCGTTTTAACAATGATGGTTGTGATGATTTTGGCCGGGATTTCGACTTATATCTCCATTCCGAAAGAAGCTGACCCAGATATTGATGTGCCAGTTTTTTCCGCAACGATTATTTTACAAGGTATTTCGCCGGAAGACTCAGAGCGTTTACTTGTTAAACCGATGGAGACGGAATTACGCTCGCTTGAAGGTTTGAAGGAGCTAACAGCAATTGCAGGGCAAGGTTACGCCACCCTCATTGGGGAATTTCAGATTGATATGGATTTGGCGAAAGCCGGTGTTAATTTCAGGGAAAAAGTAGACAAGGCCAAAGCTGAATTGCCTAGTGACGCTGAAGAACCTATTGTTGATGAGTTTAACTTTAGCCTCTTCCCAACCATTATTGTGACCCTTTCTGGCGATGTACCTGAGCGCACGCTCTTTAACATGGCCAAGAAATTACAAAATGAATTAGAAGCCATCCCAACAGTTCTCGAAGCCAAACTTTCTGGCCATAGAGAAGAGCTTTTGGAAGTTTTAATCGATCCCACAAAGTTAGAAGGTTATGAAATTGACCCAAGGGTTCTTGGTCAACGTTTGACAAGCAATAACCAACTCATAACAGCCGGTTCGCTTGATCGAGGTGCTGGGCGATTTAACGTTAAAGTGCCTGGGCTCATTCGAAAAAAAGAAGATGTGTTTAACATCCCTTTGAAAACGGGCGAAGATGGTGACGTTACCTTAAGTGATGTCGCCACCATTCGGCGGACCTTTAAAGATGCGACGAGTTTTAGTCGTTATAATGGTAAACCTGCGCTTGCGCTTTCTGTGGTGAAACGCAAGGGCACGAACATCATTGAAAATAATAAAAAGGTGCGAGAAGTAGTTGCCAAGTTCACCAAAGATTGGCCGGAGACAGTTAAAATTGATTTTGCTCTTGATCAGTCAAAATTCATTTTTGAAGTTATTGGTTCGCTTCAATCTTCTATCATCACAGCTATTTTGTTAGTGATGATTGTGGTGGTAGCAACATTAGGCCTGCGCTCTGGCTTGCTTGTTGGTCTTTCAATTCCAGCAAGTTTTATGACTGGTTTCTTGCTCATTGGCGTTATGGGGTTGACCGTTAACATGATGCTGATGTTTGGCATGGTACTTACAGTTGGTATTTTGGTTGATGGTGCGATTGTTGTTGTTGAATATGCAGACCGAAAAATGGCGGAAGGGCTTTCTCGTAAAGACGCTTATATCTTAGCGGCCAAGCGCATGTTCTGGCCCGTGACATCTTCTACCGCTACCACTTTGGCCGCCTTTTTACCTTTGTTACTTTGGCCAGGGGTTTCCGGTAAATTCATGAGCTATTTGCCGCTCACTGTAATTTTTGTGCTCACCGCTTCACTTATAACAGCGATGATCTTTTTACCGGCACTTGGTTCTTTGTTTGGTAAAAATGTTTCTGACCCCTCTCAAACAGAATTGGCGCAGAAACTCTCTGGTAATCAACAAATGGATTATAAAGAAATTCCTGGGTTTTCAGGGCTTTATGTTCGTTTTGCCCAGCGCCTTATACATCACCCTTTTAAAGTGCTCCTCATTTCATTCATGCTTATGTATGGCGTGATTGCTGTTTTTGGCCAGGTGAGTAAGGGCGTTGAGTTTTTTGTTGATACGGAGCCTGAGCAAGCTTTGGTTTTCATTTCAGCCAGGGGAAATATTTCTGCGCAAGAAGAACTGGAATTGGTGCGTGAAGTTGAAGACATTGCTTTAAATGTTGGCGGTATTGCTTCTGTTTTCACAAACTCTGGTGGCCGGAGTGGTGGCCCTGAGCTAGGCACAGGGGCGACAGATGCTCCGCTTGATCAAATTGGCCAACTCACCATTGAACTTGCTGAGTTTGCGACAAGACGGCCAGGTAAAGTTATTCTTGAAGAGTTACGTGAGAAAACAAAAGACCTTGCGGGTATCAAGGTTGAAGTGCGCAAGCGTGAAGATGGTCCTCCCACGGGCAAAGCGATTAAGCTTGAAGTTTATGGTCAATCAAGACCGCAAGTTTATGATGTAATTGCTAAGATAGATAATTACATGAAGACTTCCATGAAAGATCTTCGAAACATTGAAGATACACGTCCTCTTCCTGGAATTGAATGGGTTTTAGATGTTGACCGAAAAGAAGCGGGGCGATTTGGTGCTGATGTAGCTTCTGTTGGTGGACTTATTCAATTGGTAACCAACGGCTTTCTCATTGCGCAATATCGCCCTGATAATGCTGAGGATGAAGTTGATATTCGAGCGAGGTTTCCTCGCACTGACCGGACATTAGATGGAATGGATGGACTTCGTTTGCGCACATCGAATGGTCTTGTGCCAATTGAAAATTTTGTTAAACGATCTCCTGCGCCAAAGGTGAATACGATTATTCGCAAAGATGGTAACTTTGTTACAACCATTAAAGCTGCAGTAAAAACGGGCGTAAATGAGAATCAAAAGGTGCAGGAACTTGATAAATGGATCAAGTCTCAAACCTGGCCGCAGGGTGTGAGGTTCCGCTTCCGCGGGGCCGATGAAGAGCAGAAGGAAGCCGGCGAATTTCTTGGTAAAGCCATGGTTGGTGCGCTCTTTATTATGTTCATAATTCTATTGACCCAATTTAATAGTTTTTACCAAACCTTCCTCACGCTTTCGACTGTTGTACTTTCCGTTATTGGGGTGTTATTGGGCATGATTGTAACGGGGCAGACGTTCTCCATTATCATGACAGGGACAGGTGTTGTTGCTCTTGCAGGTATTGTGGTGAACAATTCGATCGTACTCATTGATACTTATAATCGCTTGATGGAGCTTGGCATGAGCCCGATTGATGCGTCTTTACGAGCGGCTGCTCAACGGTTACGACCGGTACTATTGACAACCATCACAACGATTTGTGGTTTATTACCGATGGCGTTACAGATTAATTTGGACTTCTTTGACCATTCTGTGCAGTTTGGATCGATCACATCGATTTGGTGGGTACAACTTTCAACTGCAATTATCTTTGGCCTTGGGTTTGCGACCATTATCACTCTGGTGCTTACTCCCGTGATGCTTGCCTTTCCGACGATCTTTAGAACAGAAATTTGGCCAAAGATTAGAAACCTACTCCCTAAATTTCCACGCTTTGCCCGTCGGTAATTCTCTTATTTGTTTAGACCCCAAAAAAAACCGCCCAATGATAAAATCATCAGGCGGTTTTTCTTTAGATAGACCATTTGCTATATGAAGCTTTTAATCAAGAAAATCTTTGTAATAGCTCAAACCATATTTGTTGAATATTTTTTTAAGCTCACCGGATTTTCTTAGCTCTAAAAGTTTGTCTCCGATTTCATACGCCAAATCACGGCTATCGTGATTAATCGCTACTCCAATATCCCATTGCGGTTTGCTCATACCAGGAAAAGGAGGACTTGAGATAAGATACTCTTTTTTAAGACCTTTTACGGATGCTTCTAATTGCCCTCTTGGTCCCATTAGCCCTGCAACTTCTCCAGCTCTCAAACCTTTCATGGCATTTGCAAAATCTTTATAGCGAACGGCATTGGCTCTTAATCTACCGCCTAAAGTTGTTGGAGATGAGAGATAAAAATCTGCTAATGTGTCTAGTTCAACGCCTATTTTTGCCTGTAAAAAAGGTGCTAAGGTTTCTGAGCGGCCTACTTTTTTAGGGTCTGATAATAATGACATTCGCTCGGTGTAGTATCTGCCTGTGATTACTGTGAGCTGGTTTCTGCGGCGCAACTCATCATCTACAGGCACATGCATCATTACATCTGCTATACGGCTATCTATGTAATGACCTTTCCAGACATTATTACGAAGGTCATCATCTACAGTTTCGTCAGCACCTCGTACAAAAAGATCTAGGCGAACGCCGAGCATTTCAGCCAATCTTTTGGCAATCTCAACATCAACCCCCACCATCTTTTTGTTTTTATCCATATAGGAATAGGGAGGAAAATTTTCATACACAAAGATGCGAATATATTTTGATTCAAGGACATCGTCCAAAGGACGGGCGGACGCCTTACCGGCCGTTAGGCAGAGTGAGAGCGCAATAAAAAAAAATGCAAGCAGGGGAACGCCTGCTTGCATCTCTTTTACTTTTCTTAATGATGAATTCATGGATCTCACATTATTTTAGGATTTTAGTGAAATCAAGCTCTGCACAGCTACCGCCTGTGCCTTTTTTAGCTGCTTCGTCATCATCTTCTGGACGAATGTTGATGTATGCGCGGATTGCCCACATAGCTTCTTGAGACATCAAGCCTTCAAAGCCAGGCATTTTTGTAATGCCATTTTGGTGATACCCTTTACGAATGCGGCTCATAAACCATTCATCACCATACTCATCTTTTTCAAGATAGCGAAGGTCTGGCGCTGTACCACCTGAAACTACACCAAGACCATGACAACGTGCGCAG
>JAEPQF010000045.1:17756-25238 GCA_017640685.1 Hyphomicrobiales bacterium
ACCAACCTCGATGATAGTTTTAATCTCTTTTGGTCTGGTTTTTTTAGAAAAAGGGTTTTTGTTTAACCATTCTTTGCCAACTGTTGAAATACCAGTGGTATCAACTGCTTGAGGTGTTACATCACCATGGCTAAAGCCTGTTTTTGAAAGACCCAAAATTCCTACGATTACTACAAATGAAGCAATGCCTAATTTAGCAATTTGCATATATTTCTTCTCCCTTGGCGTGGTTCTTAAGGCCCCGCATACCCGAGGGGCAACATAATCAAACAATGCGCCGCTCTAAATTGTGCTTTAGTGCACTTATCATTAATTTATAATGTTATTCTCATTAAGAGTTAATGTGCTCAGTCAAGTTGCTGTATGAGGAGCAATCATTTCTCTTAGATTATAAACATAGTTCATTAAGTCGATGGTAAATATGATATATGTTTAAAAATTGACTGATAGCATTACTCTAATTCAATTATTTTGGGCATCCTACTTTTGGCTAGAATCTCATAAAAATCATATATTTTTCTCATAATCCTTAATAATTCTCATAACTTTCTCAACCCCAACTGTTAATTTTGATTTAAAAGATATGGCTTGTGATGACTTTATCCTTTCTTTGTCGTTTAGTGACGCTTGTCGTAATCTAACGATTTAGATTGTAGCTAATAATTATTTTATAATGGGGAGAGTTAGTCGAGTATGAAGTTTCTAATCGCTACAGTGATCAAATTAGTCCGTCTAATTTCGCTATTCACTTTACCTGCTATTATTTTCTTTGGCGGTGTCGCACATGCTAAAGAGCTTAACATTGATTTTTTGTATATCGAATTTAAAGAAAAACGACCTGCCACGCTTTCTAACCTTGTTGCACCACCAGAGGATGATGGATTGCTCGGTTCACGCTTGGGCATCAAAGACAACAACACGACAGGGCGTTTTTTAAAACATAAATATAAAGTTGATGAAGTCGTTATTCCTCACTCAGAAGATTTTAAAGCTAAGCTTGAAGAAGCTTTAAAGGCGCATCCTCATAAATTTGTTGTTGCTAATTTGGATGCAAACAAGCTTATTCAGCTTACAGATCATCCACTTGCCAAAGACAGGCTCATTTTTAATGCAGGATCATTAAATACGGATCTTAGAATTAACAAATGTAGACCGAATATGCTTCACACTATTCCTAGCCGCCGAATGCTAACTGATGGTCTTACTCAGTTCTTAATCAAGAAAAATTGGAAAAAAGTGTTTCTTATTGAGGGGTTAAAAAAAGGTGACAAAGAATTAGCCGAACAATTCCGTATTTCAGCTAAAAAGTTCCGCCTAAAAATTGTAACTGATAAGAAGTGGCCTGAAGGGGCTGACATGCGCCGCAATGCGGCGGCTGAAGTGCCCAGTTTTACGCAAGGCTCTGACTATGACGTTGTTTTCATTGCAGATGAAGTGAAAGATTTTGGCCAATATGTTGCCTATCACACTTGGTTGCCGCGCCCGATTGTTGGCAGCCATGGTATTGAGCCTGTTGCTTGGCACCGGGTTGTTGAACAATGGGGTGCAGCTCAATTACAGAGCCGCTTTAGAAAATTAGCCAAGCGCGCCATGGGGCAAAAAGATTATGCGGCTTGGGCTGCAATGAGAACTGTTGCTGAAGGTGTTACACGGCTCAAAACAGTGGATGTAAAAACACTTCAAGATTATATTCTTGGCCCTAAAATTCGCCTTGCTATGTTTAAAGGCCGCTCGATGAGTTATCGCCCTTGGTCTGGCCAATTGCGTCAAACCATTCCTCTTATTCATGCTGGTGGAGCTGTGATTAAGCTTTCTCCAGTTGAAGGTTTCCTTCATCCCAAAACAGAACTTGATACAATTGGGATTGATGAAGGGCAAGCTAAGTGCCGTGTTCAATCTAAATAATCTGAACATGTGTTTTTGATTATTTGTTCCTGGGCGGGGTGACGCCCTCATCGTTGCCCCCCCTTCCCTCTTTTTAAAGTGAGACTTATCTCACTTAACTGAAACAATTTAGTCACTTGAAAATAAGGAGAGTTTACATGAGACTAATTAAAGCCATGAGTAGAGGTGTGGGTAAAACTGCCCCTAAGCTGGCATTTACCGCATTGATGGCTTTAGGCGCTACAAGCTTACAAACATCTTTTGCGTCAACAGCTCATGCCGGTAAAATTTATGTCAGTAATGAAAAAGATGACACACTCAGTGTTATCGACACGAAAACATTAGAAGTTGTAAAAACCATTCCAGTTGGTGACCGCCCGCGTGGCATTACCCTTTCGAAAGATGGAAAACATTTATTCATTTGTGCTTCAGATTCTGACACTGTTCAAGTGATGGATGTTGCCACGCATAAGATTTTACACGAACTTCCCTCTGGTCTAGACCCTGAGCAATTTGCTCTTCATCCTAACAACCGTCTTTTGTTCATCGCGAATGAAGATGATGCGATTACAACTGTTGTTGACACTCAGAAAAAGTCTGTTGTTGCACAAATTGATGTGGGGATTGAACCTGAAGGCATGGCTGTGAGCCCTGATGGCAAATGGGCAATTACAACATCTGAGACAACAAATTTTGTTCACTGGATTAATGTTGAAAGCCTTGTTCTTGAGCACAACTCACTTGTTGACCAACGCCCGCGTCATGCTGAGTTTACTAAAGATGGCAAACGCCTTTGGGTCTCAGCTGAAATTGGTGGAACAGTTAGTGTCTTTAATGTTGCTGACAAAAGTGAAGTGACAAAAATCAACTTTGAAGTTGCAGGTATTTCAAAAGACCGCGTGCAGCCGGTTGGTATTCGCTTTTCTAAAGACGGCAAACTAGCTTTTGTGGCGCTTGGCCCTTCTAACCGTGTGGCTGTTGTTGATACTGAAACTTTTAAGGTGACAAAATATCTGCTTGTTGGCCGCCGCGTTTGGCACATGGCTATCACTGATGATGGAACAAAAATGTTCACAACGAACGGTGTTTCTGGCGACGTTTCTGTGGTTGATTTAAAAACATTGAAAGTGATTAAATCAGTTAAAGTTGGCCGTTACCCTTGGGGCGCGGTTTACGTTCCTGAGAAGTAAATAGCTCACTCAGTTCGGCTTCACTCACTTAACAAAAGTGAAAAAATGAGCCTATTACAGAATTAACTTAGCCATTCCTATTTTTTTATTTTATAAATTGAGGGGATGGCTAAGTGCATTTTTGGGGGACAATTTTTTTAATGGTTTATCCGCCTCTTAATTTGCTTTGCGAAATTTATGATGCCTCTTTTGGGTTTAGCTGATTATTCGAAAGCTTTTTAAATGACTGACCTTGCAACTGATCAAGATTTCACTTCTGAAGATGTTACCCCTGCAATTTCTATTGACGGTGTTTCCTACAATTATGGAAAAAGGAAAGCCCTTGATGATGTGAGCTTTCAGGTGTTGCCTGGCCAGTTTACAGCCCTGCTTGGTGCCAATGGTGCTGGCAAGTCAACTTTGCTTTCTCTCATTACAAGACTGTTTGACACGGCTCATGGCACAATCTCAATTGATGGGAAATCTTTTACCTCTCATGGCTCAAAGGCGCTGGCGCCGCTTGGGGTTGTTTTTCAGCAAACCACGCTCGATCTTGATTTGTCTGTTCGGCAAAATTTGAGATATTTTGCAAGGTTGCGCGGCCTCCCTTCAACCTTTGCGACAAAACGAATTGAAGAAACACTTTCCGCATTAGAGATGTTTGAGCGGGTTGATGAGCGGGTTCGCGATTTAAATGGCGGCCATCGCCGGCGCGTTGAAATTGCACGCTCTATGCTGCATCAACCAAAACTACTTTTACTGGATGAACCAACTGTAGGGCTTGATATTCATACACGCCGTGTGATTGTTAATCATATTCACAAGCTTGCTTCAGAAGAAAATGTCGCCGTTCTTTGGACGACGCACTTGATGGATGAGATTTGGGATGAAGATCACTTAATCGTTCTCGACAAAGGCAAGATTATTGAAGATGGAACAGTGAAAGAGATTTTAGCGAAAAACGGGGCGAGCTCTGTTAGTGATGCCTTTGAGAGTATTATTGTGCAAGAAGAGGAGCGCTTGAGATGATGGATGGCCTGATGATCCGCGCCCTATATGGCATTTTATACCGCGAATTTTTACGCTTTTTTCAGCAACGTGCGCGTTTTTTATCCGCACTTGTCCGCCCGTTAATATGGTTGCTTGTATTCTCTGCCGGGTGGCGGCAAACCCAAGGCCTTGCGCCTTACCCGCCCTATGAAACCTATATACCTTATGAGGTTTATATGATCCCCGGCCTTTGCGCCATGATCCAGCTTTTTAATGGCATGCAAAGCTCGCTCTCGATGATTTATGATCGTGAGATGGGCTCTATGCGTGTACTCCTTACAACGCCTTTGCCGCGATGGTTCATCTTGGTGGCGCGTCTTTTTGCGGGCGTTGCTGTTTCGCTTCTGCAGGTTTATGCCTTCTTGGCGATTGCCTTTATCTTTACCTATTTTGAGTTTTTAGAGCTGGATATTGAGCCCTTGGGCTATATCACCGTTCTGCCAGCGTTGGTTCTTTGTGGCTTTATGCTTGGCGCGTTAGGCATGGCTTTGTCTGCCACGGTGAAGCAGCTTGAGAATTTCGCTGGTGTGATGAATTTTGTGATTTTCCCGATGTTCTTTATTTCTAGCGCCTTGTTTCCTTTATGGCGTATCAAAGACCTTTCTTACACATTTTACCAATTTTGCACCTACAACCCGTTTACTTATGCGGTTGAGCTCATTCGTTTTGCTCTTCATGGGCAGTTTTATGGTGAAGGTGTGCTTGTTGTGGCAATCACTAGCATTATAGCGCTAGGGCTAGCGATATATGCTTATGATCCCTCACGGGGATTAAAAGCGAAAGGTAAGAAAGGGTAGTTTCTCTCTCTCACGGGCTATAAGTTTATTTTTCTCTCACGGCTATTCCAAGCGCTAGACGCGCTTGGGCCTACATATTAAGTTGTGCTTTAAGTTGCCCACTTGCAACCGCACTGTGCGGCTCTTTCTTATCGTTCAACTTATCCGTACTCGCTCCGCTCCGTTCGGGCTGATCTTGTGCGCCGGGCTGCGCGAAGCGCTTCGCCATGTCCTGACGCCGAAGTGGCGTCACTCCTTCTTCGTATTGTGAGTTTACAGTATTAAATTTCTTGGAATTCTGTGCGTTTACTATAAAAAGGCAGGTTTTTGGGAAGGTGGAAATTGTCGATATTTTTATCCGGCTATCTCTTGCGTTAGCTTCTAATATCGGTTATAGGTTCTTTTTCGAATTCCATTTATATTATAACTTGGCCTTGAGCTGGTAGATGCCCTTTTTTGTGGCACAGCTTTTGAGGCTTTAATTTGCGAGTGTTTGAGCGATGAAAGCAGATATTCATCCAGACTACCATAAGGTAAAGATTGTACTGACAGACGGTACAGAACTAGATTCATATTCAACATATGGCGTTGAAGGTGACCGTATTGTTTTGGATATTGATCCAAATACACATCCAGCATGGACTGGTGGTAGCCAGCATCTTGTTGACCGTGGTGGTCGTGTTTCTAAATTCAAGAAGAAATTTGACGGCTTTCTATAAGCCGACAGTTTTGTGCTGAAAAGCAAAAAGAAATACCGCTCTCTTTAGAGGCTATTGGGTGCGGGTAGTGCAGATTATTCTTTTAGCTTTTGCTTTTAGGGTTAATCAATAAAGCTCACAGGTGCTTAAAGCGCCCTGTGGGTTTTTTTTTGCTCTCACGGCTATAAGTTTTTCTCTCTCACGGCAATTCCAAGCGCTAGACGCGCTTGGGCCTACGAGGTGCGGCGCTCGCGCCGGGCTGCGCTGGTGCTTAGCCATGTACGTGCTCTGAAGAAGAGCACTCCCTTCTTCGTATGGTTGGTTTGATTTTTATCTCTCACGGCTATTTCAGGTGCTTATGGCGCTTGAGCCTGCAGTTGTGCTTAGGTTGCCCACTAGCAACCGCACTGTTTAGTTGTGCTTCTGTTGCCCACTAGCAACCGCACATAAAAAAGCCGGGCATCTTTTAAGATTGCCCGGCTGTTTTTGCCGCTCTTTTAGTGCGCCTTCGGTTGTTTTCTCTATGCTTAAGATGCCCACCAGGCATCCGCAAGTAGCAACCGTTGCAACATCCGCTAATTAAGAGCGTGGAAGGGTGATTTCTTCTGCACCAAATGCGTTTTGTAGCATTTGTAGTTGTTTTGTTAGTGGGTTGTCTGCCACTGACTTTGTCTTTGGCTCTTCGTGGATCATGCGATCTAGAGAGTGAATGCGATCAAACAGGCGTTCTGCATTTTTAATCAACTGCTGCAGACGGGCTGGAAGCTCGCTGAAGTTCTTGATGTGCGCTGCTCTGGTTGAGGCTTGGATTTTCACCTTATGCTTTTCAGCTGAGGCTTGTTCTTCAGTCATCTCACCTTCGTTTACTGCACGCTGGATGAGCAACCAAGAAGCCATTTGCATCAAACGAGTTGTTAGACGCATGCTTTCTGTCGCATATGAGAGAGATGATGTTTGAGATAGAGCTTTTGCTTCTCTGCGGCCATCTGTGTCGAGATAGTTCGCTGTTTCTTCAACTAGCGACATGCCCTCTTTGAAAATCTCATTAAAACACTCAGAAGTTACGAAACGTTCCCCGAAAGAAATGGTTTCATTTTCTTTTACATTACTATCAATTACGCGGGACATATTTACTCTTTCAAATTACAAATCAACTTAACTGGAACTAGCTAAGCTCAAATATTGGAGCAAAAATAAGGCCAGTTTTCAGTTTTACACGCTTCAGATGCTCATTTTTTTAATGCAGCTAAAATCTGCCGCCGGAACATCCATATTGCAATAACTCTCACAGGAGTATGAACGATTTTTGTCATTTTGGCCAATAAAAAAGGAGCCGCCTATGTGGCGGCTCAGGAAGTTAACAGGGAGGCGTCACAGAGCAGCTAGTAAGCTCTGTTGTTCAGAATTAACTGAATATCTTAAAGATAACGCAAATCCGTTAATTAAGTATTAAACTTAAGTTGCATAGTGATTCTTCTGAAGCAAAGACTAATAAATTCTTTACCCTGATTATTGTAAAGCGGCCTCTTATACCTAATTTTTACTTAACTAACCGTCTGTTTTGAATAAGCTTTCAGCTTGGCTTGTTTGAGTTTTTTTAACTTTGATTGCTTCCTCTACTCTTAGCTTTTCCTCATCCAGTGCTGATAATCTTATGGTTAATTCCTCAATTGAGAATTGGCTTAAATCTTCCCCAACAATGATTTCACCTTGCGGTTTTCTTCTTGGTTGAAATTCTTCTTCATCCATACAAATAGTCCTTATTTTTTCCTATTCCTCATCCTCAAATTCGAGTACACAAAAAAGAATAATAAAATTGTGGATTAAATTGAAGCACTGCTTTGGGTCATTGTTTCATTTTGAACTAGAGGAATGTCTTTCATGTCTTTGCCAGATACCATGCGC
>JAEPQF010000046.1:0-8218 GCA_017640685.1 Hyphomicrobiales bacterium
GGCGCAGGCGGAACAGCTTTGTCTTTGGCAAAGGCTGTGAATGTGAGACCAGTTGAAACAGCAAGAAGAAAGCCAGCAATTAAGACAGGACGTTTCATAAATAGCTCCATTTTCTACAAATGAATTAAGAGTTTTTGTTTTTAATTCTCAGCAAAAGTTCATTAAAAGCCGCCTGGAGAAAATCAAAATCAGGGACAAAGCGACGTTAAAATGAACAATTGCTATATTTGAAGAACACAACCCACACGGCTTTAATCCTTAGGGGGTGATAAAAAAAAATAATTCTGAAGAAAATTTAAAATGAATGAAAAAATAGTCCGTAGAAATGATGAAGAGCCAGTTAAATGAGGAGGACGTCAGAAGGAACAAACCGGCAGACCTTAGTGCCTTGAAGAGAATTCAAGGCACTAAGCCCAAAAGATTAGGGGCGAGAGCTGATAAAAGTTTACTTAACAGTAATTGTAATCACTTCAGAGGCAACAGGCGGGTTATGCGGGATATGGTTTTCGTCCGCTAGCACCAATTGCAAAGTATGTTTGCCAGGAGAAAGAGTTATTGTTGTCTCTGTCTGGCCGCCACCAAAATGGATATGTTTTTCATCTGCTGGAATATTATCCTGGTATTGATCTTTACCATCCTCACCTTTGCCAAGCGCTGGGCGGTCAATAAACAAATGATGATGACCAGTATTCGCTTTGGCCACTCCAGCTGGGGCAACTCCCATACCGCTAAGACCGAAAATAATCTTAATCGGGTTGGAGACAACATCTCCATTTTTAAGGTTGACGAAATATTGCTTGGCACCAGATTTTGAAGGTGTTTCACCGGCAAAAGAGTTATGAGAAAGACCCACTAAGCCTAAGCTAAGAAGTCCAATAAATACAATCTGTTTAAGAGCTATTGATTTTTTCATGATATTGATCTCCACTATGAATTATAGCATGATTTATGCATTAGAAGAAACGCAGCCAAATTGCAGCGATTATAAATGCCCTTGAAACACGTCTAAGCTTTGGATTATTCATTTGAGCAAGAACAGAAATTCTTATGAAGTGATAAGAGCAGAGCTAAGGCAGCTGTTCCCAAAACTCTGGCGTTACTGCTTGTTTTTAACCAAGTCATCCCATGCAGCTGATGACTTAGCTCAGGCCACTTGCCTCAGAGCCCTTGAAAAAGCAGATCTTTATAAAGCGGATACAAACTTTAATGGGTGGGTATTTCGCATGGCGCAAAGGCTCTGGTTAAACGAACTCAGGGCACAATCTACGAGAAATGGCCAAGGAGTATCGCCAATAGAAGATCATGACCTGGCAGATAAAAATTTAAATCCTGAAATGAATATTTTAGGAAAAGACGTGTTATTAGCTATAGAAGCATTGCCTGAAGCGCAAAGAATGACAGTCATATTAGTGTATGTCGATGGGTTAAGTTACAAAGAAGCCGCCGAAGTCCTTGAAATACCAGTAGGAACTGTGATGAGCCGATTAGCCGTCGCCCGCAAAACAATAGCCACCCACTTTAATGATCATGAAAGCCAAAAAGATGAGTGAAACAGATAGATTTAGTGATGAAGAGCTTGTCGCCTATCTGGATGGAGAGGCCGAATTTGCCCCCATTGACGCGATTAAAACGGCGCTCATGACAGATGAAACTTTGCAAAAACGCTTGAACAGCCTAAAAATTGATAAAGTAGCACTGCAAAATTCAATGGAAGCCATAAGCGAAACTGCAAAAGAGCAAAAGGCTTTACCGGACTTTCTGGCTAGTGGCGATATGCCCCCAAAAATGGAACGCATTCTAAAACCTGCAAATGCGAATAAAGCTGGTATTTTTGAAGGCTGGCAAAAAGTTGCAGCTATTGCCCTGCTTGCGGTTGCTATTGGTTGGTGCGCAAAGTCATTTTCATCTAAGAACAATTTACAAAGCTGGCACAATTACGTGGCCGCATATCAAGCGCTTTATAGTGAGGAAACTTTAGCCGCAATCGATCAAAGCGAAGAAAAATCGATAGAACAATTGCAACGTGTAACAGGTGTATTGGGCAAAAAAATAGAAATTACTCAGCTTACTACTATTAAGGGGTTAAGCTATAAAAGAGCTCAAATTTTGGGCTTTAAAGGCCAACCATTAATGCAATTAGCCTTCTTGTCAGATAAGGGAAAGCCTGTTGCTCTTTGCATCATCAAATCTAAGAGCAACAAGAATTCTATAATCACACATGAAGTCCAGCAAGGCCTGCAGGCAGCTCATTGGAAAAAGGGCAAGTTTGAATATTTATTGATCGGAACAAAAGATGCTGATTTGATAAAATCAGCAGCCCATAAGTTCTCTAATAGCCTTTGATTGAAGTTTAGCTAGGATCTTAACTTTTAGCGCCAGTCAAACTTGTAAGTTAGGCCAATCAAACCAGTAAACTGATCTTCAGTTTCAATAACCGGGCTATCTTCAGCATCACCCAAGAGACGTGAATATTTCACATTAGCAATGAGCTTCCAGCTTTCAGAAAGTTGCAAATCAGTGCCGAGTGAAACAAAAACATCTTTAAAGCCAGCATCCGCATCAAAGGCAGCTAAATTTGCTCGTGAGTTAAGAGATTGCTGAGAGGTGACACCAAAATTGGTTTGAAAATATTCGTCGTCAGCATAGGTAGTGCCAACTTTTGCTTTAATTTTTAAGCGCTCATTAAGAGGGCGTTCAACACCAGCGCTAAAGCGAAGAAGGTAACCATCTTCATCACCAGTTACTTGCTGATGATAAGATGAGCTTAGTGTGAACTTACTTGCATCAACATCAAAGCTATAAGCGACAAAACCACCAACAATCAGCCCCTCATCAACATCACCAAGGCCAGCTAGCTTATCACCATCATCTTCTTCACGGCCAAATGTATAGCCAGCAAGGGGGCCAGCAGTGAAACCACCCTGGTTAAGAAGCTTAAAGCGCACATCATCAGCGCCATTGATCTCTACATATTTCTTGAAGAATGAGAATTGGCTATCGCCTGAAAAATCAGGAATGATGATCGGAAAACCATAAACATCATATTCGTCAGAGCCTTCATATTTAGGCTTAATCAGCGCACCACCACCAACTTGCACACTAGAGCCAGAGCGCTCAGTAAGGTCCGAAGCGTTAGCTATAGAAACAATAGAAGTTCCCATCATAAGCGAAGTTGAGAGCAAAGCAGCACCAACCGCTTTAAAACTTTTAGAAGCAATATTCGAGTGAGTAAGACGCACAAGTAGATTATTCATAAAAGCAAGCTCCAAAGCTAATTAAAAGCCAAAAAATCAAATTCGTAAGAAAATACAAACTGATCAGATTACAACCAGTGTAGATATATTTTCTTAACTATAGATTTCTTTTATGAAGGTCACTTAAAAAATACGTGATGACACACAATTAAAATTTAACTGTGTCTATCCGGTGGAAAATTATCACACTCTAGCTACAAACGAGTATTAGCCTACCGCTGCCTACAAAATAGACTGTCCCGTTTTTTCCCAATCCGCCATGAAAGCATCAAGGCCTTTGTCTGTTAGAGGGTGTTTGGCGAGTTGCTTGATCACAGAACCCGGCACAGTTGCCACATCCGCGCCAATGAGCGCACATGCTTTCACATGATTGATGTTGCGAATAGAGGCTGCCAAGATTTCGGTATCAAAATCATAATTGTCATAAATTTCGCGGATTTCTTCAATCAGCTCCATGCCATCCTGCCCCATATCATCCAAGCGGCCAATAAATGGAGAGATGTAGGTTGCGCCAGCTTTTGCGGCGAGTAGCGCCTGGTTTGCGTTAAAGCAAAGGGTCACATTCACCTTAGCGCCATCATCAGTAAGCACTTTGCATGCTTTAAGGCCATCCATCGTCAAAGGCACTTTAATCGCAACATTAGGAGCAAGGCCTCTAAGAACTTCAGCTTCCTTGAGCATGGTCGCGCTATCAAGTGCGGTTACTTCCGCGCTCACAGGGCCCTCAACAACAGAGCAAATCTCTTTGATCACATCGAGAAAATTTCTGCCAGATTTCGCAATGAGGGAAGGGTTTGTTGTCACCCCATCAATGAGGCCCGTTTCAGCTAATTCGCCAATTTCTTCAATATCAGCACTGTCGACGAAAAATTTCATAAAAGACCCTCATTCTTAAACTGTATTGTTTTGCTTTATGTCGCAATTCAGGAATTAAAGCATCAAGATGCTGAGAGCCAAATTAAATGGGGAAAGCCATAAATTTAGTCCCACAATGTCCATGTCCGATGCTTCACTCATTCATCATTATTCTCAATATCGTCAATTGAGCGGTTCGTCCATTATCTTTTTGATGAAAGAGATGAATTTATTATCTCTTAATGGTTAATAAAACCGCCAACAGAATGAACAAAAAAAGTTACTTAAGGAGAGCTGATCCGTTGGGAGAAACCGTTCCCATATTATTGCCCGTTCTACTCAACCAGACATATGACTATCTGATCAAAGGTGAAGCTGATTTATTAGCGGATCCAACTCTTGAGCAAGATTTGTCATTAAATCCGGGAGATTTTGTGCGCGTGCCCTTTGGCCGGCAAGAGCGCATCGGCATCGTTTGGCATAAAACCATCGAGCCGGTTGACGAGCACGGCGTAGTTATCTCCAAACCAATTGATCCTTCAAAACTAAAAGCGGTGATCGATAAAATAGATGTACCAGCTTTGCCAGTGGTCTCCATGCAATTCGCTGAATGGGTTTCCAATTACACCCTAAGCCCGCTTGGCATGGTCGTGCGCATGATGATGAGCGCCAAACAAGCGTTCCAATCCCAAAAACCAAGATTTGGCGTCTCATACACCGGCTCAAAACCAACCCGCATGACCCCGGCGAGAGAAAAAGTATTGAGTGTTCTCACCAATGATTTCGTTTGGACAAAAACAAACTTAGCCGCTGAAGCAGGCGTCTCCACCGCTGTGATCGATGGCTTGGTAAAAGCAGGCGCCCTTGTGCAAGCTGAACTAGCGCCAGAGACCATTGCAGCGCCGAGAGCAAATTTCCAGCAACCAGAATTTAAAGAAGAACAAATTGAAGCCGCACACAGAATGCGCGGAATAGGCAATTCACGTGCCTTTCAAGTCGGGCTTCTAGATGGTGTCACCGGTTCCGGTAAAACGGAAGTTTATTTCGAAGCAATTGCAGGTGCGCTAGAAGCAGGACGCCAAGTGCTTGTCTTACTTCCAGAAATTTCTTTGACCAATCAATTCCTGGAGCGCTTTAAAAAACGTTTCGGCTGCAAACCAGCCAGTTGGCACTCGGCCATCAGTGAAGGCGATCGCGCCCGCATCTGGCGCGGCGTCGCCAATGGCGAGGTAAAAGCCGTCATCGGTGCAAGATCAGCTTTGTTTCTCCCCTATCAAGATTTAGGTCTTATCGTGGTCGATGAAGAGCATGACGCTGGCTATAAACAAGAAACCAATGTCATGTATCACGCAAGAGACATGGCCGTGGTAAGGGGCTCGATTGGCAAATGCGGTGTTGTCCTTGCTTCAGCCACGCCATCTCTTGAAAGTTTGGTCAATGCCGAGCAAGGCCGCTATGCGCATATCAAACTACGCACCCGCTTTTATGGCGCCGAACTACCCGAAATGACCGCTATTGATATGAAAAATGATCCGCCAGACCGCGGCAAATGGATCAGTCCTATTTTAATAAATGCCATCAAAGAAACATTAGCCAAGGGAGAGCAAAGCCTGCTCTTTCTTAATCGGCGCGGCTATGCACCTCTAACCCTTTGTCGCTCATGTGGTCATCGTATCCAATGCCCGCAATGTTCCAGTTGGCTCGTGGAACATAAACACAAAGGCACGCTCTCATGTCATCATTGCGGGTTTAAACTCCACAAACCAAAAGCCTGCCCAAAATGCGAAGCTGAAGACAGCTTAATTCCCTGCGGGCCAGGCGTTGAGCGCATCGCAGAAGAGGTGAGGGAAATTTTCCCGGAAGCAAACCAGGCGATTTTATCATCTGACTTAGTGCCAAACATAAGTGCGCTCCGCGAAGTGTTAGAGACCATCCATTCCGGCGAAGCCAATATCATCATCGGCACGCAAATCGTCGCCAAGGGGCACAATTTCCCACTTCTTGCAACAGTTGGCATTGTAGATGGTGACATCGGCCTGCAAGGCTCGGGTGACCCAAGAGCTGCCGAGCGCACCTTTCAATTGCTGCACCAAGTCTCTGGCCGCGCTGGGCGCATGGGCACAGAAGGGCGCGGTTTTGTCCAAACCTACATGCCAGACCATCCCGTAATGGCGGCCATTCTATCTGGTGACAGAGATGAGTTCGCCATGCGCGAAACACAAGCACGAGAAATGCTCACATACCCACCCTTCGGGCGATTGGTCGCAATAATCGTGACAGGAAAAGAAAGGCAAATTACAGAACTTTATGCAAGAGAAGTTGCCAAGAGAGCACCAAGAAGCGACAAAGTCAAAGTCGTCGGCCCCGTAGAAGCACCGCTTGCCGTCATCAGAAGCCGTTACCGCTTCCGCCTCCTCGCCAAAGCACCTAGAGAAATCGACATCCAACAATACCTCCGCCACTGGCAAGCCGCCCTCCCAAAACCCCAAGGCGACCTAAGGCTAACAGTCGACATCGATCCCTATAATTTTTTGTGAGTGTTTATAAGCTTTAATTAATAGCTCGTTTGGAATCGGTTCTAGCATGACACAGTGTTGCCTAAACTCACGTGTTTAAATTAGCGCTGAAACAGGAAAAGGAGGGTGAAACTTATGAAGCGACTTTTAAAATTGATTGCCTTTGTCTTCGTTCTACCGATTTTAGGTCTGTTAGCTTATGGAGGCTATGGGTATTGGGATGCTGTACGTGAATCTGAAAAATACATTAGAAAGGCCGATAATTTAATCGCGAATGGGCAAGGTTCTGATGATTTGGGCGCAAAACATATTAAACAGCTTATCTTAGTTGAAGATCCTGGGTTTTGGGAACATTCTGGAATTGATCTTTTGACAGCTGGAGCAGGCTTGACCACCATTACTCAATCGCTGGCAAAACGACTGGGATTTAGTAAATTTGAGCCTGGTCTTGGTAAAATTCGGCAGACCGGCTTTGCCTTAGGATTAGAAAGCAGACTGAGTAAGAAGCAAATTTTGGCTTTATTTCTCAAAACAGTGGAGATGGGGAAGGGGCCAAATGGATGGATGACAGGTTTTTTTGCGGCTAGTAACAAAATTTATTCCAAACCACCTTCGGCGCTCACAGATGATGAGTTTTTAAAGTTGGTTGCAGTTATGATTTCTCCAGCTGTCTATGACTTACGTGCAGATGACAAAAAGCTAAACGAACGTGTTAGGCGTATCTCAAAACTTTTGGCTGGTGATTGCGCACCGACAGGTTTACGAGATGTTTGGTTGAAAGGGTGTTCTTAAACAAATGGCGAAATAATAAATTTTGATGGAACTGAAGAACTAAGATGAAGACCTTTGAAAGATTTTAATTTTTGAGCGCCGCGAACTTCGTTATTCAATAATAGAGGTTTTGAGGGTGAACTATCCGTGCTTTAGGAGGCAATGCTAAGTGGAGAAGCGGATATTATAAATGACATGAAGAAAAAATAGATAGTCTGCCCAAAAGATTGTAAGGGGGTAAGTATACTTTAGTCATCCCGGCCACAGGTTAGCCTGTGATCCGGGACCCACCTCTCCGCTGGGCTCAATTCATCCAGCAACCTTCACCCCAAATAAACCCCGCAAAATCCAAGCACACCAATCGGCAGCAAAACCGTCCATTGCCCAAATTGGAACGGATTAAGCTTGTGCACGACAATCATCACCAAACTCCAAACCCCATAAAGCAACATCAAGGTAGAAACCGCCAAAATGAGATCCGTTGAAAGCGGCGAATAGAGATGCAGAGAAAAAACGACGGCAATCAGTGCCAGTGAAATTGTCACCAAATGCCAGCAATAATAATTGGTGAACTGACACGTCTTGCTAAGCTCAGTCGCTTTCAGTAAAGGCCGGGCTACTTCTCTCCCACCCATGAAGAAATGCAAAAGCAACGCAAAGTGCGAAAGACCAGCGGCAACAAGAAAATAGATATTCATCAAACCCTCATGAAAATAGAAATTAAATGGATTAGGAGGCAGTGCTTCAAAAAACTGTCCAATCTCCAAAGTGCCAAACAAAGTGTCTAATTGGGAAAACATCTATCAGATTATAACAAACGAT
>JAEPQF010000046.1:8228-24541 GCA_017640685.1 Hyphomicrobiales bacterium
CGATAAATATTTATCTGATGAAAAAGAGGCAAAAATAGCCCAATGTAATCATTTAGTGAAACACTCAAACAGTTTGCTAAAATAAATAAGCCAACAACTTCGCTTAACTAAGAGGCTTCAATGGATTTACTCTATGCCTTCATAATTGCCGTTATCTTACTTGGCCTTATCCCAGGGCCGAATGTAGGCGTGATTGTCGGTCTGAGTTTAGCCAAAGGCTGGCGAACAGGACTTATGGCTGTCTCTGGCACGACAGCCGGTTTGGCTATTCAGCTCATTGCGCTGAGTTTTATAACCTCAGCACTCATTGAGCAGATCGCAAATTCGCTTTTCTTCATAAGGTGGGTTGGTGTGGGGTATTTGGTTTTCCTCGCCATATCAGCATTAAAAACAGCAGTGAATGAAATTAGAGAGTCTAGGGAGGAAGGTCTGCGCACAGATGAAAATGGTGGAAAATCAATTGATGAACCTGATGAATTGATAATTAATCAGCGCATTTCTCTCAAAGGCTTTTTTCAAGGCTTGATCGTTGCCATCATCAATCCCAAAACCTTCCTGTTTAACGCAGCTTTCCTCCCCCAATTCATTGAGCCCACATGGGGACAAACTGTTCTCGAGCAATTTATGCTTTTAAGTTTGCTATACTTGTTGATTTTAGCCGCAATCGACTGCTCGTGGGTGTTTTTCGCAAGTTTTATGGCAAAACTACTGAAAAAATATAAGGGTTATTGGGGAGTTTTTAGCGCAGCCTGTTTTCTCTCATCCGCAACAATCATCGCAGTAATGCGACGTTAGAGATGTGTGCTTCTAAAAAGCTTAAGAGAAAAACAGAAAAAGATAAAATTTTCGCATTTTTTCGGCCAAAACAGCATGAAAAAGCGAGGTTATGCTTCAATTTAGCTGTGAATTTGAGAATTTATACGAATTATTCGCGCCTGGAGAGTTGCGTAATCAAATTCCGTATGCTAGAGCAAGCCGAACTTTGGACATGATACGCATAAATTGCGAGATCAAGCATTTACAAAGTTCACATAAAGAATAACAACCGGCGACACGAAAGACACTCCTTTTCCTTCTTTTGTGTGGGCCCCTTTTGGCGAGGCGAAGCATTTCAGTGGCAGGTGAAACCTCTATTGTTGCAGGAATGGCAGGGCGCTATGCGACAGCGCTTTTTGGACTTGCACGCGAAAATAACCAGCTTGATCAAGTCTCAGAAGATTTGAACAAGTTCAAGGCAATGCTTGAAGAAAGCACAGATCTACAAAGATTAGTAGAAAGCCCGGTTTTTAGCGCTGAAACGCAAGAAGAAGCCATTGCAGCACTCCTTAAAAAAGCAGACTTTAAACCAATCACTGAAAAATTCTTCAGTGTTGTAACTGGTAATCGTCGGCTTGATGCAATCAAAGAAATAATCAGAGATTTTGGCAAACTTCTAAGCGATCATCGCGGCGAAGTAACAGCAGAAGCCACCAGCGCTTCTCCGCTCAACGAAGAGCAGCAAGCCAATCTTAGAGCCGCATTGAAAGACATTGCCGGCCAAGATATCGAACTAATCACGAAAGTGGATCCATCTATCTTAGGTGGGCTGATTGTTAAAATCGGCTCTCGCCAAATTGATGATTCGCTTAGAACCAAATTAAACAGTATGAAAACGCGCATGAAAGAGGTCGGCTGATGGAAATCAGAGCTGCTGAGATATCCTCCATTTTGAAGGATCAGATTGAGAACTTTGGTAAAGAAGCCGAAGTATCAGAAATTGGACAGGTATTATCCGTAGGTGACGGTATTGCCCGTGTTTATGGTCTAGACAATGTGCAAGCTGGTGAGCTTGTTGAGTTTCCTGGTGGCATCCGGGGTATGGCTCTTAACCTTGAAGTAGACAATGTTGGTGTTGTGATCTTCGGTGATGACCGTGACATTAAAGAAGGCGACACAGTTAAACGTTCTGGCGCGATTGTTGACGCACCAGTTGGTAAAGGTCTCCTTGGCCGCGTTGTTGACGCTCTGGGTAACCCAATTGATGGCAAAGGCCCAATTGACGCAACTGAGCGCCGCTTGGTTGACGTAAAAGCACCTGGCATTATTCCTCGTAAATCTGTGCACGAGCCAGTGCAAACAGGTATTAAAGCGGTAGACGCATTGATCCCAATTGGCCGTGGCCAACGTGAGCTGATCATTGGTGACCGCCAAACAGGTAAAACAGCTGTTGCACTCGATGCGATGCTAAACCAAAAAGAAATCAACAAAACTGGCGATGAGAGCGAAAAGCTATATTGTATTTATGTAGCTGTTGGTCAAAAACGCTCAACAGTTGCTCAGTTCGTGAAAACTTTGGAAGAGCAAGGCGCGCTTGAATATTCAATCGTTGTAGCAGCGACTGCGTCTGACCCAGCTCCAATGCAATTCTTGGCACCATTTACAGCATGTACAATGGGTGAGTATTTCCGCGATAATGGCATGCACGCTTTGATCACATATGATGATCTATCAAAACAAGCTGTTGCTTATCGTCAGATGTCACTTCTTCTTCGCCGTCCACCAGGGCGTGAAGCGTACCCAGGTGACGTTTTCTATCTTCACTCACGTCTACTAGAGCGTTCAGCGAAACTGAACGAAGACAATGGTTCTGGTTCACTAACAGCTCTACCTGTTATTGAAACGCAAGCGAACGACGTGTCAGCTTATATTCCAACAAACGTGATTTCGATTACAGACGGTCAGATCTTCCTTGAAACAGACTTGTTCTATCAAGGTATTCGCCCAGCTGTGAACGTTGGTTTGTCAGTGTCTCGTGTGGGATCATCAGCGCAAATTAAAGCTATGAAGCAAGTGGCTGGTCCAATTAAAGGTGAATTGGCTCAGTATCGTGAAATGGCAGCGTTTGCTCAGTTCGGCTCAGACCTTGACGCAGCAACACAAAAATTGCTGAACCGTGGTGCACGCCTAACTGAGCTATTAAAACAACCTCAATATGCACCACTTCAAGTGGAAGAGCAGGTTGTTGTAATCTACGCCGGTGTGAACGGTTATCTTGATGACCTACCAGTTGGTGATGTTGGTCGTTATGAAGAAGAACTTCTTCGTCATTTCAGAGATGAGAAGAAAGACATTCTTGATACCATCCGTAACGACAAGAAACTAAGCGATGAAACAACTGAAAAAGTAAAAGCGACTGTAGAAGCTTTCACTAGCAACTTTGCTTCATCATCATAAGGTAGATGTCCTATCACCCCTATTATTGAGGGGTGATCGGGATAACTTAAAAGGAGTGTGACGGCCCAATGGCGAGCCTGAAGGACTTACGAAACAGGATCTCAAGCGTTAAATCGACGCAAAAGATCACAAAAGCGATGCAGATGGTGGCTGCTGCAAAATTGCGCCGTGCGCAAGAAGCAGCTGAAGCTGCGCGCCCTTATGCTGAGCGTATGGATGATGTATTAAGCAACCTTGGCAAAGTTTATAAATCTGCCGAGAATGCGTCTCCCTATCTCATCGGTACAGGCAAAGATGATGTGCAACTACTTGTTGTTGCAACAGCTGAACGCGGTCTTTGCGGTGGTTTTAACTCTAATATTGCCAAACTAGCGCGTAATGAAGCACGCCGCCTGTTAAACGAAGGCAAAACAGTTAAAATCCTATGTGTTGGCTCAAAAGGCTATGACGCATTAAAAAGCGAATTCGCAGATCAAATTATTGATCAAATTTCACTAAAAGACGTGAAAAGAGTTGGCTTTGCAGACGCACACAGCGTTGCTGAAAAAGTGATAGCTATGTTTGACGCCGGTGAAGCTGATGTCGTCAAATTATACTTCTCAGAATTCGGCTCAGTTATCAGCCAAATTCCAACAGAGCTACAGCTGATCCCAGCTAGCTTTGATGAAGAAGAAGGCGAAGATGAAGCAGCAGACGCTGTTGCAAATGAGTATGAGCCAAGCGAAGAAGAAATTCTCGATGATCTTTTGCCACGCAATATTGCAACGCAAATTTTCAGAGGGCTTTTGGAAAATGCGGCATCTGAGCAAGGAGCTCGTATGAGCGCCATGGACAATGCTACTCGTAATGCTGGCGAGATGATTGACCGGTTAACACAAGAATATAACCGTTCGCGTCAAGCTCAAATTACGAAAGAGTTGATTGAAATTATCTCGGGCGCTGAAGCGCTTTAATATATTCAATAAAAGAGAGCGTTGCTCACTGTTATTGAAATTTGAAAATTTAAAAATTTAGGTTTTGGTTTTTGGGAAAAAATCTTTGAATAAAGCAAAGGTTTTCAACTGAGATCAAGGAAAGTTAAAACAAGGAAATCTATCCCATGGCGGAACAATCAGTTGGTCGAATTCGACAAGTTATGGGCGCGGTGGTTGACGTGCAGTTCGATGGTGAACTGCCCGCTATCCTAAACGCGCTTGAAACAGAAAATAATGGCAAACGCCTCGTTCTTGAAGTGGCCCAGCACCTAGGCGAAAACACAGTTCGCACAATTGCTATGGACGTGACAGAAGGTTTGGTACGTGGTCATGAAGTAAAAGACACTGGTTCTTCTATTTCCGTACCTGTTGGTGACGAAACATTGGGCCGTATCATGAACGTGATCGGTGAGCCAGTTGATGAAGCTGGTGAGATTAAAACAGAAAGCCGCCGTCCAATTCACGCAGAAGCACCAGCTTTCCAAGAACAATCAACTGAATCAGAAATCCTTGTAACTGGTATTAAAGTTGTTGACCTTCTAGCACCTTACGCAAAGGGTGGTAAAATTGGTCTCTTCGGTGGTGCCGGTGTTGGTAAAACAGTTTTGATCATGGAATTGATCAACAACATCGCGAAAACACACGGTGGTTACTCAGTGTTTGCTGGTGTGGGTGAGCGTACTCGTGAAGGTAACGACCTATACTGGGAAATGATTGAATCAGGCGTGAACAAAGAAGGCGGCGGAGACGGCTCCAAAGCGGCACTTGTTTATGGTCAGATGAATGAGCCTCCTGGAGCTCGTGCTCGTATCGCTCTTTCAGGTCTAACAATTGCGGAACACTTCCGTGACCAAGGCCAGGACGTATTGTTCTTCGTTGATAACATCTTCCGCTTCACACAAGCGGGTTCAGAAGTGTCTGCGCTTCTAGGTCGTATTCCTTCAGCTGTGGGTTACCAACCAACACTTGGTACTGACATGGGCGGTATGCAGGAGCGTATTACATCAACAACAACCGGATCGATTACATCTGTGCAAGCTGTTTATGTGCCGGCCGACGACTTGACTGACCCTGCGCCAGCTTCAACCTTTGCTCACTTGGACGCGACAACCGTGCTATCACGTTCAATCGCTGAAAAAGGTATTTATCCAGCTGTGGATCCACTAGACAGTACATCACGTGTTCTAGACCCACGTATCCTTGGTGATGAGCACTATGCAGTAGCTCGTCAAGTTCAAGAAATCCTGCAAAAATACAAATCATTGCAAGATATCATTGCGATTTTGGGTATGGACGAACTTTCAGAAGACGACAAACTTGTTGTGGCACGTGCTCGTAAGATTGAGCGCTTCCTATCACAACCATTTGACGTGGCTGAAGTGTTTACAGGTTCACCAGGTGTTCAGGTTCCATTGAAAGATACAATCGAAGGCTTTAAAGGTCTCTGCGATGGTGATTATGACCACCTACCAGAACAAGCTTTCTATCTTGTAGGTTCAATTGATGAAGCTGTTAAAAAGGCTGAGAAACTAGCTGCTGAAGCTGCTTAACTTTTAAAAATGAGGTAAAGCCATATGGCTGATACATTTAAATTCGAGCTAGTATCTCCAGAACGTCTCTTGGTTTCTCAAGATGTGAAATCGGTTCGCGTACCTGGTGATGAAGGGGATTACCTCGTTTTGCCTGACCACTCACCTATGATGTCGACACTGCGTCCTGGCATCTTGGTTGTTGAAAGTGAAGACGGTGAAAAGAGTTACTTCGTAAAAGGTGGCTTTGCAGAAACTGGCCCAGAAAGCTTAACTATTCTAGCTGAGCTGGCCCTGACATTAGACGATATGTCAGCTGACGACAAAGCGGCTCAAATTGCTGAAGCAAAAGCAAAAGCTGAAGACGCAACAGATGATCTACTCATCCGTCACTGCAACGAGACAGTCGCTTGCCTAGAAGCTGCCAACTAAAAAGAAGGCGCTAATAGCGACTAAGCTTTAAAGCTCAGAAGTGAAAAAGAAAAAAAGCCCGCTCAAACCCGAGCGGGCTTTTTTTATAACGTTACCCCTGTCATTCTTTTCTATAAATTTAGATCATACCTCAAACATACATCATGAAAAATACGTAATTCCAAAATGGAAAGACAGATTCTACCAATTGATAGATGGTGATGCTAACATCGCTCTTAGAGAAAAAAACTAAGAAATAATGGGGAATGGCATGAAAACTATATTGGTTGTAGGCGGAGGAATTGGGGGGACTATGACCGCAAATAGCCTCGTCTCCAAATTGTCTAATGAAATCTACAATAATAAAATTCGCATTGTCCTGATGAGTGACAATCCATGGCATTATTACAAACCTGCATGGATGTATGTGGCGTTTGATATGTTTTTTGACGGTGAAATGAAACGCCCACTAAAATCTCTTTTGCGCCCAGAAATTGAATTGATCATAGATCGAGTTGACGAATTTGATTTTTCAAACTCACGTGTGCACACAAAATCGGGCGACATAATTTCTTACGATTATATGGTGGTTTCAACAGGATGCATACCAGCACCAGAAAGAATTGAAGGCCTTAAAGAAGGTGGCGATTATTTTTATCAATATAAGCCTGCCCGAGCTCTTGCAGAAAAATTACAAAACATTGAAAAAGGGCGCATTTTAATAACTGTTAATTTCCCTAAAACACCAAATGTACCCCATCAATGCGGGATTGCCCCCATTGAAACAACATTGATGCTTGACGAATTTCTTCGTAGGCGCGGTGTAAGGAAAAATATTGAGATACAATATACCTATCCAACAGTTGCACAGCTTCTTCGAAATTGTCTTTTCCTTCAAAAAGAAACTTGTAGTGTTTTGCCACCCATCTTCGACTCAAAAGAAATTAAACACAAAACACAATTTACACTCAGTAAAGTAGATCCAGAAGCTAAGGTTGCTTATTCAGAAGAAGGCGAAGCAGAAGAATTTGATATCTTAATGTGCACACCGCCAATTCGTGCAGTTGATGCTGCTATTCACTCAGGTGTATCTCAAGCCGAAGACAATGAAGGCTGGCTTCCAACAAATAGGGAAACCTTACAATTAGAAGGTTTCTCCAATGTCTTTATTATGGGAGATACTGCAGATCTTCCAATTAGTAAAGCAGGTGGGTCGTGTCATAACCAAGCCCCTGTAATTACTAATAATATTGCCGGAGACATAAGATTAGGTCGAACTGTAGATGTGTATGATGGAAAAGTTCAAGCTATTGCTCAAATGGGCCTCGAAGCGGGTATGCCACTTTGGTATGATTATGATGAAGACGTGCACCCAACCCCGCCAACAAAAATTGGAGGCTTGATGCGCAAAAGCTTCAATCGAGGTATTTATTGGTCTGTTGCCAGAGGGATTGTTTAACACTCATCTAGTTTTTCATACTCAAAAGGAAATTTAACCTATGCTACAAGAGACAACAGACAACCAAGACACAAAATTTGAGATTGATCATGCAACACAAAAAGGCTTGATAGAATTATTAGAAAAAGCCGCACCACTTCTACAAGGAAAACGGTTTCATAATATTATTGATCTTTTGTCTGCAGTATCAGATACAATTGATATGGCAGATGATGCAATGATACAAAAAGTAGTCAAAACAGCGGATGAAGCAATTGGTGGTGCTTGGACAGCAGGAAATGCAGCGCGTTATGCAGCAGCCCAAGTTACACGAGAACCCGTTCCATCCACTTTCCAATTATTGCGAAAAACAGGTGACGAAGATTTCCGCCGAGGTCTCCATTTTACAATGAAATTCTTATCGATCCTTGGGAAACAGATGTATAATGATGATGAACTTGATGGCAATAATAATGAGTAATGAGCTTCAAGAGTTTTATTATGAGGAGATAAAGCGGCTTGCCTCTACTATCCGCATTGATAAACGTCTGGAAGATCCTAAATTTTCAATTACCAAGAAGAGTCAAATATGCGGCAGCACAGTAACAATTGATGCGAATATTGATAGTTCGGGGTTAATTTCGTCTATCGGTTATAGAACAAGGTCATGCACTCTGGCTATGGCGTCGACTGCAATTTTATTCGAAGAAGGAATCGGTTGTGGGAAAGAAGAGCTTAGTAAAACTGCTATGCAGTTAAACGAGAAACTTTTAGGTAATGAAATTTGTTTTTCTGAAAAATGGCACAAACTGAACTTTTTCGAAATCGCAAAAACAATGAAACAACGGCATAGTTCAATACTCTTGCCTTTTGAAGCCATAATACATGGTTTTAAAATTTTAAACTCTCAAACAGCTCTGTAAAGTTTGGTAATGGTCTCCATCATATCTCCAAAAGATTTATCAAGCGAAATTTGTGTCTTTTCTGTAGGTAAAAGTAGCATGGATTTACCAACTAGCTTTTGCTCAATATACCCAGTTGTAATTAATTCATGAACTTTTCTATGTGTTGTTGTAAGAGGCAGGTCAAGACATTCTGATAATGCAGACATATCGTAAGGAAGGTCTTGGAGGTGCCCCTTGAAGATGGTTCTAAGAATGAGGGCATTAATAGGTTTGCCCCAAAGCCCACTCTCAATTGCATAAAATCTATTAAGGCACTCAATAATTTGTTCTTGTATAATCTTTCTTATTTGAGCTTCTGTAGACAACAAATTTGTTGCCTCAAGTGAAGGGTCTATTTCTTGGTCGGGTATGTTTTCCATTTTTAGTTATTCGCCAATTAGAAAGCATTAGTTGTAAAATTTGGCCAGTGGCTTTTCAAGTATGAGCAAATTATCTAATTATATTAACGATAAATGCTACCATTCTTATATATTAAATACAAGTAATTGAACGACTAACAATAGGTAGTACAATTTTAACAAATTGGTTGATTTATCTTTTCTGCTAGCTCAAAAATAAAAAGCTAAACACATGTAATTAAATGAATTTTTTGAATATAGCACAAAGCTAAATTTTTTTTATAGATTGATGATTTATAATCGAGTTTATCTCAGCAAAGAAACCGCATGACTACGAATAATCGAATGCAGATCATCAACGGCAGAGGTTGAGTTATTAGAGCGCAGTAATCTTACCGCTATGGATGGTAGTTTTGGAAGGTTATTCAATTTAGGCGAAAGACAATGTATATCATCAGGTAATCCATAATCTGTGCGAACGCCAACCCCTAACTTTGAGCGCAAAGCCCCCCAAACGAAAACAAGGTTAGGTGTGGTCACAGCAGCGCGCCAGGGCCTCTCTGCTTTTTCAAAACTTGTTAACGCAGCTTTTCGAAAGAGACAAGGATGATCAAAAAGAACGAGTGGAACACTCTCACTTCGAGATGAGTTAGCAAAATCAAGCTCTTTATGAGCAAGCCATCTCATTGGGAGTTTTCCAAGTAACTCCCCCTCATTGGTGATATGCTCTTCAGTAAAACTAAGCGCAACATCCAAACGCCCAGCTTGTATTTCTTTATGAAGCGTATGATTGAGACCAGCTCTAATTTCAACATCTATATCTGGATGCAATTGAGAAAATTCAGATAAGGTGACAGGGATGATATCGTTAAAAAAATCTTGCGGCACACCAAGCCTAACCACAGCCGTACTTATTTCTGCCCCCACCTTTAAAGCCGCTTCATCATTGAGAGCAACGATTTGCCGAGCATAAGCAATGAGAGCTTCACCTGCCTCTGTTGGAACTAGTTTTCTCCCTTTTCGAACAAAAAGTTGCGTCCCTGCTTGTTGCTCTAATTTCTTTAGCTGCATGCTAATTGCTGATTGAGTTCTCCCTAATTGCACACCAGCTCGAGAGAAGCTGCCAAGGTCAGTAGCCGCGATCACAGCACGTAGAGTGTCTATATCAAAAGTAACATTCACTTCAAAATATCTTAACTATTAGTTCAATTATATTCGTTTTTCTTAATGTTAAACTAGCTATAGCCTTAGCGTCAATTCTTAAAAATTGGCAGGCACTAGAGATGGCGCTCAATAGGTCTCAACCAAGAAAGGGTGGGCAATAATGACGACAAGTGATGATATTTTAAAAACTCACACAAAGAATGCGATGACAATTGTCATTGCGGGGGGAATTGTGCTGGCATTGTCTTTCGGTGTGCGGGCTGTTTTTGGCGGTATTGTCGAACCCCTTTCAGACGAACTATTTGATGGACGGATTGAGATTTTTTCCCTCTCTATAGCCATTCAAAATTTGGTTTGGGGAATTGCTCAACCAGGCTTTGGTATGCTTGCAGATAAATATGGTGACCGCCTGGCACTCTGGTTAGGGTTTATCTTCTATGTCGTTGGAATGGTAATTTGTGCATTAGGTACAACACCCTTTGCTCAATATATGAGCGCAGGCGTACTTGTTGGAATGGGCATTTCTGGAACCGCATTTGGAACAGTACTAGCTGTTGTTGGTCGAAGTGCCCCGATAGAAAAACGCACTCAATATCTAGGCATCACATCAGCAATTGGTTCAACTGGACAATTCCTCCTACCACTTTTAGTGTCTTGGCTAACTCAATGGTTAGATTGGCGCTTAACCTTAATCGTAGTAACAGGCGCACTGCTTCCAATGATGCTCTGTATCCCTTTTCTCAGTGCAAATAAGAGCTTAGAGAAGGAAGGTAGTGATATCTCAATTAACGAAACAATTAATCAAGCCTTTGGACATAAAAGTTATGTATTACTCGCCGCAGGCTTTTTTGTTTGTGGTTTTCACCTCGCATTTATCACAGCCCATTTTCCAAATTTTGTGCAAAAATTTTGCGTCTCAACGACAAGCACGGCTGAAGAATTAAGAGCATTAGGTTTACTAGCTCTTTCATTCGCTGGGTTAGCAAATATCTTCGGCACTCTAATAGCGTCAAAATTAGGATCGATTTATCCAAAACCCTATTTGTTAGCTGGTATTTATAGTTTGCGAGCAGTAGTGATCTTCATTTTTATATCACTCCCAATAACTCCGGTTTCAGTAATTATATTCGCAGTGATTATGGGGAGCATATGGCTCTCCACTGTTCCTCTCACAAGCTCTTTAATATTAGTTATGTTCGGTCCCAAAGCGATGGGAACTTTGTTTGGATTTGTATTTTTAAGTCATCAGTTAGGAAGCTTCGCAGGTGTATGGTTAGGAGGAGTATTCTTTGATCACTATGGTAGTTACGATCAAATCTGGATGATCTCAATTGCCTTGAGTGTATTTGCTGCAATCGCTCATTTGCTGGTGCAAGAAAAAGAGGCACCTGGAAAGGATATGGTTCTGAGCAATTGATCTAAACAATAAAGCTAGCAGGTGCTTAAATCTCACCTGCTAGTTAAAGACGCAAAAAAGCTGTAAGCTGAAAATTATTGGGAGCTCAAAAGTTCAGAAAATTCATCAATCACGGCGCTATAGACCTTGCGCTTAAACGGAATGATTAGTCCAGGGAGTTTATCTGAAGTCTCCCACTTCCATTCGTCAAACTCAGCCTTTTGAGTTGGCTTTTCTCCGATGTCTATTTCATCTTCAGAGCCTGTAAATTCCATTGCAAACCACTTTTGGGTTTGCCCGCGATATCTTCCCTTCAAAGCTTTACCCCAAAGTTCTTTAGGAAGTTCATAATCATGCCAGTCTTTAGAAATCTGTAAGATACGCGCATGAGTAACACCCGTTTCTTCCTCAAGCTCGCGAAAAGCAGCCTCTTCAGGGGCTTCTCCTTTGTCAATGCCACCCTGCGGCATCTGCCAAATCAAAGCGTTAGGGTCATCATGAGCCTTTGTAATGCGGCGGCCAATCCACACTTTGCGTGAAGAATTTAGCAACATAATTCCAACACAGGGGCGTAAAGGTAAAGCGTCAAACTCATCAGATGTTATATTTGGAGAAAGTGAAGTCATGAAAATATGTCTTTATACTAACAGATGTGATTTTAAGAATAATCATAGAGCAATGAGCTTATCAAACCAATGATATATGGCAAAAAAACAAATGAATATGAAATAATATGAAAGGAAAATTACAAGAATTTAGCTTGATTTCACGATCGTTGCTGAAATCGGCACCAAATGAATGCCTTTCTTCTTCAAAGAGGCAGACCATTCTGTAAGCCGTTGGATGCTTAAGGGAAGGGCAGTCATAACCCCAATAGCTGAGCCTTGTGAAAGAGCCATTTCTTCTAATTTTTTCAAAGATTGATCAATTGCTTTCTTACTTAAAACACGGTCAAGCATTACCGAACCTTGTAAGTAATCAAGTTTAATTTCTCGAGCAACTTGATAAGAAGCTTCTGGCGCTTGCGGATGAGCATCCATGAAAGTTAACCCTCTAACCTTTAACTCATGCATCACAGGCTGCATCGCGCTTTCATGTGACGTAAATTTGCTGCCATTAATATTGACCATACCAATATAGCCTGTCATCCGCGCCATGATCCATTTTAATCTTTGCAAATTAACATTATCAGAGAGACCGCTTAAAAGCGTATGAGGGCCTGGGTCATTATCTGGGTAATCAAATGGCTCCATTGGGACTTGCAGCATAAGCTCATGCCCGCCACGGCGTGCACGTTTCACCCAGCTCTGTAATTGATTAGCATATGGGCTAAATGAAAGTGTCACTTCAGCGGGGAGTTTTTCAATAGCATTATCACTAATTGGTTTAGATAAACCGATGTCGGTAACTAAAATGGCAATGGTTGTAGCATCCTTCTTTCTAAAATGCTTACCATAATTAGGCCGAGCGTAAACATCTTGTGCCCGCTTACCATTGTGAGCGATCCGAGGAAGAACCCCATATTTAGATTTTTCAATCAAATCAGGATCTGGAACTTGAGAAAGGCCAGTGTTTTTAACATCAGCTAACTCAAGAGAATCTGAAGGGTTATCTTTTACTTTAAGGTGTTCAACTGGTTTGTCGTCACTTTTAAGTGCCGTGTTTTCACCGCTCTTTACAACACTGTTTCTTTTATAAGGTTTGAAATAACGCGGTTCTTTTTGAGATTTAACATCCAGCTTGACTGGTTTTTTGTTCTTCTCAGCTTCAAGTGCAGCCAATTGTTCAGCTAATTTAAGTTCTGCTTTTTTACGATCAGCAAGTTTTGCCACTGTAAAGGGTTGCCCACCCAATGGCGAGTTGATAAGGCTCATGATACTAAAAAACATGAGAAAAATCAGAGCAGTAGCACAAGATGTGATGTATAAAGTTTTCATAAGGCTCACCAATATAGACCTCAATTGAGGGATACGCCTTACTATCTAACAAATTGATCTTAAAAAAGTTTCATTTAGCTAAGGTATATAAATCATCTTAAAAAATAGGAGCTGATTGGTAAAACATATCAGCTCCTAAAATAACCTATAAGATATTACCTGTTTCTTAACTTTTAATTAGGTTTTGCAACAGGTTCTTCAGTTGAGATTGGCTCTTTAGCTGAGCTATTCTCATCCTTAGAAGAGGGGTCAACGGGTGCACTATCTTTTTTAGTGGCCGCAGCCTTTTCAACAGGCTTTTTCAACTCAGAAGATTTTTTCTCATCTGCAGGAGGCGGAGTAACTTCACCATGAAGAAGCTTAATCGCATATTGTAGTTGCGTGTCCTTAGAAGCGTCTTTTGGCACATAAGAAAGAGAACCATGTTCTTCCTTTTTCTCATCCACTGAAATATGTCCACGCAGGCTCGCTTCACCCTTAGTTTTAATTGGCTTACCTTTAAATTCTTCCGGCAATTCCTGATTAACAGTGATGTTCGGCACAATGCCTTTCGCCTGAATTGAGGTCACAGAAGGGGTGTAATAAAGAGCCGTTGTCAGGCGAATAGCTCCATTTTGGCCAAGCGGAATAATGGTTTGAACAGATCCTTTACCAAAAGAGCGAGAGCCAACAATGGTTGCTCTCTTATGATCAAGAAGCGCACCCGCTACAATTTCAGACGCTGAGGCCGAACCACCATTTATGAGCACAACAATTTTCTTGCCATCTGTGATGTCACCGCGTCTTGCATTGGCGCGTTGAGTTTCTTCCAAATTACGACCACGGGTAATTACAATCGCGCCTTCATCCAAGAAAGCGTCAGATACTTTAATCGCTTGTTCTAATAGGCCACCAGGATTATTGCGAAGGTCAATGATATAACCCTTAACTTTATCTTTAGAGACCTTTTTATGAATTTCATTAATCGCTTCTTGAAGGCCAGATGCTGTGCGCTCATGGAAAGAAGGCAGGCGAACATAACCAATGTCACCACCTTCAATGCGATGGCTCACTTTGTTAATCTGAATAATTGCGCGCTTTAATTTAACGTCAAAAGGCTCTTTAACATTCTTGCGCAAGATTGTGATTGTGATTTCAGAACCAACTGGCCCTCTCATCCGATCAACAGCTTCTTTAAGCGTCAAGCCTTCAACCTGCTCACCATTTAAAGCGCTAATATAGTCACCAGGAAGAACTCCTGCTTCAGCAGCCGGGGTGCCATCAATTGGGCTAATGACTTTCACAAGGCTATTTTCCATACGAACTTCAATGCCAAGGCCACCGAATTCACCGCGCGTTTGCACTTGCATGTCACTCAAGCTTTCCGGGCTTAAATAGGCTGAGTGAGGGTCAAGTGAGGTGAGCATGCCATTAATGGCACTTTCAATAAGTTTTTTATCATCAGGTCGTTCAACATAATCATTGCGAACGCGCTCCAGTACATCACCAAATAAATCGAGATGACGATAAATTCCACTATTTCCTGATTGAGCTAACAATTCGCTGCGAGACCCAATAAAAGTGCCTCCAATGATCGCGCCAGCGGTAACAAGAGCAAGACATGATGTAAAAGTTTTAAAATTCATATTAAAAGATACCTTTTTATAGACCGTTGGCTATCATTATTATTAAAATTTGTTTCGTTGTAATCCGATAATTGGGCCTTATGCAAACTGCAATCTAGCTATAATGCGATCTAATTTCGTTAAATTATAAAGCATAAAGCTAATCGTCATCAGAAAAAGAAAAATCTTCAAAAGACAGTTCACGAAAAGATTACTTTGCCTGAAAACATAACAAAAATCACATTTGCTTGTTTCGCAATTTATAATTTAACAGTTTTGTTCAACATATCAAAGCATTCACACCTCTAAATGTTAAACAGATTAATTTCCATCCCTGGCCAATTGCCCGCCAGACCACCATGGATTTGGGTCAATTGGGCGACCATCTTTTCTAAATTCGACATATAAAACCGGCTGTGAAGAGGTTTTTCCTCCTTTTTTACCACTTTTACCAGTTTCTTTGGCTTCAAGTTCTGTTCCACCATTTGGCTCTTTCATAACCCCAATTGGCTCACCCGCCAGCACAAATTGAGAGGTTTTCACATCAATTCGATCAAGGCCAGCTAAAAGAATGTGGTAGCCACCGCCAGCGTTTATGATGAGAAGTTGCCCATATGAGCGGAATTTCCCTGCATAGGCTATCCAACCATCTGATGGTGACGTAATTTGGGCATTCGGTCGCGTTTGAATGCTAATCCCTTTAGAAGAACTGCCATATTTATCTTTATCCCCAAAACGACGTAATTGTTTACCTCTAACAGGCAAAGAGAGCGTATGCTTGGCCTGACCAAAGGGAAGGGCTGGCTTAATGCGTCCAGGGTCAATAAAGGCATTTTTCTTCTCATCTGGGGTGAGTTCAACAGCAGCCTTCTTGCCATATTTTTCTTTAGCAAGTTTTTCATCAACAATAAGCTGCTTTTCATAAGCGCCAAGTTCGGTTTTGCGCTTCATTTCTAAATCAACCTTGGCAATCAAATCACCAAGATTAGCTACAGATTTCGAATGAGATTTAGCGCGTTCTTCAAACTCTTGTAATTCTTTATTGTGGCTAAGAATGCGAGAATTCTTTTCTTGCAATAATTCTTTCACCCGCAATTGATCTGATTCCATTTCCGCATTTTGAATGCGCAATTGTTCAGATTGCTTAGTGATTGTTGTTTTAAGGCTAATCAGGTTCGTCAGCTCACCTTTAAGGGTGTCCGCTTGTGTTTTTAACTTTGGCAGAATGTTCGACATCAGCATGGCACTGCGCACCATTTTCAATGAATCATCACGGTGTGTCGCCATAACCGGTGGTGGGTTGCGGGCCATGCGTTGAAGTAATCCAAGCATATCAGCAATAGA
>JAEPQF010000047.1 GCA_017640685.1 Hyphomicrobiales bacterium
ACATATTTGTTCTTATTGGTTGGCCGCAAATTGTTTAAATTATTTTTTGCTTCAAAAGTTCTTCCTTGGTCCTATTGAGTTTGATCAAAGACAAGATCATATTAGATGTATATTTAATGCATGTAATTTAATCTTTATGAAGGAACTGGTTATATGAGAGATGAAGTTATGGAGACTTCTTCAAGCGAAGGCGCTTCGATTGGGCATAACTCTGCTGAGATTAATATTGAATTTGTTGTAAAAGGTTTTAACAGCATTACCCCTTATGTGGCGAAAAATGGTGCGCCATTGCCGATGAAAATGAAGGCAGGTTCGACTGTTCGGGAATTGGTAGAACGGCTTGGTATCCCGAAGGATAAGATTTTTCTGGTTTTTAAAAATGGCCGAGATGTCACCAAAGGGATTTACCCTGCAAACAACCCAAAGTGCAATTTTGAAGTTGTGATTGATGAAGGTGACCACATTTCCTTTTCTGGCCCTGTACCTTATAGCTATGGTTATGGCTCAGCTGTTGTTTAAAGCAAAACAGCATAAATGATTATTGTTGAGGCTGTTGAGGAACGTAAGAATAAAGCTTGCCGTCTTGCATTTGAAGGACACGGTCCATTCTATTGGCAAGTTCTAGATTGTGTGTTGCGATAATCGCGGCCAGTCCCGTTTGGCGAATGAGGCCAATGAGAGACTGAAACACACGTTCCGCTGTATTTGGGTCTAGATTGCCGGTTGGTTCATCAGCTAACAATAGAGTTGGTTCGTTGGCTATCGCTCTGGCGATGGCCACTCTTTGTTGTTCACCACCAGACATTGCGTTTGGTCGGTGCCCTATTCTTTCTTGAAGGCCTAGAAATTCTAAAATGACTTTTGCGCGCGCTGTCGCATTTTTGCGAGAGTGACCATTGATCAATTGTGGGATGATGACATTCTCAAGGGCGCTAAATTCTGGCAAGAGTTGATGGAACTGATAAACAAAGCCAATATCTGTGCGGCGAATGGCTGTCCTTTCTGCATCATTAAAATTAGTGCAGTCTTGCCCATTCAAGAAAACCTTACCGCTATCAGCTTTATCGAGCATACCTAGGATATGCAACAAGGATGATTTGCCTGAACCCGAGGGGCCAACTAACGCAATGGCTTCACCTTTGTAAATATCAGCTGAAATCGAGTTTAAAACCTGAATTTCTCTTGTACCTTGAGAATAGGTTTTGCAGATGTCTCGCACAGCCAGAATGGGTTTTGCTTGTTCTACTTGCTCTGTTGAGTAATGCTGTTGTTCTTCGTTAGATTGATAAAACTCATTCATAGCGCAATGCCTCCACAGGATCGAGACTGGCTGCTCGCCATGCCGGGTAAATTGTTGCTAGGAATGAAAGAATTAAAGCAACAACGAGAATAATGGTTGTTTCAATTGCGTCTATTTTAGCTGGCAACTTTGATAATATTTGAATTTCAGGATTAATACGCACGCCGGTTGCCCAGCCGATAAAATCTTGAATGGCATCAATATTTAAACAAATGGCAACGCCAAGGATAAAGCCAAGGACAGTGCCGCAGACACCAATAAAGGAGCCTGTCGTCATAAAGACACGCATTATGGCGCCTCTTGTTGCGCCCATTGTTCTCAAGACGGCGATGTCTTTGGTTTTTACTTTCACAAGCATAACCATACTTGAAATGATGTTTAACGCCGCTACAAACACCACAAGGCTAACTATGATGAACATCATGTTTCGCTCAATGGCTAGTACGCTGAAGAGCTTTGCGTTGCGTTGTTTCCATGTTGAGAGGTTCGTGTCATTCCCGGCCGCTTTAGCGATGTCTTGTTCGATGAATTCAACTTCTTTGGGTTTACTGACCATAACTTCAAGTGCAGAAACCTGGTTCTTTTTAGAAAAGAATTTTTGCGCTTGCTCGAGCGGCATAAAGAGGACTTTTAAATCATACTCATAAATGCCCACTTCAAAAATAGCTGAGACCCGATATGGCTTAACACGCGGCGTTGTTCCAAAAGGGGTTTTGGCACCTCTTAACGTGACAATATTGATGCGATCTCCCACACGAACACCCAAGACATTCGCAAGACGGCTGCCGATGATGATGCCGTTTTTATCATTGAAATTGTCCAAGGTGCCTGAGACCAAATTTGAAGAAACAGTTGCTAGTTTATTAAGGTCTTCAGCGCGAATGCCGCGAACATTGCCGAAATATTCTTGATATTTTGATGTGACCATCACTTGGCCATCAATCACAGGGATCACGGCTTTTACGCCTGGGACTAATTTTATGTTATTGCCAACTTGATCATAGGTTTTAAAGGGTTTGCCAAATTGCTGAACAACTACGTGGCCATTCATATCCAGAATGTTTTTATAAAGCGTGTCTCTAAACCCGTTCATCACACTCAAGACAACGATTAGGGCGGTTACACCTAATGCAATGCCAAGAAGAGTGAGGATTGCGATGACGGAAATGAAGCCTTCCCCTTTTGGTGGTTTTAAATAGCGAAAGGAGATCATCCGCTCAAAATTTGAAAACGGCATGGTCGGCGCGCCTTTTGCGCGTTTTTTATCTTGATTAACGCTTACCGTTTCATTCATTGATCTTTGATCTTTCTTTATTGCTCTCACGGCTATTCCAAGCACTTGACGTGCTTGGGCCTCCGATAGGCGGCGCTAACGCCGGACGCTTCTTCTGCTTCAGATGCCCACCAGCATCCGCATCGGCGTCATGTCCCATAGCCCTAAAACGGGCTATGTTCCTTCTTCGTAAATTATAAATAGTCCTATTTAAAAGTTATACTTAACAGTGTTTCCCACTTGAAACCGCAATCTTAGATTGGCTCCAGATGTACTCCAGCAACCGCCAATGCAATAGCTAATTCCTAATTGTGTTCTTGTTTTGGTCACAATAAAACGTGATTTAATTACCTATTTTGTTGATAGCATCTTCAAATGACAATTCTTCGCGCTCACCTGAATTTCGATATTTAACTTCTACAACACCGTTTTTCACTCCCTTAGGACCAACGATAATTTGTGTTGGTAAACCAATAAGATCCATGGTTTTAAACTTTCCACCAGCGCGCTCGTTCGTATCATCTAGCAGACAATCGAGGCCTTTTTGTTGTAGAGCATTATATATATTTTCAGCTGCCTTATCTGTTTCTTCGTCGCCAGCTTTTAAATTGATTATACCTACATCATATGGTGCAACGGATTTTGGCCAAATGATGCCGTTTTCATCATGGCTGGCTTCAATGATAGCTGCCATTAAACGTGAAACACCGATACCATATGAGCCCATTTGCAATGGAATCAACTTTCCGTCAGAGCCTTGTACTTCGCATTTCATTGGTTTGGAGTATTTATCACCAAAATAGAAGATATGCCCTACTTCAATGCCGCGGGCGCTGACTTGATTGTCTTTTTCAACCTCTTCATCGAATTTATCAGAATCGTGCATTTCTTCAGTTGCTGCGTAATGAGACGTCCATTGATCAATGATTGAGCTCAAGTCACTGTTGAAATCCACCGTTTCATCTGGCACTGACATTTCAATCAGTTGCTTGTCGCAGAAAACTTCACTTTCGCCGGTCTCTGCTAGCAAGATAAATTCATGACTTAAATCACCACCAATGGGACCCGTATCCGCTTTCATTGGGATGGCTTTGACGCCGAGACGCTCAAAGGTGCGCAAATATGCCACGAACATTTTTTGATAAGATTTTCTTGCGTCTTCTTCAGTTAGATCAAAAGAATAAGCGTCTTTCATCAAAAATTCGCGGCCGCGCATAACACCAAAGCGGGGGCGAATTTCATCTCTGAATTTCCATTGCAAATGATAGAGCGTTCTTGGGCAATCTTTATAAGATTTAACGCTATCTCTGAAAATTTGGGTGATTAATTCTTCGTTCGTTGGCCCATAAAGCAGTTCACGCTCGTGACGATCAGTAATGCGGAGCATTTCTTTGCCATAATCATCATAACGACCGCTTTCGCGCCAAATGTCAGCCTGTTGGATGGTAGGCATTAAGAGCTCAATAGCACCTGCTCTGTTTTGTTCTTCGCGAACGATGTTCTCAATTTTTCGAAGAACTTTTAAGCCAAGGGGCAGCCATGAATAGATACCAGCAGCTGACTGGCGAATGAGCCCAGCGCGTAGCATAAGTTGATGAGAGACGATTTCAGCGCTTGCTGGTACATCTCTTAAAACAGGCAGAAAAAATTGGCTTAAGCGCATATTTGACCGCTCCCAGACTATATTCGTTTTTTAATAGCTTTATAAGGTAAGCTGTCTTACGGCAAACAGAAAAACAGCCTTCATTCGGTATCTTTTTAATTTTGCGCACAGTTATTTCGAAGAAACAAATTAGATTATGCTGGCCTTTAATTTGTTTCTTCGAATCTTGGCAAAAACGGAATATCGTCTACAGATAAAAGGTCATATGTATAAACCGAGTAGATGATGGCAAAGATAAACCCTGCTATAATTGATGTGATTAGGCCTTTTTTTAAAATATGAGGCACCGCTGGTGCGCTTTCAACTGAACCAGGAACGATTTTGCCCTCTTCTTCTTGGGTTTTCACTCCAAATGGCAAGACCATAAAGAGTGTTAACCACCAGACAATGAAATAGGTCGCAAGTGAAAGACTTAAGCTCATTTACGCTTCCTCAAGTTCTACCAAAGTTCCACAGAAATCTTTTGGATGAAGGAATAATACGGGCTTACCATGGGCGCCAATTTTCGGGTCACCGCTACCCAGTACTCTTGCGCCTTCGCTTTTCAACTTATCGCGGGCTTCAATGATGTTATCAACTTCATAACAAATGTGATGAATGCCACCAGCTGGGTTCTTCTCAAGGAAGTTGTTAATTGGGCTATCTTCACCTAAGGGTTCAAGTAGCTCAATTTTTGTATTTGGTAACTCAATAAAGATGGTCGACACACCGTGATCGGGCTGCTCTTCTTTTGCTGAAAGCGTTGCTCCGAGGCTATTTCGATAGGTGTTTGCTGCAGCTTCAATATCTGGTACTGCGATGGCTACATGGTTCAAACGTCCGATCATTTACGTGTCCTTTTATCTTTAATTCGTTTTAAATTTTGTGTTTTTTGATCTAATCCAGAAAGATGCCATCTGTCTAGGAAATTAGCTCATCCAGCCATTATATTTGGTGTAAATGGATGGTTACAACTGGTTTTTTACCCCAATATTCGTTTAGTGCAGAACGAACGCTCCGCCTTAAAGCCTCTTTGAGCATGTTTTTATCTGCTCTTCTTTTGGGAGGAACACTTTTAAAAGTCCCATTTACAGCATTTTCGATAATTTCTTCCATTTCACCGCTATCTTCTTCATGCGGAACACCAAGTTCTGACCACGTTGGAGATGAAATCGGGTTTCCTTTGCTATCAATGACGCAAGAAACGGTGACGCAACCAAGTGTTGAGATTTTACGTCTCACTCTAATAGCTTCATCATCTTCTAAAATAAAGAACCCATCACGATAAAGCCTCCCATTTGGCACTTCATCTATAAGTTGAGGCGCATTCGGGAGAACAGAGACCATATCTCCATTGCGGATGAGTTGCACTTTTTCAATATTTTGAGATTTGCCGAAAGAAGCCTGCGATCTTAGGTGATGTTCTTCGCCATGTACTGGTACAAGTATCTTTGGTCTCACCCAGCTATATAGCTTTTCTAACTCACCGCGCCTTGGATGACCGGTGACATGAACAGGTGCATCACTTTCAGTAATGATGTTTAAATCTTGAGCCGCTAAAAGATTGATGACATAGCCAACAGAGCGCTCATTTCCTGGAATGGTTCTTGAGGAGAAAATGACAGTGTCTTTTGGTTTTAATTTTATCCGCGGGTGACTGCCTTCAGCAATTCGTGCTAATGCGGCCCGTCCCTCACCTTGACTGCCCGTTGCAAGTACAACGCATTCTTTAGCCGGCAAGTGCTGGAAATCTTCATCAGAGAGAAAGTTATAATCTTCAGGGATGTAGCCTGTTTCTTTAGCTATGCCTACAACACGTTCTAGTGCGCGGCCTGCTAAAACTACATATCGCCCTGATTTATAAGCGGCTTCGGCCACTGATTTTATGCGCGCAACATTAGATGCAAATGTAGTAACTACGGCGCGTTGTTTTGACGTGGCTATGATTTCGTCAAGTGTTTTGGCCACATCAACTTCAGAAATGGAAGACCCTTCTCTTGTTGCGTTGGTTGAGTCACAAACCAAAACATCTATGCCTTCATCGCCCAGTTTTTTTAAACGATTTTCATCTGTTGGTGGCCCGACAATTGGATCTGGATCTAGTTTCCAATCACCTGTATGAAAAAGCGTTCCGGCATCCGTTTTGATATGGAGCCCTAATGGTTCTGGTATGGAGTGGGCCATATCAACCATTTCAATTTTAAACGGGCCGAGATCAAATTTAGCACGTCTTGAGACTTCTTTTATCTGAACAATACTCTCTAGCCCTTCTCTTGCTAATTTGGCTTTTAGCATGGAGGCAGTAAATGGCGTAGCGTAAATAGGAACTTCTAAGTTTTCCCATAAGTCTGGTATCGCGCCATAATGATCTTCATGGGCATGAGTTAATATTATGGCTTCGATGTTGTGCTTTTCATTTTCAGCAAAGGTGATGTCTGGCACGATGATTTCAATGCCAGGTTCTCTTGGCCCAGCGAAGGTTAGACCTAGATCAACCATGATCCATCTGTAATCGCCTGGCAGGCCGTAACCATACATCATGCAATTCATACCGATTTCGCCAACACCACCTAATGGCACCATAACCATTTCGGCTTTGGGAGGGTCCGATTTTTTATCACTCATAGATTAGAGTTTTTCCTTTCGGTAGGTTAAATGATTTCCCCACCTGTTATGAGCTTGATAGTTTTATCTTCTAATTCAAGCTTTAAAGCGCCTTTTTCATCTAGGCCGGCGAATTTGCCTGTCAATCTCTCTTGTCCAACTCGCTCCGATGGGGGCTGCTCTCTCACACCATGCATTTTTTATTTCTGTAAAATTATTTCCATTGTCCCAGCGCTTTAACCACATGTGGAGCGCTTCGATAAGGGCGTTTAATAAATCATCTCGTTTCACAAAAATTTGCTGATCAGCGAGGCAAGTTGTGTCTCTGCCTTCAACAACAGGGCTTGATTGAATGTTAATGCCAACGCCTATGACAACTTCTGAAACTTGTGCATTTGGCTCGCTAACATTTTCAATTAGGATGCCACCAAGTTTGGCTTCTTTAATTAAAATGTCGTTTGGCCATTTCAATGTTAGCTCCAATGGAGCTGAACTGGTTTGCTGGATTGCTTCATAAACAGCTAATGCTGTCACAAGGGATAAGCCGGAAAGCGTGCTGCCGTTTGCTTTAATCAATTGAGCGGTGCTGGTATATAGATTTCCTTTAATTGAAACCCAATCTCGGCCCTGGCGCCCTCTTCCGCTTGTTTGTTCGTCACTGACAATCCAAAAGGGGCACGAAGCTCCATTTTCCAAACATTGTTTGGTGTATTCATTGGTGGAGCTTAAGCTTTCGAAATGTTCTATTTTAATTGTAGATTTATTGGTTGTTTCTTCTCTCATTCAATTTATCTACCCTGAACGAGAGAAAATGACAATATCTCTTCGAAAATGCCTTCATTAAACAAAGAAGGCTCAGTTGAGAGACTTGTCGTCAACAACTGAGCCTTTATGTTATTCGATTTTTTAGTTTTTGCTTATGCTGTCGGAAAGAGTGCTTTTGCAGCCAACTTTGCGCTATCAATCAATGGATTTGGATAGACGATGTAAAATAAAACAAACAATCCTGAAAGGCCGAGCACCACTTTTAACTGACTTGGCATTTCATTAAAGGCATCTTTAGCCTCATCAAAGAACATGATTTTAATTATACGAAGATAATAAAAAGCTCCAACAACACTCGATAGAACGCCGACAACAGCGAGGATAAACATATCAGCTTTCACGGCAGCCATGAACACATAGAATTTTGCAAAGAAACCAGCTAATGGTGGAATACCAGCTAATGAGAACATTAAGAGCGCAAGCATGAATGCGGCTGGTAAATTATTTTGCGATAAGCCTTTGAGATCATCAATTTCTACGACCATTTTTTCATTTCTACGCATGGAAAGAATGCACGCAAACACTCCAACAGTCATGACAAGATAAATCATCAAGTAGATGAGAACACCTTCAACGCCTTCTTTATTTCCCGCGGCCAAACCAACAAGCGCAAAGCCCATATTACCGATTGAGGAATAGGCCATCAGGCGCTTGATGTTTGTTTGGCCAATCGCGCCAAAGGCACCTAAGAGCATGCTGGCGATTGAGATGAAAACAATGATTTGATTCCACTGGTTCGTGAGCTCTGGAAAGGCTTCATAGATAATGCGCACTAGAATGCCCATGGCTGCTATTTTAGGGCAAGCTGCGAAAAACGCTGTCACCGGTGTTGGGGCACCTTCATAAACGTCTGGCGTCCACATATGAAAAGGAACAGCGGAAACTTTAAAGGCAAGGCCCGCTAAGATGAAAACAAGGCCGATGACCATGCCAACGCTTACAGTTCCATCGGTCATGGCTGTTTTGGCGATTTCTGAAAAATAGATTGAGCCAGAAAAACCATAAACCATCGAACAGCCATAGAGCAGCATGCCTGAAGAGAGTGCGCCTAGAACAAAATATTTCATGCCACTCTCACTTGAGCGCACATTATCACGGCGAAATGCGGCCATCACGTACAGTGCAAGTGATTGAACTTCTAAGCCTAAATACATAGCAATGAGATCATTGGCTGAAATCATCATCATCATACCAAGCAGTGCGAAAAGCATTAGTACCATATATTCTGATTTAAACATGTCTGTATCAACGAGATAAGAAATAGACATATAAATCGTGATGATACCGCCAATGAGCACTAAAATTTTAAGGAGACGTGTGAAATCATTGATTACGAAGCTGTCATTAAAGAGCGCCGCGTTTACCCCCCAATCTTTAATTAGAAAGAAAGTTGCAAGTGCCATCACCAAGATTGATAGGCCCCAAACCAACTTTTCAGCTTGCCCGGCTTCCTTGCCCTCTTGGAAAACACCTAAGAGCAACAACGCCATTGCGCTAATAAGTATGATAATTTCTGGTAAGAGAGGTAAATATTCTACCAGTAGGCTCGTATTTTCCATTTCTTTTTCCTTTTTAGGCGTCCCTTCAGTTGCCCACTATGCAACCGGGGCTATCTTTACGCCCCTTCGGTTGATGTTATCTTTACTTCAGATGCCCACAAAGCATCCGTAACAACAACCTGGGTAGCATTTTTATGGCTTTAAGGCGTATTTTGCTTGGTCGAAGACCAGCAAGGCCTGGTTATAATCAGTTATCAATTTATCTACCGAGACGGACATTACATCCAAGATTGGTTTTGGATAAACACCAAATAGGATCGTTAAAATAATCAACGGAATAAGATATGACATCTCTCGGCGGTTCATATCTGTAATTGCTTTTAAATTTGGTTTTTCTAACTCACCAAAAATCACACGGCGATAGAGCCACAAAGCGTAGCCAGCAGAAAGGATCACACCTGAAGTCGCGACAAATGCGACCCAGCTGTTTGCTTTAAACGTTCCGATTAAGGTGAGGAATTCCCCTACAAACCCTGATGTTCCTGGCAAGCCAACATTGGCCATTGTAAAGACCATAAATGTAAAAGCGAAAATCGGCATATTGTTCACCAAGCCGCCATAGGCTGCGATTTCTCTTGTGTGCATGCGATCATAAACAACGCCAACACAAAGGAAGAGTGCTGCAGAGACAAGACCGTGTGATAACATTTGGAAAATGCCACCTTCAATACCTTGAGCCGTGCTTGTGAAAATACCCATGGTGACAAAGCCCATATGAGCTACCGAGGAATAAGCGATGAGCTTTTTAATATCTTCTTGTGCTAACGCTACTAGCGAGGTGTAGACAATCGCGATCGCGCTCATCCAAAAAACGATGTGAGCAAAATCGGCACTGGCGATGGGGAACATGGGGATGGAGAAGCGCAAGAAACCATAGCCACCAAGCTTCAACAAAATGCCCGCAAGAATAACAGAGCCTGCGGTTGGTGCTTCAACGTGGGCATCCGGTAGCCACGTGTGAACTGGCCACATCGGCATTTTCACGGCAAATGAAGCGAAGAAGGCGATCCAGAACCAATGTTGCATGGACCAATACCATTCTTTGGCATGAGGGAATTCATGGGCTAATAATTTTGGAATTTCTGTTGTCTCTGCTTGCCAATACATTGCCATGATCGCAATGAGCATAAGAACTGAGCCAGCCAACGTGTAGAGAAAGAACTTAAAGCTTGCATAAACCCGGCGCTTGCCTCCCCAGATGCCAATGATCAAGAACATTGGAATGAGGCCACCCTCGAAAAAGACATAGAACAAGACAAGATCAAGGGCGCAAAACACACCTATGACCAATGTTTCAAGAATAAGAAACGCGATCATATATTCACGTACACGGTTTTGGATGCTGTCCCAGCTAGCGATAATGCAAATTGGCATTAAGAAAGTTGTGAGGATAACAAACAACATCGAAATCCCATCAACGCCCATATAGTAATTAAAGGCGCCGCCGAGCCAATCGTGGCGCTCGACGAATTGGAAATCTGCAGTTGAGTTGTCAAAATCAACCCAGATGAGCAGAGAGATCAGAAATGTAATCGCTGTCGTCCATAAGGCAACATAGCGTGCATTTTGTTGGGCGCCTTCAGTTTCACCCCGAATGAGGAAGATAAAAGCAGCACCAATGAGCGGCAAGAACGTTACCGCGGACAAGATTGGCCAATCAGTCATCATTGTCCTGTTCCCCCTGTTACAACAAAGTATGTGATGATGAATGTGAGCCCGATCATCATTGCGAATGCATAGTGATAGACATAACCAGACTGCATGGATTTTACTTTTCCAGTTATGTCGAGTGAGCGAGAGGCAATGCCATTGACAAAGCCATCAATTAAAATCATATCGCCAATTTTCCAGAAAATTTTAGCAAGCCAAAGAGCTGGTTTAACGAAGATGTAATCATATAGCTCATCGAAGTACCATTTATTGAGCAGAAACTTGTAAATCGGCTCAAAGATCTTGGCTGTGATTTTAGGTAATGACGTATTGTAGATATAATAAAGCCAGGCCAGGCCAAGCCCTAAGACCATGGCACAAAGCGGCGATAGTTTTACCCACAATGGCACATTATGGAACTCATGGACGAGGTTATTGCTATCATTTGTAAAGAGAGCTTTGCCCCAAAACTCAGCATAATGATGGCCAAAGAAATACCCACCAAAGATGAAGCCTGCAACGACAGCACCTGCTGCTAAAATGTATAGCGGGATGAGCATGACATTTGGGCTTTCATGCACATGCGAGAGCACATCAGGTGTTGCGCGGGAGCGGCCATGGAAGGTCATAAAGACCAAACGCCATGAATAGAAGGATGTTAAGAAGGCTGCAAAAACAAGGGTGTAGAACGCATATAAACTCACTTCATTGCCTGCTGCAAAGGCGCTCTCAATAATCGCATCTTTTGAAAAGAAGCCTGCAAAACCAGGGAAGCCTGTTAATGCTAATGTACCGATTAGCATCATGGCATAGGTGATCGGGATCATTTTATAAAGCCCGCCCATGTGACGCATATCTTGTTCATCAGACATCGCGTGAATAACTGAGCCTGCCCCTAAGAACAGAAGCGCTTTAAAGAAGGCGTGTGTGAATAAGTGGAAAATAGCTGCACCATAAGCGCCTACTCCTAATGCTACGAACATATATCCAAGCTGAGAACAGGTTGAATAGGCAATGACCCGTTTAATGTCATTTTGCACAAGGCCTACGGTTGCCGCAAAGAAAGCTGTGATGGCTCCAACAATCGTAACAACTGTTAGCGCATCTGGTGTGATTTCGAAAATAGGAGAAAGACGTGCCACCATGAAAACACCAGCAGTTACCATTGTTGCAGCGTGGATCAATGCTGAAACTGGTGTTGGGCCTTCCATCGCATCTGGTAGCCATGTGTGTAGTAAGAACTGGGCTGATTTACCCATGGCTCCCATAAAGAGCAAGAGACATATGGTGGTTAGAATATCTACTTCCCAGCTTAAAAAGGTAAATGTTTTGCCGACTTGTGCTTGAGCGCCTGCAAAAATTTGATCCAGACTGATGGTGTCGAAGACCATGTAGATTGCAAAAATGCCGAGTGCGAAGCCAAAGTCACCTACGCGGTTAACGATGAACGCTTTCATTGAAGCGGCATTGGCGGATGGTTTCTTGAACCAGAAGCCAATAAGGAGGTAAGAGGCAAGGCCTACACCTTCCCAGCCAAAGAACATTTGCAAAAGATTGTCTGACGTCACCAACATCAACATAGCAAATGTGAAGAGTGAGAGATAAGCAAAGAAGCGTGGGCGATGTGGATCATGATGCATGTAGCCGATTGAATAAACATGCACTAATGTTGAAACGGTGTTGACGACGACAAGCATCACAGCTGTCAGTGTGTCTATCCGTAATGCCCAATTAATGTCTAACGTGCCTGACTGTATCCAGGGCAGAACTTGAACTTTTGCCGTTGTGTGAGCAAAGCCAACATCAATAAAGACGATCCAAGAAAGGATCGCTGTCAGGATCATAAGGCCACAAGTGATATATTCACACATTTTAGCGCCGATCATGCGCCCAAGCAGGCCTGCTATTAAAGCACCTATGAGAGGTAGAAAGACAATCGCTTGATATAACATAAACTCTAGCCTTTCATCATGTTGATGTCTTCCACCGCGATTGACCCACGATTACGGAAGTAAGTTACAACGATGGCAAGACCAATTGCCGCTTCACCAGCTGCAACAGTTAAAATCATCAAAGCGAAGATTTGCCCGGAAAGATTATTTAAGTAAGCTGAAAAAGCGACCAAATTGATATTCACAGCAAGGAGCATCAGCTCAATTGACATCAGTATGATGATTACATTTTTCCGATTGAGAAAAATGCCAATCACACCGAGTGTGAATAAAATTGCCGCGACTGACAAGTAATGTGACAGTCCGATTTCCATGGGTTGTCCCCCTCTTAACTTTTTAATCTTGGCAGTTTTGGCTGCCGAATTCTTTCTACTGGCTCAGTTTAAAAATTAAATGCCTTTGCCAGTTTCAACTTGTTTCACTTCAATGGCGTCTTCTGGTCTGCGAGCTACTTGTGTAGCAATATCTTGACGTTTCACACCTTCTCTTGTGCGCAGGGTCAAAACGATTGCGCCAACCATGGCAACCAGCAGCAAGATACCAGCTGCTTCAAAATAATAGAGATGATCTGTGTAGAGCACACGGCCAAAGGCCTCAGTATTGGTAATGCTGTCATCTATGGGTTTGGTTTTCTCAAGCTTCGAGATTTCCGGATTTAAAACCCAGGCGCTAGCTGCCATGATGATTTCAAGCAATAGAACGCCGCCAATCATCAACCCAACGGGGAGATAACTTAAAAAACCTGATTTTAATTCTGCAAAATCCACGTCCAGCATCATCACCACGAACAAGAAGAGCACTGCAACGGCACCCACATAAACGATGAGTAAGATGACTGCTAGGAATTCGGCTCCTAATAATAGGAACAGACCAGCTACATTAAAGAATGCAAGAATGAGAAATAGAACAGCGTGTACAGGGTTTCTTGCAGCAATGACCATTACGCCAGAGATGATCGAAAGACCAGCAAACAGATAAAAGAACAGAGCGGTAAGCATTTTTATTATTGTCCTTTCAAACTCTATCTAAATTTCGCGTCGCTGCGAATGTTTTCAGCAATTTCACGTTCCCAACGATCTCCGTTCGCAAGGAGGCGCGCTTTGTCGTAATAAAGTTCTTCGCGGGTTTCTGTTGCAAATTCGAAATTGGGACCTTCGACAATCGCTTCAACGGGGCATGCTTCTTGGCAAAACCCACAATAGATACATTTAACCATGTCGATGTCATATCTGGTGGTGCGGCGTGTGCCATCATTGCGGCTTGGGCCTGCTTCAATAGTGATGGCGCCTGCTGGGCAAATGGCTTCACATAATTTACAAGCAATGCAGCGTTCTTCACCATTTGGGTAACGTCTCAAAGCATGTTCCCCGCGAAAGCGTGGGCTTAGAGGTCCTTTTTCAAATGGGTAATTGATGGTTGCTTTTGGCTTGAAGAAATATTTCATAGCTAGTGCAAAGGCACCTATAAATTCCCATAAGAAAAGCGATTTGATAAATTGCGTCATTGATTTACCCTCCTACGCTTTCGATGGAACTGGGAAAAACATATGGACCAGCAAAGTAACCAACTATTGGAAAAATAATTAAAGATATTAATCCTAAATTTCTCATGAAATTTGTGACTTTGCGGGTTTCTTCTGGTGTTGCTTCATGCTCGATGGCTTTTTTTGCCATTTGATTGCCAATGAAGGACAGAACAATATAATCAAGCAATCCGACAGCCGCTCCAAGAGCCAGTCCCATTAATGCTGGTGTCATCACACACCTCCTGCTTTCGTGAAGTGAAGCACGCTTGCTACCGCTACCACCATGAAGAGTGAAAGTGGTAAGAACACTTTCCAGCCCAAACGCATCAGTTGGTCATATCTGTAACGAGGAACCATGGCTTTCACCATCGCTATCATAAAGAAGACCGCGAGTGTTTTTAAAATGAACCAGATGAAACCTGGGATCCAATTTAACGGTGCGATGTCGAATGGTGGTAACCAACCGCCAAGGAAAAGTATTGTTGTTAATGCGCACATCAAGGTGATAGCCACATATTCACCAAGCATGAAGAGCATGTAAGGTGTTGACGAATATTCAACCATGAAACCGGCGACGAGTTCAGATTCAGCTTCAGGTAAATCAAATGGTGGTCGATTGGTTTCTGCCAAGGCTGAGATAAAGAAAACAATGAACATTGGGAACAAAGGTAACCAATGCCAATTTAAGAGACCATAATCTCCTTTTTGTGCCATGACGATGTCAGTGAGGTTCAAAGAGCCAACAAGCAGAAGTACGGTTACGATCACAAAGCCAATGGAGACTTCATAAGAAATCATTTGTGCTGCGGATCTCAGTGCTCCAAGGAATGGGTATTTTGAGTTTGAGGCCCATCCGCCCATGATGATGCCATAAACCTCAAGAGATGAGATGGCGAGAATATAAAGAATGCCTACATTAATATCTGCGACAGCCCAACCTTTATCGATTGGCACCACAGCCCATGCGGCAAGTGCTAAAACGGTTGTAACGATTGGTGCAAGAAGGAAGACAAATTTATCTGATTTTGATGGGATAATCGGCTCTTTCAGGACGAATTTGAGCATATCCGCGAAAGATTGCAGCAGTCCAAAAGCACCAACAACGTTTGGCCCTTTGCGTAATTGGACTGCCGCCCAAATTTTCCGATCTGCATAAAGAATATAGGCGATTAAAAGTAATAGACCCACCATGAGTGCAAGACTATGCAATGCAATCCAAAAGAAGGGCCAGCCGTAAGTTGTCATGAACTCAGTCATGGGTGCCTGTCGCCTTTTCTGCTGATTGTTGTTTAATAGCGCTCATTTCAGTCATCACTTTCGACGCGCGCGCGATAGGGTTTGTGTCATAGAAATCTTCAACACAAATCGGAAGAGTTTCGTTGGACAATTCTCCAATATCCTTTGAAGCTAATTTGATGATTTCTTGACTATCTGCTTTTTCTAGGCTGTTCACTGCTGCTAATTTCGGGTTTGAGTTATACATTTGTGTGCGCAGTTCATTTAAATTGTTAAAGCCAAATGGTTTTCCAATCGCAGCTGAAAGAGCTCGTAAAATTGCCCAATCATCTTTTGCTTCATTAGGGGGAAAGATAGCTCTGTTGGTGTGTTGAACGCGGCCTTCTAAATTCATGTAGGTGCCGTTCTTTTCAGTATAAGCAGCGCCCGGTAAAATCACATCTGCGCAAGAAGCGCCTGCATCACCATGGCTTCCTTGATAAACAACAAAAGCGTCGCCTAAATTTGAAGTGTCAATTTCATCTGCACCCAAAAGATAGAGGAAATCAATTTGATTGTTTTTCGCCTGAGCCACGATGTCATTAGTGGCTAGGCCACTTTCCGTTGGTACAAACCCAAGTTCTAGACCTGCAACTCTGCTGGCTGCTGTGTGGAGAATGTTAAAACCGTTCCATCCTTGTTTCATGGCTCCGAAACCTTCAGCTAATTTTGCTGCGGCAATGAGGTTATTAACACCATCTTCACCTTGAAGGGCCGTTCCTCCAATGATAATCATTGGGTATTCAGCATTGCGCAAAATTTCCGCAAAGCCACTCGTGCCATCACCTAGTTTAGAAAGATCGGCTGGTGAATGACCAATGTGATGAGTTTCATAGGTGAGGTCTTCGTCAGCCCCAATCACGCCAACTTGCACTTGGCCCAGTGCCCAGCGGCCACGAATGCGGGCATTGATCACTGGTGTCTCTAACCGTGTGTTTGCGCCAATTAGTAAAATCGCATCAGCTTTGTCGATGCCTTCAATGGTGCTGTTAAAGAGTGTTGAGGCTTCCCCAAACTCTTTGTTCAGTATTGTACCATCCTGACGGCAGTCGATATTTTTCCACTCTAAACGTTCAGCTAAAAGTTTTAGAGAGAAGATTTCCTCAGCTGTTGCTAAGTCGCCAACAATCATTGCCGCTTTACGTGGTACAGTTGAGGTCATGTTGGTCGCGACCAGGTTTAAAGCTTCATCCCAGCTGGCTTCACGAAGATCACCTTCTTCTCTGATATAAGGGCGATCTAATCTTTGACTACGCAATCCATCCCAAACGAAACGGGATTTATCTGAAATCCATTCTTCGTTCACGGCATCATTGTTGCGTGGCATTATTCGCATCACTTCGCCTGAGCGGCTATCAACCCGAATGTTAGAGCCAACCGCATCCATCACATCGATGCTTTCTGTTTTGGTGAGCTCCCAAGGTCGTGCCGTAAAGGCAAATGGTTTAGAGGTGAGTGCGCCAACAGGGCAAAGATCAATCACATTGCCAGATAGTTCTGATGTTATGCCTTTTTCAAGGTAAGTAGTGATTTCAGCATCTTCACCGCGGCCGATGAGGCCTAATTCTTCGACGCCCGCGATTTCTGTCATGAAACGAACACAACGTGTACAGTGAATGCAGCGCGTCATTTGCGTTTTTATTAATGGGCCGATGTTTTTATCTTCAACAGCGCGCTTGTTTTCATCATAGCGGCTGGAATTATCGCCGTAGGCCATGGCTTGGTCTTGCAAATCACATTCACCGCCTTGATCGCAAATTGGACAATCAAGTGGATGGTTGATGAGCAAAAATTCCATCACGCCTTCGCGTGCTTTTTTTACTGGTGCGGTGATGGTTGAGATTTCAGGGGGCTGTCCTTCTGGGCCTGGGCGCAGATCATTCACGTTCATAGCGCAAGACGCAATTGGTTTTGGCATGCCTTTTACTTCAACAAGGCACATGCGGCAGTTGCCTGCAATTGACAATCTTTCGTGGTAACAGAAGCGCGGAATTTCATAGCCCGCTTGCTCACATGCTTGAAGAACGGTTGTGCCGTCTTCAACATCAATTTCTGTCCCGTTGATATTGAGCTTTGGCATATTATTTTTGCCTTTTCTCCATCTAAGTCCCAAAACCTTGCAGGCCTCTTTTAGCTTTTGTGCCGTTTTAAGAGAGCTGCGCTAAATATTTTATTCAGTGCCTGCTATTCTGCAGCCACTGGTTCTCTTACTTCGCCATCCTTATCTGGATTGGCGGCATATTGATCAATGCGTTCTTCAATGACATGGCGGAAGTGACGGATCAAACCTTGAACCGGCCAAGCTGCCGCATCTCCAAGCGCGCAAATTGTGTGCCCTTCCACTTGTTTTGACACTTCAAACAACATATCGATCTCGCGTTTTGTCGCCTGGCCTTTGACCATGCGTTCAAGAACGCGCCACATCCAACCTGTCCCTTCGCGGCATGGTGTACATTGGCCGCAACTTTCGTGCTTATAAAAGTAAGCCAAGCGCGCAATAGCGGCGATCATGTCAGTTGATTTATCCATAACGATTACGGCTGCTGTCCCTAGGCCTGATTGCAAACCAGAAAGGCAATCGAAGTCCATGGTTGCATCCATCATTTGCTCAGCTGGAACACATGGCACAGATGAGCCACCAGGAATGACCGCGAGCAAATTATCCCAACCGCCTCTGATGCCACCGCAGTGTTTATCGATCATTTCTTTAAAGGGGATGCCCATTTCTTCTTCAAATGTGCTTGGGGTGTTGATGTGCCCAGAGACGCAGAAGAGTTTTGTGCCTGTGTTATTTGGCTTGCCTAATCCGGCAAACCAACTTCCACCACGGCGGACAATTGTTGGAACTACAGCAATCGACTCAACATTATTTACCGTTGTTGGCGCTCCATAAAGACCAACATTTGCTGGAAATGGTGGTTTGAGGCGTGGTTGGCCTTTTTTGCCCTCAATTGATTCAATCAGCGCTGTTTCTTCACCGCAAATATAAGCGCCGGCACCATGGTGGACATAGCAATCAAAGTCCCACCCATGTACATTGTTTTTACCGATTAAATTTGCTTCATAAGCTTCATCAATCGCGCGCTGTAGTGCTTCGCGCTCTCGGATGAATTCACCGCGTACATAGATGTAGCAGGTGTGAGCAGCCATAGCGAAAGAAGCAAGTAACGCCCCTTCAACCAAATGATGCGGATCATTTCTTAAAATATCTCGGTCTTTACAGGTGCCAGGCTCTGATTCATCAGCGTTGATCACCAGGTAGTGAGGTCGACCATCAGATTCTTTTGGCATAAATGACCATTTTAGGCCTGTTGGAAAGCCTGCACCACCACGGCCACGTAGCCCTGATGATTTTACTTCTTCAATAATCCAATCACGGCCTTTATCAATGAAATATTTAGTGCTGTCCCATGAGCCGCGTTTTTTCGCGCCTTCAAGGCCAACATCTTTCATGCCGTACAGATTTGTAAAAATGCGATCTTTATCCTGGAGCATTATTTGTCTCCTTTCGGCGTATCATCATAATTCGCACGTTTTGAAAATTCGGTCTCTTCGCCACTCGCTAATGTTTTAGCTTGTTCTAACCAGTTTTCACGATCGATACGGCCTTTGAATGAGAGGCTATTATCGACCCAGGCAATATTTTCTCTTGTCCAATTGGCGATTTGATCAAAGTGATAAAACCCGAGAGCGTTTAAAGTTGTCTCCAACTTTGGACCAACGCCTTTGATCATTTTAAGATCATCTGCTTGACCATCTCTTGGGCCATCAAGATATTCTGGGCGATGGTCATCGGAGACATCATCAGTAGCAGATGAACTCTCAGTTGATTTTTCAGTGAGTGCGGCGGCGGCGGCACTTTTTAAATCTTCTGCTGAGTTATTACTGTCTTGTGCTTTATTCTCAGATGTTTCGTTTTCAGCAGTCTCAGTTGCAACCTCTTTATCCTCAGACGTTTTATCTGCATTTAGATTTTTTTCAGCTGCGACTTCGCTGTCACTTGTGAGATTTAGAGGTAGATATTCAGGCACATCGGTAAGCGTTGTTAGCCCGCTTTCAGGGCAAGATAACGTGCGCTCAATTTGTGGGCCTGGTTTAGGTTGTTCCCCTCTGGCGAATGCGTCAAGTAAATCTTCAAGGGCTTTTTCATCCAAATCTTCGTAAGTATCTTTGAAAATTTGGATCATTGGGGCGTTTACACAAGCGCCTAAACACTCAACTTCTTCCCAAGAAAAATCGCCATCTTCGGAAAGGGTGTGCGGTGTTTTGGCTATACGTTTTTTACAAATCTCAATCAGTTCTTTTGAGCCGCGTAACATGCATGGCGTGGTGCCACAAACTTGCACGTGAGCTTTTTTGCCAACAGGCGAAAGCTGGAACATTGTGTAAAAAGTTGCGACTTCATAAACACGGATGTAAGCCATGCCTAAAAGATCAGCGACTTTGCGCATAGCTGGTTCTGATGTCCAGCCCTCATTTTGTTCTTGCGCGCGCCAAAGAAGTGGAATTACTGCGGAACGCTCTTTTCCAACCGGATATTTCTTAATGAGTTCTTCTGCCCAAATCATATTTTCGGCATTGAACTCAAAGGTTTCTGGCTGTTCTTGTGCAATGCGTCTTACACTCATCGATCAACCTCCCCAAACACGATGTCTAATGAGCCTAAAATGGCTGATACGTCTGCTAGCATGTGTCCTCTGTTTAAGAAATCCATGGCTGAAAGGTGAGCAAAACCTGGTGCTCTGATTTTGCAACGATATGGCTTGTTTGACCCATCTGCCACGAGGAAAACACCAAACTCACCTTTGGGTGCTTCAACGGCTGCGTAAACTTCACCAGCTGGCACTTTAACGCCCTCAGTATAGAGCTTGAAGTGGTGGATCAAAGCTTCCATACTTTCTTTCATTTCATTGCGGCGGGGCGGTGCGACTTTATTATCGTCAACAATCACAGGCCCATTTTCCGTGCTCAATAGTTCACAGCATTGCTTCATGAGAGACGTTGATTGACGCATCTCTTCCATACGAATGAGATAGCGGTCATAACAATCGCCGTTTTTGCCAATTGGAATATCGAATTCCAATTCGTCATAAATTTCATAAGGTTGCGATTTTCGCAAGTCCCATGCGGCACCTGAACCACGCACCATAACACCTGAAAAGCCCCAGGCTAAAGCATCTTCTAAACTCACCACGCCAATATCGACGTTACGTTGTTTAAAAATACGGTTGTCAGTCAGCAAGGTTTCAATGTCATCACAAACTTTTAAGAACGGATCACAGAAATCATAAATATCTTGGATAAGATCTTCGGGAAGATCTTGGTGAACGCCGCCTACACGGAAATAAGCTGCATGCATACGTGAACCTGACGCGCGCTCATAAAAAATCATGAGTTTTTCACGCTCTTCAAAGCCCCAAAGCGGTGGTGTTAGGGCGCCGACGTCCATCGCTTGTGTGGTGATGTTCAAGAGATGAGAGAGCAAGCGACCGATTTCAGAATATAGCACGCGAATGATTTGACCACGGCGCGGGACTTCGATTTTTAGAAGTTTTTCAGCGGCCATACAGAACGCATGTTCCTGGTTCATTGGCGCTACATAATCTAGGCGATCAAAATATGGAACCGCTTGAGCGTATGTTTTGGCTTCAATGAGTTTTTCAGTGCCGCGATGAAGCAAGCCAATATGAGGGTCAACGCGTTCTACAATTTCACCATCAAGCTCGAGGACAAGACGGAGCACACCGTGAGCGGCCGGGTGTTGAGGACCAAAGTTGATGCTGAAATTTCTTAAGCTTGTTTCTGACATCTGGGTTACCCCTCCCCTTCACTTGCTTTTTCATCACCAGGAAGAACATAGTCCGTGCCTTCCCATGGGCTTTGAAAATCAAAGTTTCTAAATTCTTGGGGTAGTTTTACAGGTTCATAAACCACGCGCTTTTGTGTTTCATCATAACGCACTTCGACATAGCCGGTTGTTGGAAAATCTTTGCGTAAAGGATAGCCTTGAAAGCCGTAATCAGTAAGAAGGCGGCGTAAATCAGGATGGCCATCAAACGCTATGCCATACATATCGTATGCTTCGCGCTCTAACCAAAGGGCGCCAGGATAAACAGAAACACAGCTTGGCACCGGAGTATCTTCATCTGTTTCAAGCTTCACGCGAACACGAATGTTTTGTTTCAAACTTAGCAAGTGATAGACGACATCAAAGCGATTTTCTCTTGCAGGATAATCCACACCACACAGATCAATAATGCAGGTAAACTTACATTGTGGGTCATCTCTCAAGAATTTTAAAACGCTTAAGATCTCATCGCGCTTAACAAAAAGAGTTAGTTCATCATGCTCAACGGTAGCCGTTTTGACACTGCTGGCCATTTTAGAGCAGATAAAATCTCCAATATCCTGCAATCCGCTTTGCAACATTATCTCCTTTAAAGATCTGATGATCTTAAGTCTTTTTGTTTTTATTTCAGAAAAACATCTGAATTTTTAAATCTATTTAAATCTCAGTTTGTTAAGCTCTTTCACTTAACGTTCGATTGTGCCTGTTCGGCGAATTTTCTTTTGTAATAGTAAAATGCCATAAACCAAGGCTTCTGCTGTTGGTGGGCAACCAGGTACATAAACATCAACGGGGAGCACGCGGTCACAACCACGCACGACAGAATAAGAATAGTGATAATATCCACCACCATTGGCGCAACTGCCCATAGAAATCACATAGCGCGGCTCTGGCATTTGGTCATAAACTTTACGAATGGCTGGTGCCATTTTGTTGGTTAGAGTACCAGCAACAATAATGACATCTGACTGACGCGGGCTCGCTCTTGGGGCAAAGCCAAAGCGTTCAACATCATAGCGCGGCATAGAGGCTTGCATCATTTCGACAGCACAACAAGCCAGGCCAAATGTCATCCACATTAAAGAGCCTGTTCTAGCCCATTGGATGAGATCTTCATAAGCTGCAACGACAAAACCTTGATCGGTTAAATTACCTGAAAGCTCATTAAAAAAGGGGTCATCAGCACGCATGATTTGGCCATTGGCATCTCTCAAACCTTGTTCCATCTCAGGAGACCAATTCATCTCATTGTTAAATGGAGGCTTTGTTATTAATCCCATTCGAGGGCTCCTTTTTTCCATGCGTAAATTAGGCCAATGGTCAGCTCAGCTAGGAAAACCATCATTGCCCAGAAGCCGATGTCGCCAATTTCTTTGAATGTGAGTGCCCAAGGGAAAAGGAAGACGGCTTCAAGATCGAATATGATAAAAAGCATGGCGACAAGATAAAAACGCACATCGAACTTCATTCTTGCGTCGTCAAATGGTTCAAAACCGCACTCATAAGGGGAGAGTTTCTCTTTATCTGGCTGCTTGTATGCTAGAAGAAATGGCGCGGCCATCAATGCTAGTGCAATCACAGCAGCTATCCCTATAAATATCGCTATTGGCAGATATTGTGCGGCTACTGTATCCATATTATCGCCCTCATTCTCATGCAAATGAATAGATCATGTTGCTTGTCATGTGTGTGGCTGTGATCAAGGAATAGTAAGACTAATTAAGAGGTTTTGCACCTTCAAATTTACAATGTCTGGCTTCATTATTCGCTTGCTAACATATAAAACGTTTTCATATTCAAAACGGTTCAGTTAGCAGTTTCTTAAAAATTAGAAATGCAATGTCATAATTTTTAAGTTTAACTAATTTACCAGTGACAATCACCCCTTGGAATGTGCACCACAAGCTTGCGTTTATTATTTATAATTTATTGATATATAAATTTTGCAGATTGCATTTTTTTCAGCAAGTGGCGAAACCGCGCAGCGACATTTTTTCCTTTAAACAGCAAAGTCTTTTATTTTTTTAACTGACTCGCGCCATATGTGCAGATTTTTATGGTTCGTACAAGTGAAAGAATGAAAATTTATCGTCTTTTGACCCAATATTTATATAATTTGAAACGATAAAGAAAATTTGAAATTAATTTTCTAGTCTTAGCTTGCTGTGTTTCAGGAATTCATTTATCTAGTAGGATTACGCATGGCTCAGCTTCGATGAGACAAATGACTGAAGCGCCTATATTTCCTTCTGAGTCATTGCCAAACCCTATTCTTGTACATTCGTATTTTTTGTTTATAGCAGTTTTCCAATTGCCATAAACAGTTCCAAAACGTTTTATAACGCTTCTAGACCACTTTTCTTTGGTTTCTATCTCTGCACTTTGTTGCCAATTGTCTTTCATAAATAGATGTTCAGTCTTTAGCTCTATTTTTTGAACGCAATGTTTTGGTTTTTGACTTTGCTCCCTATTTTTAAGAGAGATTTCTTCAGTCATTTTTATTTGATTCAAGGGCATTTGCACCTCATCACTTGCCTGAACCGGAGCTGCAACCCAAAAGAGTGTCATAAAATTAACGAGATAAATACAATGTATCACTTTCGCGAAACATCTTACTGTTTGCGGTGATTGAAGATGGTATTTAAGAATTCTAGATAGAGTCATCCTGAAAGAATGAGAGAGAAACACATTGTCTGTCAACACTACTGATTGATGATTTTATTTTGAAAGGTGAGAGTTAAGAAAATGGCGGGAGTGACGGGACTCGAACCCGCGGCCTCTGGCGTGACAGGCCAGCGCTCTAACCAACTGAGCTACACCCCCGCATTACTGACTTAAATCAGTGAATTTCTTTAGTGCAAACAGATATATCTGCACTGGAGAAGTGCCGTTTGTAGCTCGCGGAATCGTGTTCGTCAAGACATTTTCATGACTATTTTTAAATTATACTATTTTTCTTTTTCTTTTTCGTTTTTTATAAAAATGACGA
>JAEPQF010000048.1 GCA_017640685.1 Hyphomicrobiales bacterium
GAACGGTTTATGGCGCCGAAGGTGAAGTGATTGAAGGTGATGAAAAAGAAATTGATAAGGTCACAGATATTTGGACCTTCTCTCGGGCAGCGAATGGCCGCGATCCAAACTGGAAATTGATCGCGACCGAATCAGAATCTTAAAATCATGGAGAAAAGCCAGCTTCATCTTCTTTTAAATAATTTAAGGCAAAACATTAGTTTTAAAAAAAGAGGATACCTCATGGGGGGAATAGCTGGCTTCATTCTTGGATTTTTCTCGCTACTATTTTTCTATCCAGATTATAGTCCAAACAAACGTTCAGAAATTAACGAGCAAAAAGCTTCAAAACAAATCATCAAAAAAAAGGTAAAAAGAAAAACCATGAAGCTAAGACCCGTTAAGTTTCAGTCATTACGAGGTTGGCATCAGGATGATCACTTAGCGGCTTTTTTCGCATTTCAGAAAAGTTGTAGATATTTTCTAACCAGGCAGCTTCGCTCACACTCCTCAATTAATTTAAAACGATTTAAATTATGCAAAGAAGCAGTTCGCTTGAAGCCAACTCATAAAACCCAAGCAAAACAATTTTTCGAAAGTAAGTTTCAGCCCTACCGCGTGTTAACACCAAGGTCTCTTCTCACTGGTTATTATGAGCCAGAAATTAAAGGCTCAAGAATAAGATCAGCTGAATATAATATCCCAGTTTATAAACGCCCAACAGATTTGGTATCTCTTATCAATGATAAGCACCGCGCCGCTAAAAATCATCAACTCACATTTATGCGCAAAAAGGGAGAAAAATTGGAGCCTTTCCCAACAAGAGAAATGATCGAGCAAGGCGCTTTAAATAATCAAGGCCTTGAACTTTTGTTTTTAAAAGATCAGGTCGATAGTTTCTTCATGCATATTCAAGGCTCGGCTCGCATCGCACTGGATGATGGCTCTTACATTCGAATTGGCTATGATGGTAAAAATGGTCACCCTTATTCTTCAATTGGTCAACATTTAAAACACGCTTATAAATTTAGAGGTGAACAACTAAAACTAGAAGCTGTGAAACAATGGTTGCGAGAGAATAAGTCTGAAGGTCAGAAGGTCATGTGGCATAATAAGTCTTATATCTTCTTCCGAGAACTTAATGATGCCCAAGCAGCTGATGGACCCTTAGGTGCTGAAGGTGTGAATTTAAGCCCGCGCAGAAGTTTGGCAGTTGATGGAAGCTATCATCAATTAGGTCTACCCATTTGGTTGGATGTTGGAAGTTTAAGCCATCACGGTAAATCAGGTTTTCATCATCTTATGATTGCTCAAGATGTTGGCTCCGCCATTAAAGGCCCAGCGCGTGGTGATATTTATTGGGGCTCGGGAGACAAAGCAGGTCTGTTAGCTGGTGCCACAAAACATAAGGGCCAGTTCACTGTTCTACTGCCACGTTAATTATTACCTAAAAAAGCAATTATCATTCATCTCTAATCTTATATAATTGATGCATGTCGAAAAAAGATGATCATACTGGCCTCAGTTCTGAAGATGCCGCCCTCTGGGAAAAAGTCACAAGGACATTGTCTAGCCTTGGCTCAAAAAAAAGTGGCAAAAAAGAAAAATCATTTTCAAAAAAACAATCAATCGATAATTCCGAAACTATAAATGAAGCGAGTGAGCAACCTACAAATTCAGATGAATTTGCCGCTCTCTTGTCTGAACAAAAAAACCAAGACCAGGTTAACCAGGAAATAGAACCTGAAAAGAAAAAATCTGTAAAAAACCATACCAAGAAAAATCAAATCCCAACACCAACAAGAGAAGACTTCGCTGCCCTTCTTAATGACCCAAATGCCGTAATTTCTACAGATAGCGCGGTTGCTGGTGGGCAATCTAAAGCGCCAAAAAGAAAGGCGGTTGCTAGTGGGCAGCTGAAACCGAAAAGTGCGGATGCTTTGTGGGCATCTGAAGCAAAGAAGAGTGAACCCAGACCATTCATGCCGGCTTACAGCCCTGCTATGGACCAAAACCAAAATAAAAAATCTCAACCATCAATTGAGACCTTCAACCAGAAAGACGCGCGAAACATTTCTTCTGGTAAACAAACCATAGACGCTGCCATTGATTTACACGGGTTTACGCAAGCTCAAGCAGAAACAGCCTTAAAAACATTTTTAAAGCGCGCTCACCTGGATAATAAAAGAACTGTTTTGGTCATCACAGGTAAAGGTCAAAGGCGAAAATCAAGTGAAAGGTCGTTCGAGTTAGGCGCCCCAGAACCTGGTATTTTGAAGAGATCAGTTCCAAATTGGCTAGATGATATGCCAGATATTGTCTTGAGTTACACCACCAGCCATATCAAACATGGGGGCGAAGGCGCTCTTTATGTGAGGCTGAGACGCGCAGTGAAACCTTCAAAAATAACTCATCACATTTGAGTGATGACTTTCTAATTTTGATAAAAAATTAACCACAAAAGTCGATAATTGAACTCATTCAACTTTAAAATTGTGCGAGCCGATCTCATTAAAAAAAGGCTCGGAAAATATAAGCGCTATAAAGAAGATCTAAACAAAGGTCTGTTGAGGTCAAATCAGATGAACCTCTGGTAAGTTACACAATGCATTTAAGCGGCTTTGGCATAGCCCCTCATCTGTCAGGACAAAATGGGTTTCATTTTAAAAATGGTGATGAAGGGGCTGAGCAACAAAATAAAACTGAGCGGCTAGCAAGTCAGCCCGGCAACCCAACCGTTAGAGAACAAACCATTTCTAGCGCAGTAACTCCTGTGACCAAATCTGAAAGCTTAGAAAATAATCTCAATAGAAATCCAAATTCTGAAATAACAGGTTCCACACGTCCTAACGAGCTTGCAAAACAAAATTCAAGTCCCCTCACATCACTTAAAGAAGCCTCTGGTAAAACTGATGTTAGTGAAGCAGGCTCAGCTGAAAAAAGCGGGCCTGAAGATCCTCAAGAACTAACCGAAGAAGAACAAAAACAAGTTGATGAATTAAAAAAACGAGACGCTGAAGTGCGTGCTCACGAGCAAGCCCACGCAGCGGTTGGTGGGTCTTACGCAAGCGCTCCAACCTATGAGTTTCAAACAGGACCTGACAACAAACAATATGCCGTTGGCGGGGAAGTTCAAATTGATGCTGCCCCCGTGCCAAATGATCCAAAAGCAACCATTGAAAAAATGGACATTGTCATCAGAGCAGCGTTAGCCCCGCAAGAACCGTCAGCCCAAGATAAAAAGGTTGCAGCCGAAGCGCAGAAAAACAGATCAGAAGCTCAAGCAGAATTGGCAAAACAAAAACAAGCCGATCTAAATGGCGGGGATGAAGAAAATAGCTTACTAAGCCAAACCACCAAATCTGAAGAATTAAAAAACGAAGCTGAAACAAAGTTGGCTAATAATAACGAACAAGTTCTAAGCGCTATTTTAGCCTACAATTCTGCCTCAAATTTAGGCAATTCCTAGTGCATTTGACTAAATATTATGTGATTGAGCATTTCCTATTCATTCAGACTTCACAACAAAAAAACAATAGCCTATAGAAAAAGCAATGAGAGTTTCTACGCTTCAAATCTAGCCTGAAATTAAAAATAAAACGAGCTAGATGAAGAAGGAGTGACGCCAACACGGTTACATAGTGGGGAACTGAAGTGCAAAAAAGGCGTCAGGACATGGCGAAGCGCCAGCGTAGCCCGGTGCGTTGCACCGCACCTCGTAGGCCCACTGCGATAGCAGTGGAATAGCCTTGAGAGAAAACAAACTCCGGTTGCTTTTGCGGATGCTTGTTGGGCATCTGAAGCACAAAAAAGGCAACTGAAGGAGCATCAAAAGAGTGGAGTATAAAGATCATGTTAAATGTCACAGATCAGATTTTAACTAAAGGCAGTTCATCTCCCAGATCAAAGGGCACATACCAACCAAATAAAGCTCATGATAAATTTTCACTTGATCATTTTGCTTCAAGCTCTTTCTCTTACAAGCAAGCACTTTCATTAGCTGAAGCCAGCAAGCTAGCTTATGAAAATGAAACAACCATAAAAACCACGGCCATTTCAGTTTGGGGGTTTAAAAGTTGCGAATTTTTAAACGCAGGCAGCACGCAAGCGTTTGTTGCCCAAACAGATCAAATGATTTTGGTTGCTTTTAGAGGAACAGAAAACAATCTTGAAGATTGGCTTGGAAATATGGACATCCGCACGGTGTCTAAACCCTATGGCAATGTTCACAAAGGCTTCACCACTCATTATGAAAATATCAAAGAAAAACTAGAAGCGATTTTAGCCAATTCAAATGCGGGAAATAAATCACTTTGGCTAACAGGCCATAGCTTGGGCGGTGCTATTGCGACCATTGCAGCCGCTGAATTAAAATCAGAGTATTCCATTTCAGCGATCCACACATTCGGCCAACCGCGTGTCGGCTTTGAAGGGTTGAAAAGCTTTGTTGAAGAAAACTATGCAGATAATTTCTTCCGTTTTGTTAATCAGGATGACCCAATTGTTCTACTCCCCTGGAAAGGAGCTAGAGATTGGCAAGAAGTTGGTCAGCTCATTCATATGAGCGGCACTGCTTCTATCACACCATCATTCCAAAAATCAGGCAGCCCCTCTTCAATGAGCCCCGCTGAATTTCAAAATCTTTTAAGAACAATCACAAAGTTCAAACAAGGCTTAAAAGCCAAAAGAAATTCACTCATTCGCCCAAAACTGCGCGACAAGCCAGTAGACTATAAATGGCCAATGGACATCACAAAAAAATACAAAAAGGTCCAAGAAATAAAAGAAAAAAGCCCAATCCAAATGAAAGGCCAATACCTCAACGTAGACGACCACAGCCTAGACAACTACATCGCCGCTCTACATAAGCTAAGCCTTGTGCAGGTTTCTTAAATAATTTAAGACGAAAGGGCTCATACGAAGAAGGAGCCAAGCCCGCTTTAGGGCTTGGGGAGCTTAACTAAGCTAGCTGCTTGCTACTCTAAAACTATAAAACCTGCTGAAGACAAAAAACGTAGGTGCGCAGCACCGTCAGCGCCTAGCGCTGCCCAACGTAGGGCGGGCACTTCGTGCCCATCGCCCGTGAGCCCGACTAGAGTATAAATTTCGACAAATCAGTGTTTTTAGCCAAATCACCAATGTTCTTTTGAACAAAGTCACCATCAATGGTCACTGTGTCACCATCCATGTCAGAGGCATTAAAACTCAGCTCATCAAGCACGCGCTCCATAACAGTCATCAAACGGCGAGCACCAATGTTCTCAACATTGGCATTCACAGCCACAGCAATGTCAGCCAGTGCATCAATCGCATCATCAGTGAACTCTAAATTAAGCCCTTCTGTTTTCATCAGCGCAGTATATTGCTTGATGAGGCTGGCCTTTGGTTCAGTTAAAATCCGTCTGAAATCATTGCGTTCAAGTGCTCTAAGTTCCACACGAATGGGCAAACGGCCTTGAAGTTCTGGCAATAGGTCAGATGGTTTTGAAACATGAAACGCACCAGAAGCGATAAAGAGAATATGGTCAGATTTCACAGGCCCATATTTGGTTGAAACCGTCGTCCCTTCAATAAGGGGAAGCAGATCACGCTGCACTCCTTCACGAGACACATCACCGCCGCGTTCTTGACGCGCACAGATTTTATCAACCTCATCAAGGAAAACGATGCCATCATTTTCAACAAGATCAATTGCTTCTTGCGCAATGGATTCATCATCAATCAATTTGTCAGATTCTTCGGCAATGAGAAGTTGGTATGAATCTCGCACGGTCGTTCGTTTGGTCTTCGTTTGCCCTTGAAAGGCTTTACCAAGCATATCAGAAAGATTGATCATACCCATTTGCGCGCCAGGCATACCAGGAATATCAAAATGAGGCATGCCACCAGAGCCGGTATCAGCTATTTGAATATCAATTTCTTTCTCGTCTAATTGACCATCGCGCAGTTTCCGGCGGAAATTGTCACGCGTATCTGGCTTTGCATCTTCACCAACCAAGGCATCAAGCACACGCTCTTCTGCGTTAATGTGCGCTTTGGCTTTCACTTCAGCACGCTTTTCATCACGCACTATACTAATGCCAGCTTCAACCAAATCGCGCACGATCTGATCAACATCCCGCCCAACATAACCAACTTCAGTAAACTTAGTGGCTTCAACTTTGATGAAAGGGGCGTTCGCAAGTTTGGCCAGGCGGCGAGAAATCTCGGTTTTACCAACACCAGTTGGTCCAATCATGAGGATGTTTTTAGGAAGAACCTCTTCACGCATTTCATCATCAAGTTGCTTGCGTCTCCAGCGATTGCGAAGCGCAATGGCAACGGCACGCTTTGCAGCCGCTTGGCCGATAATGTGGCGATCAAGTTCAGAAACAATTTCTTTTGGTAAATAATTTTTCGAATTCGTCATGAGTAAATCTAAACGCGTCCTTTAAGTGGTAACAGGAGGGAGTTTTTCAAATATTTTCAAAGGTGGTAAAAGTTTAAAAACAGTTTTTCTTAAACTATACCAGCCAGTTCCAAGCGAGAGTATGAGCCCAGCAATTAAGATCATAGTGATGATTAAAGCGGCATTGCCCTCTAAATCAAATTTATAAATGATATAGCCAAGAGCAGCAGCGGCATAACCAAGTGAGGAAATAAGAAGCGCCCGGCGGTCAATGATTAAGGCGACTATAGAGAACAGCACAAACATGGAAAGAACGATAATAACCATTAAATTCGCATTGGTTTCAGTCGAGGCATTATTGGCTGAAATCAGCGGTTGTAAGCTCGTCCACAAAACGGAATGAGTGATGATGGGCGCCGCTAAGAGATGCAACCAAAACCCCTGGTCGCTGGTTCGTTTCGTACGATTTGGATCTTTCGTATCAAACCACATAGCCGCAGCAAAAACTGAAAGACCAATCGCTAAAACCACCCAGCGCAAATAAGGTGTGACTATATCTTTACCTACAAATGCCATCACAGCTGCCAGGAAGAAGGCTGCAATTGAAGCTGCGAATAACAAGACCGCAAAAGGCAATTTAAACCTCAAGAAAAACGCGCCCATCGCAATAGCGCCAAGGCCGCAAATAGAAACCACGCCAAGCGGTGTTGCTTTACTCGGATTTTCTAAAAATAAATTCTCATAACCAGCAATTAAACTGTAAGTAACAAAAAACGCAAAGAAAATAGCAATGATGATACTTGGGAAATTAATGCGTTTGTAAGCTGTGAGCCATTCACCCAGCATCCAGAAAATAAAAACAGCTGCGGCAGGGGCCGCGAATTTCATTAAACTATCGGTTCCTAAAAGGGCAGTTGCGTAATTCAATGCAAAGCCTAAAATAGCAACACCCATGCCAATGAAAATATCATTAAAAGAGCGAAAAAACCGTGGTGCCTCATCTTCTACAGTTTGCCCTTGTGAGGGCGATAATGCTTCAGAAGACGCTAGCTTCTTTAATTCTTTCAATTGAGCATCAGTTATGATGCCATCTTGAACAGCTTTCGCCAATTGAGCTTCATTCAGCATCGAGGCTCTCCAAAATCACATTATCATTGGTATAAACACAAATATCACATGCAATCTTCATAGCGCGGCGCGCAATATCTTCAGCACTTAAATCTTGATCTGCAAGCGCTCTCGCTGCTGACAAGGCATAATTTCCACCAGAACCAATGCCCATCATGCCTTGTTCAGGCTCAAGCACATCTCCTGTGCCGGTGAGAACAAGCGTGGTAGATTTATCTGCCACAATCATCATGGCCTCGAGGCGGCGTAAATACCGATCTGTGCGCCAGTCTTTAGCCATTTCAACGGCCGCCCGCATAAGCTGCCCTGGATATTGCTCTAATTTTGCTTCAAGTCGCTCAAAAAGAGTAAACGCATCAGCCGTTGCACCAGCAAACCCGGCGATAACAGAGCCATTGCCAAGGGGCCGCACTTTTCTGGCATTGCCTTTAATAACGGTCGCACCAAGGCTAACTTGGCCATCACCAGCAATCACAACTTTATCACCCTTGCGCACGGTGACAATGGTGGTACCGCGCCAGCCTGTTGGGTCATTATTCTTGTCGGACATAAAAGGTCTCTTTCAATTAAACACTGTATAGGGTTTGTTTTTAGATATTGGATGGAAATACGGCAAGGTCAAGGACTTGCAAGGATAAATGATCTAAAAAAATCCATAGAGATGACTTAGATTTAGGGTATTTAAATGAAAGTTTAAGCCCTAGCAACAGCTGAAAATGCCTAAAAATTAATTATTTACCAAATTTAATGCACTATCTGAAAGACAGAAGAACAATAGCTATGATATGTAGCTGATATATAAATGCGGAGAAGAGCGAAATGCGATCAGCAACGATAGAGCGTAAAACCAACGAAACAGAGATAAAAACCACCATTAATTTGGATGGCACCGGTCAATATGACATTGAAACCGGCGTTGGCTTCTTTGATCATATGCTGGAACAATTGGCACGTCACTCCTTAATGGATATCACCTTGCTCTGCAAAGGCGATTTACACATCGATCAACACCATACAGTTGAAGATTGCGGCATTGCCATGGGCCAAGCTTTCACGAAAGCGCTGGGCGATAAAATAGGCATCACACGCTATGGTTCGTGTGATTTACCAATGGATGAAACACTCACCCGCGTGGCGCTAGATATTTCTGGCCGCCCGTTTTTGGTATGGCAAGTTGAATTTAGCAAAGACAAAATCGGTGATATGGACACAGAACTCTTCAGAGAGTGGTTCCAAGCCTTTCACCAACATGCAGGTATCACACTGCACGTAACGAACCTATATGGCGAAAATAACCACCATATCGCAGAAAGCAGCTTCAAAGCGCTAGCAAGAGCTTTGCGCGTGGCGCTGACTATTGACGAAGCTCAAAAAGATAGAATACCTTCAACGAAAGGAACGCTATAGCGCGATTGCAGGTGGGCAACCTAAAGCGCAGCAAAAAAACGCGGTTGCTTGCGGCGGTTTCTGGTGTGAAACTGAAGCCGCACTAAAAAAGCGAGCATCCGAAATTTAAACTGAGAGTAATCAAGGAAATTCCTTACTTACTTTCTATATGTAGAGAGTGAAAAACACTTAAGTAAGCTTTCCGAAGAAGGAGTAACGCCACTTCGGCGTTAGGACATGGCGAAGCGCCAGCGTAGCCCGTCGCGTTGCGGCGCCCATCGGAGGGCCCGCTGCTTCGCAGCGGAATAGCCCGTGAGTAAAATTATGAAAACCTATACAATTTATGCACCTATGGAAGATAACCGCTCATTTGAAGAGCGCGCGATGGATTATCACTTTATCAAAGAAGGGTTTTCCATTTGGGCGGCGTTGTTTGGCCCCTTTTGGTTGCTCATAAAAGGCATGTGGCTTGAAACTCTGGGCTATTTTCTAGTAGTCATTGGTTTAACATTAGTTCTTCAGCTTTTGGGTGCTAATGAAGGAGCTATGTCAGCTTTCCTTTGGGGCGCGAATTTTATCTTTGCAATTTTTGCTCGAGATATTGAGAGATTGCATTATGAAAGAAGCGGCTTTAGATTGATCTCGGTTGTGAACGGTAAAACAAAAGATGAATGCGAAGCTCTCTATTTTCGTTCATCTAATTTCCACTCACTTAAATCCGATGAACCTGTTCAACACATTGAAACCCTTGCAATTGAAAATAATAATAAAGAGGTCTTAGAGACATGACCTGTGTCATCATTGACTACGGCTCTGGCAATCTCCACTCCGCACTAAAATCTTTTGAACGCGCAGCAAGCGAGAACAATTTAAATAAAACAATCACACTCACCAACAAACCTGAAGACATCGCCAATGCAGATCATATCGTATTGCCAGGCGTTGGTGCTTATGCTGATTGTTTGAGCGGCCTTGAAGCTATAGATGGATTGAGAGACGCGCTTGAAGAAGCCGTGATTAAAAAGGGCCAACCCTTTTTCGGTATTTGCGTTGGTATGCAATTAATGAGCACAGAAGGCCATGAATATAAAGTCTCAAAAGGCCTGAATTGGATACCAGGTTTGGTAGAAGCCATCGAGCCAAATGACAAATCCTTAAAAATCCCCCACATGGGCTGGAACACGCTCTCTGTACGCCCCTTCAGTTGCCCACCAGCAACCGGGGCTACGTCAGCTAACGCTGACGAAGCAAATTTAGGCCCCTCTAATACTCATCCAATTTTAAAAGATATTAAAACTGGTGAAGATGGCTTGCATGCTTATTTTGTCCATAGCTATCATTTCACACCAGAAAACCCAGCGCACATCTTGGCAACAACCAACTATGGCGGCGAAATCACGGCAATGATCGCAAGAGACAACATGATCGGCACCCAGTTCCACCCAGAGAAGTCACAAACTCTGGGCTTAAAGCTGATCAGTAATTTCTTACAATGGACGCCTTTATAAATGAGTTCAATTGGAGTTAGATCAATTAGTTTTTCTAATTTTTTGATCATGATTTTGTTTATATTTTTTCCGCTTTTTCCTTTCAACCAAAACACTATTTGTGAATCTTCTTTTTTCTCTATCTAGAAAACGCTCAGCTAGTTCACTTTTAGCAGGTTTGTCGATATCTAATGGTGAAAAATTATGCTTACTTTTATGAGCAAAGGAATGCACAATAGAATAATCACTGAATTGGTTAGCAAACTTTGAGACCATATGATGAATTTCTTCAATCGTCTTAGAAGTAAAGCATGTTAAAATAACAATTTTATCATTAAGGTCTGTCAGTAATAATCGACAAGGTTGGGGAAGTTGGTTTTTCAAATTTTCTAGCTGGTAAGACTTTTCTTTAGAAGAATGGCCTACTTTTAAAATAATAAGAAATTTTTTGATCATCTATCTCTTTCTCAAATGTGTTGAAAAAGAGAAATGATTCCTTGTAAGAAGAATCGAAAAAAAAGTACTATTGACGAATCACTAACTAAGAATATTTCTCTTTGATAGTGGTTTCCAAATTTGCGCTTCTTCTCATTGATTTCTTTCGACGGATAACTTTGAGAAGGGCGCTTTTTTTTTAAAACAAATTGAATGATTACATGAATTCGCTGAGTCGTGCGAGCAACATAATATTTTTTAAACAGTTTATGTAGGTGTTATCCACATAAATAAACTGCCTACATATCGGTAAAACAACAAAAAATCCATATTGAATTTGAAATGTTGATAATTCCCAGCTAAAAGCTAAGCCTTTAAAACTATAAACCCCTAATAAATAGGCTAGCCTATGATACTCTTCCCTGCGATTGATCTTAAAGATGGAAACTGTGTGCGCTTGATTAAAGGCGAGATGGACCAGGCCACGGTGTTTAACGAGAGCCCGGCAGATCAAGCCAAGCAGTTTGAAGATCAAGGTTTTGAATATCTCCATATTGTTGACCTAAACGGCGCCTTTGCTGGCGAGCCGGTTAATGGCGGCGCGGTTGATGAGATCTTGGCGGCAATAAAAATGCCTACTCAATTAGGTGGCGGCATCAGAGATTTAAAAACCATCGAGATGTGGTTGGAAAAAGGGATTAGCCGCGTCATCCTCGGTACCGTAGCGGTGAAAAACCCGGAACTCGTGATTGAGGCCTGTAAAAAATTTCCAGGAAAAATTGCTGTTGGCATTGACGCGAAAGATGGCTTCGTGGCCGTTGAAGGCTGGGCTGAAGTTTCTGAATTAAGCGTGATTGAGCTGGCGAAAAAATTTGAAAATGCGGGCGTTGCTGCGATTATTTATACTGACATTTCAAGAGACGGTATTTTAGCGGGGCTTAATATGACATCAACAGTAGAGCTTGCCAAAGCGGTGTCTATCCCTGTGATTGCCTCAGGTGGCCTAGCATCTATTGATGACATTCATGAACTAAAAAAACCAGAAAATGCCATTCTAGAAGGCGCCATCTCTGGCCGCGCCCTCTATGACGGCCGTCTCGACCCTGCCGAAGCCTTAGCTGTTCTAAAAGCATAATATTCAATCACAAAAAATACTGTATACTTACTGTACGAATAAGAATGCTCTAGTGCGGGGATTGATTTATTGTTTAATTTTAACAGTGCAGCAAAGGCAATAACAATCTTATGTCTAAGCCTATGTTTTAGTTTCTCTAACATAAGTCATGGACAAGCCAATCAAAGCGCTCGAGACTTTAAAAAGGAATTTCAAACCTTTGCAAAATCAACTCAAGGGCAAAAAGGAAACTGGTTAGACAAAACATCACCTTGGGCTCCCTACTTTAAGTCAATAAATACTTTAGAGCGAACCAAAGACCAAAAAAAATGGGAGCGAGAAGGTCGCTGCCAAAAAGTTTTAACAGCCATCCAAACTGGTTTCATTAAAGCTCACCCAAAACTTGCAGTCATCTTTTTTAAAGAGCCAATACGTCTTAACTTTGAGCGAACAATTATCCCTCATCACTCACCTTCTTACAAACGGTGTCAAATTTGGAAAAAGCTAAACGTGATAATTGAAACAAGTAAACGAGCAAATGTGAACTTAACTGCTCCTTATGTGGATTTCCCTTACATTTTGTTAGAGGAAGAAAAGAAAACTAAAAATAAAAAAAAGATTAAGTTTGAAGATCAAGCACTTTCAAAAAATTATAAAAAGGCAATGATAGATCTCATATCTCTAGCCACTTGCAAAAAAGATAGACTGGCAATGAGGGATATAAACGAACTCGACATGATGAGTTATTCAAGAGTTTTTACTGAAACTGAGGCTTATTTTTTAGATGCGATTGCCCAATCAATGTCAGTTAAAACGAACCTTTATAAAAATGTAAAAACGCGGTTGAGCAAAACATACATACAAGATCAAGTGTCTTATGAACCTCAAAAACTATTTTCCTTGCAAACTCGTTTACAAAATAACGATATGGAAAAAGCAAAAAAACTAGTTCCAAACCTTACTGGGCACTGTAGGTGATTTTTGAGTATCTAAAAATAATAAGCTTGCTTTACGAAGAAGGAGCATTGCCCTTTTCTCGGGCAATGGGATATGACGCCAGGGGCGTCCGGCGCTCAAGATCAGCCCGAACGGAGCTAGTGCGGTTTTCTTTTGGGAAATCTAAAGCACCTATAAAAAGCGAGCACGGATAAACTGATCGTAAAAAGCGCCGCACAGTGCGGTTGCTTGTGGGCAACCTAAAGCACAAAGAAAAAAAAAGGCCCATGAGCTTTGCTCATGGAATAGCCGTGAGAGAGAAAATAAACCGCGGTTGCTTTGTGGGCAACTGAAGCGCTACTAAAAAATTTTATTTCATAAACGGCACCATGCTGCGCAATACGCAGACATAAAAGGCAAAATGGCACCAAAAAGGCGTAACAGATTTTAACTTACGGCACTTTTCAAAATCACTGAGGCAGGTAAAGGGCTGGCTATCGAATTTAACGGCCTGTTCTTTAGTAAAGGGTAATTTTTTCTCAGCGCGTTTTTTGATATTTTCAAGCCGCGTTAAAATCTTCTTTTGTTGATGCGCTGGGAGTGATAGGAAGCTATCAGATGTAATGAGCTCCCCTTCCATCGCATCCTCTAATGATTGCAGCTGCGTTTCAAAAACTTTGAGATTAAATTTTTGACTTTGCAAAAGTTCAGGCGCTGATTTTTTCTCTGCAGCTTTTTTGATACTGTTCGCAAACTTGCGCAAGGCAGGTAATGAAATCTTGCGTGTTTTCAAACCCTTTAAAATCTCATCATCACTTTGCTTTTTAGCCATTCGGTTCATCCCCAGTTTGAAACTTACAAATCATCATGACGTAAAATAAAATCGAAAAGAAGAACAACTTCACAATCCATAACAAAAATTTTCATTTTAGTGAGCGTTATTCAAAGCTATGCTGTTTAAAAAATAAACAATCGTGAGGGCTGCCAAATGCTAAAAACCACCACAGAACGCGTCGAATTCATAGGAAGCACCGGAGAAAAAATCGCCGGCAAATTAGACAAACCCATTGGTCCCATCCGAACCTATGCTTTATATGCCCATTGTTTTACCTGCACAAAAGAATTCATTGGCTCGCGCACAATCTGCGAAGCTTTAGCAAGTCATGGCATAGCAGTCCTTCGCTTTGATTTCACAGGCCTTGGTTCAAGTGGGGGAGATTTTGGCGAAACAAACTTTCTTTCAAATGTACAAGATCTCATCTCAGCGTCTAATTTTATGGAAGATGAATTAGAAGCACCCTCTATGCTAATCGGTCATTCATTAGGAGGCGCGGCTGTTCTCTCTGCTGCGAAACATATTGATAGCGCCAAAGTGGTTATCTCTATCGCAGCACCAGCCGATGCCGATCATGTGATCCATAATTTTGCAGACCATGTTGAAGAGATTGAAACCAACGGTTCAGCCAAAGTAAAACTAGGCGGCAGAGAACTCACCATCGGCAAGCAATTTCTCGATGACTTAAGAGCACAAAAAGTAACCGAAGGACTGGGCGATGTAAGAAAAGCATTTTTGATCATGCATTCACCAACAGATGATATGGTTGGAATTGAAAATGCAGGTCGTATTTTTGCTGCTGCTAAACATCCAAAAAGCTTTGTATCGTTAGATGAAGCAGATCATTTACTGACCAAACCTGAAGACGCAGCTTATGTCGCCGCAAATATTAACACATGGGCCAGCCGTTATTTACCTCGGCCAGAAGATAAAACACAAAAATGGGAAGGCCATGTAAGAGTTTCAGAAACCGGCGCAAGTAAATTTCAAAATTGGGTGCAAGCTGGGCCGCATGGATTTATGGCAGATGAACCAAAATCTTATGGCGGCACAGAAACAGGGCCAACCCCTTATAATTTACTCGCTGCAGCGCTGGGGGCTTGCACCAATATGACGCTGAGAAATTATGCAAGCTTGAAAAATATAGAGATAGGACAGATCAATGTGGAAGTAGAATATAGCAAAATTCACATGGAAGATTGCAGTGAATGCGAACAAAGCAACAAGGGTAAAATTGACCAATTTGAACGCCGCATCGAAATAAAAGGCTTAAGAGATGCAGAATTGGAGCAAAAGCTACTCTCAATAGCAGATCGATGCCCTGTTCATAAAACCCTTGAAAATCAGGCGCATATTGTAACAAGTACAAAGAAAAGAACGTAAAAAGCTAAGAGTTAAAAAAAAAGAAAAAGAGATTGTCTTTAAGGGCTGGTTTTGCTTGTCAAAACCAGCCCTTTGTTTGATAAAGAGTGCAAAAGTTATATCTCCGAATTAGGTAGGTAACAGCGAAGGTTGTCCTGCGCGGATGCTTTGTGGGTATCTGAAGCGCAAAAAACCAACTGAAGGAGCACTAAAAAATGCTAAAAATTAGGGTGATCCCTTATCTGGACGTAAAAGACTGCCCGCCTTGCCCGCAGCGCCAGCGAGGACAGGCAAACGAAAAAACCGGCGGCCGCACACAGTAATTATGGAAAATTGATATGCTAAAAATTAGAGTGATCCCCTGTTTAGACGTGAAGGACGGCCGCGTTGTTAAAGGGGTAAACTTCGTTGATCTCATTGATGCTGGTGATCCAGTTGAAGCTGCCAAAGCTTATGATGCAGCTGGCGCTGATGAGCTTTGCTTTTTAGATATTACGGCTTCATCAGATAACCGCGGCACGATTTTAGATGTTGTTCAAAGAACAGCAGAAAATTGCTTTATGCCCTTAACAGTGGGTGGTGGTGTTCGTGAAGTCGCTGATGTTAGGCGCTTACTTGAAGCGGGCGCAGATAAAGTCTCCATTAATACAGCTGCTGTTCATAATCGTGATTTTGTAAATGCTGCATCTGAAAAATTTGGTGCGCAGTGCATTGTGATTGCGATTGACGCAAAAACGGTTTCAAAAGAAGGCGAACCATTGCGCTGGGAGATTTTCACACATGGCGGCAGGGAGCCAACGGGCATTGATGCGGTTGAGTTTGCAAAAGACATGGTCGCAAGAGGCGCTGGTGAGATTCTCCTCACATCTATGGATAGAGACGGCACTCGCCAAGGCTTTAATTTACCTCTCACCAAAGCAATTTCAGATGCAGTTTCTGTACCGGTTATAGCTTCTGGTGGTGTCGGTGATCTTGATCATTTGGTTGAAGGGGTAACTGAGGGAGGAGCCAGTGCAGTATTGGCAGCTTCGATTTTTCACTTTGGGGACTATACAATAGGTGAAGCAAAGAGTTATATGGCAGAAAAAGGCATCAACATGCGCCTTGATGGGATTTAGGCCGGTTGCAAGTGGGCAACCTAAAGGCCAATAAAAAAGTGGGCATTTGAAGCCTTATATATTTTTTAGTTCTGAATTCTGTAAGTAACAGCGACGGTTGCCTAGTGGGCAACTAAAGGAGCATTATAAATGACAACAACAATAGAACAGCTTCGCGAGATCATCAAAGAACGTCGCAGTTCAACGGCTGAAAAATCTTATACTAAATCATTAATAGAAGCTGGCACTGGTAAATGCGCGAAGAAAATGGGCGAGGAAGCTGTCGAGGCTGTAATTGCAGCTGTAAGCGAAGATGATCAAGCTTTTAGAGAAGAAACAGCTGACTTGCTCTATCATCTATTAGTTTTGTTGGAAGAGAAAAATATTGCATTTACTGAGATTGAAGACATTTTAGCATCGCGCATGGGGTTATCAGGCCATGAGGAAAAAGCCCAGCGCAACCAATAACAAATAAAAAGACTAAGCCGCATGAAAGAACCAGTTGAATTAGATAAATCTCCTTATTTAAAAATGCATCGCGATGAATGGGCGGAACAACGCCGCGATACACCAATGACGTTAAGTCCAGAGGATGTGGAGCGTTTAGGTGGTTTATCAGAGCGTCTATCAACCACAGAAGTTGAAGAAATTTACTTACCGCTCTCACGACTATTAAGTCTGTATGTGTCTGCTTCCCAAGAATTACACATGGTCACAAACAGGTTCCTGGGGCAAAAACAGCAAAAAATGCCGTTTATTATTGGTATTGCAGGTTCAGTCGCCAGCGGTAAAAGCACAACAGCTCGTGTCATGAAAGCACTTTTGGCAAGATGGCCGGACCACCCAATGGTAGACCTTATATCAACAGATGGCTTTTTACTGCCCAATAAGGTTTTAGAAGATCGAAATATTATGGATCGTAAAGGCTTTCCTGAAAGTTTTGATTCTAAAAAACTATTATCCTTTTTAGCTGATGTAAAAGCCGGTAAGCCAAGAGTGAAGGCACCAGTTTATTCGCATTTTGCCTATGATATTTTAGATGACCAGGAAATTGTTATCGACAGACCAGATATTCTGATTGTTGAAGGGTTAAACGTTTTACAACCCGCAAGATTACCTAAGAATGGTAGTGGTATTCCCTTTGTCTCAGATTTCTTTGATTTCTCAATTTATATCGATGCAGATACGGACCATATTCAAGATTGGTATGTGCAAAGATTTTGGCGCTTAAGGGCCACAGCTTTTCGTGATCCAGCCTCATATTTTCACAAATACTCGCTATTGAACGAAGACGAAGTGGTGAATACAGCCACAGGAATTTGGCAAAGCATCAACTTAAAAAACTTGGAAGAAAATATCCTACCAACCCGCCAAAGAGCAGATTTGATTTTGATGAAAGCCAAAGATCATTCGGTTGAAGAAGTGATGTTACGTAAATTATAGTTATTATTTTTTCTCGATTGAAAATTCACTAATCATTGGCAAATGATCAGAGCCAATTGAGGGGCCGGCCTCAAACCTATGCTTGTTGATTTTCCAAAGTGCCCCATCTCGAACAAAAACATGGTCAATCAAAAACTGAGCGAAGGGTATATAAATAATCGCTGTTTGAGAGGGCCAAGAGCGTTCGAAAGTTCCAAATTTCTTTAATTGGTTTGAAGAAGAAAACTTCATAAGAGCATCAGACCAGGGCGTTAAATTAAAATCACCTACGAGTAAAATAGGGTTGGTAAGTGGTTTGAGATAATCCGATAACCAGTTTAAAGCATCGGATTTAATTTGAGCATTAAATGGTTTATATAAATGAACAGCAATTAAATCTATCTTTGTACTACCAAGTTTAAGTTTTCCGTGAACCATAGGAGGGTTTTTATCTCCAATTTCACGATGTTTGAGTGTTTTGAACTCAAAGGGGATCTTAGAAAAAATGTAAATATAATTAGGGCGCCTTGTAATCTCATCGAAAGGTCCAGAATATGGGTATTGTGATTTTAATAAAAAAACAGTCTCTTGAGTTATCCCCCTAAACTCTTCAAGAACAATAACATCAGGCTTTTCTTTATTGATGTAGTCAATTAATTTCTTTGCGTTTTTATTTTTATAATATGCATTGAAATTAAGTAGTTTAATGACCTTCGTACTTTGATTTATCTCAGTTTCTTCAAGAGTGAGTAACTGACTTGAATAAAGAATAGTTCCATTTGAAAGCAGAACGAAGAGTGCAAGAACCAACCAAATAGTTTTTCTAAGCCATAAAAAGATAAAAATAGCAAAGCCAGCACAAATGAAATAATGCAATCTTAAATGATCGAAAATATCAAATGTCTGACTTTGATAATCACTAAAAGAAATGAGTGTTAAGCAAATTAAAATTAAGGTACCAAAAGAAAAAACAAATGAAACCACTTTACGCATAACGACCACATTTCAAAAATTTAAATCACCTATAGCAATTCATTTGCTTTGGCGAGTTCAACCAAATCAGCTTCTGGCCGCGCTCCAATGTGAGAGATAATCTCACTCGCAGCAACGGCACCAAGAGAGCCGCAAATATCTAAAGCTTTACCTTGAGTGAAGCCATAAAGAAATCCAGCTGCATAAAGGTCACCCGCGCCGGTCGTATCCACAACACTTTCTACAGCAATACTAGGCGCTGCCATTGTGGCATTTCCATGTAAAATCATTGAGCCTTTAGCACCTTGTGTTAATGCCGCCAGTTCCACATCATGCCGGACTTGATCAGCCGCATTTGCAAAATCCTCTGTTTGATAAAGCGCTTTAATTTCATCTTCATTTGCAAAAAGAATGTCAACATGGCTTTTAATGAACTTGAGAAAATCATCACGATGACGATCAACACAGAACCCGTCAGAGAGTGAAAGAGCAACACGTTGGCCAGCTTTGTCAGCAATTTCAGCCGCCTTAAAAAACGCTTCTTTCGCTCGTGGCGGGTCAAACAAATAACCCTCTAAATAAGTGATTTTGGCTGATTGAACTTGTTTTTCAGAAATCTCTTCCGGTCCTAATTCAACACAAGCACCAAGATAGGTATTCATTGTGCGCTCACCATCAGGTGTTACAAAAACAAGGCAGCGCGCTGTTGGTGTCGTGCCCTGATTAAAGGGGGTATCAAATTTAACACCGATAGCATTCAGATCATGAGCAAAAACTTTACCGAATTGATCATCATCCACAACGCCGATAAAGCCGGTTTTGCCCCCAAAAGCACCAATGCCAGCACAAGTATTGGCGGCAGACCCGCCAGAAATCTCCACCGCAGGTCCCATCGCATCATAAAGACGATCAGCCTCTTCAGCTGAGATAAGCTGCATATGCCCTTTTGGCAAATCTAAATCTTCAAGAACTTTGTCATCACATTTGGCAATAATATCAACAATAGCATTGCCAATTCCAAGTACATCAATATCAGACATGTTACCCCGTCACTGAGCCAAATGCTCATTTCAGATTAAAAATATCAATAAATTTCATATGTTATAGGCCAGACAGGCCGAGATAAGTCAAGCCTAGAAAGTCCGGTACAACCTAAGAGAGGGGAAACAAATAAAGTGGCACTGAATTTATCGTTTTAAGGCAGGACGAAAGATGAGTTATGAGGCTACAGGTTTGATCCACTAACTAACGACTTTTTCATCAAAATTACACACATCCGCTATTTCACAGCGCACACAACTCGGTTTGCGAGCTTTGCAAATATAACGACCATGCAATATCAACCAATGGTGAGCGTGAAGGAGATAATCTTTAGGAACGCGTTTTTCCAAAGCGAGTTCAACTTCAAGAACATTTTTACCTGGCGCCAAACCAGTGCGATTAGAAACCCGAAAAATATGCGTATCAACCGCAATAGTTGGCTGACCAAACGCCACATTCATCACTACATTAGCTGTTTTTCGCCCAACACCAGGCAATTTTTCAAGTTTCTCTCGAGATTGAGGAACCTTTCCATCAAACTCATCCAACAACATCTTGGAAAGAGCGATAACATTTTTGGCCTTGTTCCGATAAAGCCCAATGGTTTTAATATGATCAATAAGTTTTTCTTCTCCCAAAGCCACCATTTTTTCTGGCGAATCCGCAATTTTAAAAAGCTCTTTTGTGGCTTTGTTCACTCCAACATCGGTTGCTTGAGCCGAAAGCGCAACGGCAACAACCAAAGTATAGTCATTGGTATATTGAAGCTCGGTCTCAGGTTCTGGCATGGCAGAAGAAAGCCGTTCAAACATCGTTTCAATTTTTTGTTTGGTTAATTTTTTAATGGTCATCTTTTGCCGTGTAAAATTTTGAATGTCTCAAGACTTGCCAGATTGCAAACTCTGAATATACTGAACATTATGAGCGATTTTACAAGACCAGACGAGCGAGATAACCAACTTTCCCCGAACTCTTCAGAGAAGAACAATGAAGAGAACTCGAAAGCGACATCTCATGAGTTTTCAGCAATGTTAACGCCAAACCGCTCATTAAGCCCAAAAGGCTTTATCATTTTCATGGTTTGTATTTCTGCTGTTTGTTTTATAACTGGCCTCGTTTTTACACTAGCAGGTGCCTGGCCTGTTATGGGGTTTATGGGGCTTGATGTATTATTGATCTACCTTGCCTTCAGAAAAAATTATAATGATTTAAAGATCTTTGAAACCATTAGCCTGACGCCGAATGTATTAATATTAGAGCGGGTTTATCCATCTGGGCGCAGCCAGTCCTTTGAATATAATCCCTTTTGGGTCAAAGTCGGCATTAAGGAACATTCAAGTGGTGCCACGAAAATGCAGCTTGTTTCTCATGGAAAAGTTTTAAATTTCGGAAACTTCTTGTCAGACGATGAGCGCCGCGAATTTGCCTCAGTTTTAAATAGAGAAATTAACCTCGCCAAAAAAAGCTTAAACGCGAATATCTAAGTTATTCTTCCAAAAAGAAATACATGGTGTGCTAGGCAATGAAGAGCATGACAACAGTGCGGTTGCTGCGACGGTTGCTGGTAGGCAACTGAAGGAGCACTTAGGAAAGTAGGCAACCGAAGCACCAGCTCAAACCGGGGCAAGATCCGTACAGTGCGGTTGCAAATGGGCAACTGAAGAAGCACTAAGAAAGTGAGTGGGTATCTGCTGAAACAATGATAGAACTAAACACACGAATACGGAGTCCGGCCCTTTTTTTGCGGCCTCCTGTGCCCTACCAGCAACCGGACTAGGGCAATAGGACATGACGAAGCGCCAGCGTAGCCCAGCGCAAGCGCGGTTGTTTCTGGGCAACCTAAAGCGCAAACAAAAACGCCGCACCTCGTAGGCTCAAGTGCTTTTAGCGCTTGAAATAGCCGTGAGAAAAAACAAACCAATTAAAAATCTATTTTTTAATCGGCTCTTGCTGAAATAATCCCCAAAGATGGTCTTGGCTCAGCCAGCCTTTAATTTTTTTATTCACAGCCACATGGCACCAATCACCAGTGCAAGTGATGATGTGCACAATCACGCCTTTGCCAATTTTAGCAAGAGATTTGCTGTTCTTAGATGAACTTTCTAGAAGAGAAAAATACTTAAGCCCCTGATCTTTTGGATTAAGGGTCACACCAGTGCGCCGGCGGGATAATAAGCTATGAAAGACCCAGCCCTTGGCACCGGTTTGATCTTCAATTTCACGCCACTCTTCATATTCAGAGACGATTTTCACAGGCAAACCAAGTTTTTTAAAAACCCATAAAATCTTGTGATTTCGCCCTGGCCCTCGTCGCACATTCACCAAATCAGATTTTAAACTCGCAAAACGTGGCACAGCTTCCCCACTCGGACCAATGGTTCTCTCTAAGGCGTGTGCAGAAGAGAGAGGTAAAATGAGAAACAATAAAAAGAAATATGCTGTGAGACGGGTCATAAAATGCAAATAAAATCGAGTTAAATGATTGAGTAAAATAGTAAAGCAGTGCATCATATCAGGCCGGTTGCTAAGTGGGCAACGAAAGGCCATAACAAGCACTAAACTAATAATATAACTATGACCTTAATAGGACAATAGGGCCTGAACTTAGGATGTAAATTTAAAGTGACATTTGAAAACCATTTATAATTTTCTTTGCAAATCAATAAATGGTGAGAAAATGCCTTTCCCCAAATCAGTTCCATTTGTTACAACATAGATAATATATAAAAGATAAAATAAGGGGGGAAACCATGAATAAAGATCCACTTGTCATTGTTACCCGCAAATTGCCAGATAGCATTGAGAGCCGAATGGCTGAACTGTTTAATGTTCGCCTGAACCCAACAGACCAACCTCTTTCAGAAAAAGAATTGGCTGAAGCGGTTGCAGCGGCAGATATTCTGGTACCAACAGTAACAGACAAAATCACAGCAGATATTATCAGCCATGCGAGCAGTAATTTAAAATTAATCGCAAATTTTGGTGCCGGTGTTGATAATATTGACCTTGATGCCGCTAAAGCTGCGAACATCATCGTCACCAATACACCAGGTGTCCTCACTGAAGACACTGCAGATATGACAATGGCGTTAATGTTAGCTGTTCCTCGTCGTCTGCTCGAAGGCGCTATCTTTTTGAATGATCCTGCGAATAAATGGGGTGGCTGGTCGCCAACATGGATGCTTGGCCACAGACTAAACGGAAAAGCGCTGGGTATTATTGGTATGGGCCGCATAGGACAAGCGGTTGCAAGGCGCGCCAAAGCCTTTGGCTTTAAAATTAATTATCATAACCGCCGCCCAATCGCTCAAGAAATCGAAAAAGAATTAGACGCAACCTATTGGGAAAATCTTGACCAAATGCTCACACGCATGGACGTCATCTCAGTAAATTGCCCTTCAACACCAGCCACCTATCATCTTTTGTCAGCAAGGCGGTTAAATTTACTCAAGCCAACAGCCTTTATCATTAACACTGCCCGCGGTGATATTATTGATGAAGAAGCACTAGCCACTATTATAGAAAACGGCGCTATTGCAGGCGCTGGGCTAGATGTATTTGAGCATGAACCTCAAATTGATAAACGGTTATTGCATAATGAGCGAGTTGTAGCCCTGCCGCACATGAGCTCAGCGACTTTGGAAAGCCGTATAGATATGGGTGAAAAAGTCATGATCAATATAAAAGCTTATATTGATAATCATGCTCCGCCTGATCGGGTCTTTCCCTCATGCAGACCAGTAAAATAGGCTAAAATTACAAAATTGGGCTTATTTGTAATGTTTCTACAGCCATAAGCCCAATTTTAGCCCTTGTTTGGTCCCGTTTTTACCAAGTCATGATGGTTTCCTTAAACCATCAATTAGGTAAGAGGGAACGATCATGACTTTGCTCAAAAAAATCTCAAAAGTAGCTATAGGGCTCAGTGTCGCTGCTTTGTCAGCTATGGCCTTTATTCCAACTGTGCAATCATCTGAATATAGTGAAAGTGCAGATATTAAACTCAGAACCGAACTTGGCCAAAGTTCATATTTCGGTGAAAAGGGCCAAAAAACCTATCTTCGAATAGACTTAGAAGGTATCAGGCGAGAAGAAACTGAGCGAACACCAGTGAATATTGCCATTGTCATTGATAAGTCGGGCTCAATGAATGGCAATAAATTAGCTCAAGCCAAAGAAGCAGCTATAATGGCTGTGGAGCGTTTAGGGCGAGATGATTATGTTTCAATCATCACATATAGCAGCAAAGTCGATGTGTTAATGCCATCAACAAGGGTGACAAACACAACAGAATTTCGTCATCGTATTAAATCCATTCGATCAAATGGCCAAACTGCACTTTATGCAGGAACCAAACGCGGCATTCATGAGCTTGAAGAGTTCTTGGATGAAAACCGAGTGAACCGCGTCATCCTTCTTTCAGATGGTTTAGCTAATGTCGGTCCTTCAAAACCAAGTGACCTGGAAAAATTGGGGCAAATGGCCGGGTCTAAAGGCATCTCAATTACGACCATTGGTTTGGGACTGGGCTTTAATGAAGATCTCATGACCAAACTGGCTTACGCAAGTGACGGTAACCATGCTTTTGTAAAACATGAACGTGATTTGGTTGATATCTTCAATAAAGAATTTGGTGATGTGTTGTCAGTTATTGCTCAAGACATTGAAATCATCATTG
>JAEPQF010000049.1 GCA_017640685.1 Hyphomicrobiales bacterium
AGTTTCTGTTGGGATTGTAATAACGGATCTTTTTTGCCCTTCTTTTGTCAGCTCCTGTTCTTCATTTGAGGTTTGAAGTTTGACTAGATCCATACCACAAATAGGACAAGAACCAAATTCATCCGCAATATAATGAGGATGCATCGGGCACGTCCACTTCTGAGATTTTTCCTTTGCCTCAGCTGCATGAACTTGAGAATGAAAGTTTTCGTAATTGGTTGGAACAAATAATAATGTCGTTTGAATAAGCAATAAGCTGCACAAAACGTGAATTAGTTTTGAACTTTTCGCCTTTAAATATTTGGCATAATGCATGAAAGCAGACCTTTTTCTAAATCGAAATAAATAAAACTTTTTGCATTTGAGGAATGGTTAGCTCAAACACAAAAATCTCAATACCTGAAACAGATATTGAGTGAATAAAACGATTTAGTTACGAAGGCGTGAGGTCAGCAGAAGGATTGTTGCAAGTCCTTTTTTAGACCTAACTAAAAGATGACTTTCTGGAGGATCAGTCTGAGATGAGATCTCATATTGTACCTGAGGTAATCTCTGCAAGCTTACCAATATTGATTTATATTGCTTTTGTTTACCTTCTATGACTAAAGCATTAGCTTTTTGAGATAATATACAAGGTTCATTAAGGTACTGTAGACAGTGTTGAAAACACAACTCCTGCATGTTTGAAAAAGAACTAGCTTTCTGAATTTCTCTATGACACGGCACAGTATGATTGGATTCTACTGCAAGCTGGCTGTTTCCAAACAAGTCCTTAAGAGTTGGCATCATATTGTTCGCATAAACAGGAACGATGGTGTTAAAAAACACCAACAAAACCATCACGGTTTTCAATCCGGTTTTATATTTGCTAACTATCATTTTGCCCAAAGCATAAAAAACGTTAATTTTCGTAATACATGTAATTATAGTTTCACAATAACAAAAATACAAAAGTTATTTTATAAGGTTTAATAACATTTTATTGATGAAACAGATATATAAAAAATACCTCCTGCCCCTGAGCACCCCCTATCTAGTGGTTCAAAAAGACACTATGTCAGATCTGGATATATCTATAGATGAGGGAGGTTAATTTACTAAAGCTGTTAAGCACTTGTATCATTCCTCTCAGCTAAATTTATTTTTCTAGCTAAGGGAAAAATTTGTTTGGTACGATATGTTTCTAAAATAATTAATCATGAAGCTCTTTACCTTCCAGTCACTGGAAACCTTAATGTACACCTTAAAGTGAATTAAAGGAACATCACCAATGACCAAACAAGATGGCAAGCATGATCATTCAAATAAAGCAACACATGCTAATCAGGATGTTAACGATACTAAAGAGATAGATCCTGTCTGTGGTATGAGTGTTGATAAAAACAAGCATAAACCAGCACATGTCCATAAAGGGACGACCTATCATTTCTGTTCAGAAAATTGTCATGACAAATTTGAGGCAGATCCTGAATTTTATATAACCGGTGCGCACAAACGTAAAACAAAAAGTGCTGATGCCGGTACTGAATATACTTGCCCCATGCACCCAGAAATCATAGAGGACCATCCTGGTGATTGCCCCATTTGTGGAATGGCTCTAGAGCCAAAAGGCATACCAACCGATGAGCCTAACGAAGAATTAATTGATTTTACTCAACGTTTCTGGGTATCAGCAATTTGTTCTATTCCCCTTTTAATACTGACTATGGGACCATTGATAGGCTTAAATATCCGCGAATGGTTAGGGGAAAATACAACTATAATGATTGAATTAGCACTTAGTACACCAGTTATTCTATGGGCAGCCATCCCATTCTTTAAACGAGGTTGGAATTCTGTACTCAATCAAAGTCCCAATATGTGGACTCTTATTATGCTGGGTGTGGGTGCTGCCTATGGATACAGCCTAATTGCAGCCCTACTCCCAGGCATATTTCCAGCATCGTTTAGAGAGATAGATGGCACGGTGCCTGTCTATTTTGAAGCAGCTGCTGTAATTGTGGCACTCGTTTTCCTAGGTCAAGTTTTGGAGCTTCGTGCCAGGCAACGCACTGGATCAGCTATTCGTTCCCTTCTTGATTTATCTCCTAAAATGGCGAGAAGAATTAATTCTGATGGTTCTGAAAGAGATGTCCCGCTTGAGAATATTCTTGCGGGTGACAGACTAAGGGTACGCCCTGGAGAAAGTGTTCCTGTTGACGGGATTGTTCTGGAAGGTAGATCTTCTATAGATGAAAGTATGATATCAGGCGAACCAATTGCAGTTGAAAAATCTGAAAGTGATAAATTGACAGGTGGCACCTTAAACGGAACGGGATCACTTATCATGAAGGCAGAGCGTGTTGGCGATGATACTATGTTAGCCCAAATAATAGACATGGTTGCAGTTGCTCAGAGGTCCAGAGCACCTATCCAAGGTATGGCTGATAAAATTGCGAGTTATTTTGTACCAATTGTTGTTCTGGTCGCTTTTATCGCCTTTGTAATCTGGGCATTGCTAGGGCCACAGCCAGCTTTAGCCCATGCTTTAGTCGTTGCGGTTTCAGTCTTGATTATCGCTTGCCCTTGTGCATTAGGACTAGCAACTCCCATGTCTATTATGATAGCAACCGGTCGCGGCGCACAATCAGGTGTTCTGGTTCGTGATGCTGAAGTATTGGAGCTTTTTGCAAAAGTTGATACCTTGATTGTTGATAAAACGGGCACCCTCACTGAAGGCAAGCCAAAGGTCACAGATATTATACCTGTCGATGGAATTGATCAAAATGAACTTCTTACTCTTGCAGCTTCACTTGAGAGAGGGTCAGAGCACCCCTTAGCTGAGGCTATAATTAAGGGTGCCGAAGATCGTGGCCTTAAACTTAGCAATTCAGAAGATTTTGAAGCCATCACTGGCAAAGGTGTTACTGGTAAGATTGGGACAAAAATAGTTTCTCTTGGAAATGCAGGAATGATGGATGTGCTAAACATTGATATAACTTCACTCCATCATCAGGCTGATGAACTTCGTGATGAAGGTAAAACAGCAATGTTTATTGCGATTGATAACCAATTCTCTGGTCTGATTGCTGTCACCGATCCGATTAAACCTTCTACATTTGAAGCTATAAAAGCCATTCATGCAGCTGGCTTAAAAATAATAATGGCTACGGGGGATAGTAAGCGCACAGCCATGGCCGTTGCTTCAAAGCTCGGTATTGATGAAATCCGTGCTGATGTCTTACCGGAAGATAAAAAAGCTTTAGTTGACGAACTCCATTCAAAAGGAAAGTATGTGGCTATGGCAGGTGATGGAGTAAATGATGCCCCTGCACTTGCTGCTGCTGATGTGGGTATTGCTATGGGAACTGGTGCAGATGTTGCGGTTGAAAGCGCTGGTTTCACTTTAGTAAAAGGTAACCTGGATGGAATTGTTCGCGCTCGGAACTTGTCGCAGGCGACTATCACCAATATCAAACAAAACCTTTTTTTCGCCTTTGCCTATAATGCGGCTGGTATTCCTATAGCTGCAGGAATTCTCTATCCTCATACCGGATGGCTATTGTCTCCCATGATCGCAGCTGCTGCGATGAGTTTATCTTCTGTCTCTGTTATCGCAAACGCCTTGCGGTTACGACACGTTAATTTGTTTCATTAATACTCACTGGAAACTGAATGAAATCAGCAGGTAAATAATTGGAACAATTTTACTAGGTATTGGAGTTTAACTGCTTACTGGAACAACAAAACAGGCTATTTGCGCATTATACGTGGCGCAATTTCTCTAATCTCAGAGTTGAATGCAAAGGTCGTTGTTGAAGGTATTGAACATAAAACCCAGTTCAAATATGCAAAGGCAATGGGAGCAGACCTGATCCAGGAATTCCTTTTAGGTAAACCCATCTTCGCAAAATCGATAAAGGGCAAATATCTAGCTGAAAACACTGTTATGCTCAAAGCCGTATCATAGACTAGAAAGCGCTACAGAACATTTGAAAGTATAAACCAACTTATTGCCTTCTCATAAAACCTATAATTACTCACCTAACTAATCTAAACAACTACTGCTGCATTTATTCTATATGAAAATATTACGGTCTCATTAGGTCGTTTAAATCCTACCTGCCACAAACATTATTATCAGATTATTTCTCCTTTTGTTATTTCAAGGTGCTGCTGTCTAGCCGGTTGGAGCGCAGGGTCAACGGCCTGCCCGCGTCAGCTTAAAGAAAGCCCGTGTTGGCCGTTTCCTTCCAGCAAAGCTGTAAGTGACCCTTGGCGCTCAGCACCCAGCTTGTCTCTCCGCTGTCTTGAAAACAAAAGGAGAAACAATCATGACAACCTTATTTGCACAGCCTTACGACATTTCAGCATCCGGCTTTTATTTCGATAATGCAGAAGACTATCTGACAAAATCCAAAGCCCTTCGCAACTCTCACGGCCAACCCGTTGAAGAATTTGAAATCCAATTCATTGACGGTGATGACATTGATGTAGAACTCGCCAAAGCCTGGGGCTTATCCCAATGCTCACTGGAGTGCTTTTTCAAAGCCGCAGATGATTGGTCCGGCTATCGGAAGCTATGCTTCATCATCGCAGTAGGCGAATGTGGTTACGATTTTGATCCTGAAACAACCAATCCAGATGACTTTGATGTCATCATATATCACTGCGACACTATGAAAGAGCTTGCAGAGCAATTTGTCGATGAAGGCTATTATGGTGATATCCCAGCATCACTTGCAGGCTATATTGATTATGAAGCGATGGCTTATGACTTGAGTATGGATTATTCAGAAATCACCATTGATGGAACTAACCTCATTTATGCTTGCCCTTAAGGGTAAGCTTTTTGAGTGATCTCCCCCATGAGAGATGCCTGGCCAGCGGTCTCTAGCTAAATAGAGAGCTGCTCCCTTGTCCAGGCTCTCATGGGGTAGTCTATAACATCTCTAGCCTTTTCAAGCCGTTTCCCATCTTCAGCGGTTAAAGAGCCCTTATGGGCATGATTTTACTTTCCGCTTGCAGACGGGAGCCCCTCGGCTGTGAAAAGGCTAGAGATCTCCGCCATACTTCTCTTAATCAAAAACACAAGGAGAATACCCCACATGGAACTAGAACTCATCTTTTGGAAAGCGGCCTTTTTTATTTATGCTGGCCTACATATCTTTGCCAAACTGCGGCGCTTTTATCAGCACCTTAGAAAGAAACGCCGCTCACTCAAACGTAAAGGCATCAGATGGTTTTAATGAAACCCAAATAATGAAACAGTCAGAGATAGGCTCCGGCTGTTTTTCAATGTTTTTCCAAAGTCGTTTTAAAAATGAGCGCGGGTCTTATTCCTCTTTGCGCTTTTCTGTATCGTTTCAAAGGCCCTCCCCTTATCGTCTCTGCTGGCCGCCGCGCCCCGCTGGCGATCTATCGATCCTCCGTCCATGCGCTCGCGGTCGCTTGGCCAAGCTGTCTCTCTCAATCGTTCACCCTCCTTCGCTATCGCTCACTCGGCCTCACTCACTCCATCGTCAACTTGCCCCTCACTTACCACTCGCGCATCGCCAGCCGTCTGGACTAGCCGGGCCAGCGGGATCTTATCATCCATCATTGCCGCCTGCATGTAGATCCTCTCACCGTTGACATCATCACTTAAGATAAAGCGCCCCTTCGCTAGATTTTTAAAGCCTCCTATGGAGGCAACACCTGGTAAATCATCTGTATTGCCAAATACTGTGGCTGCATCTGAATTTGAATGAACCTTAAAACAAATCTTAGTCTGTAAATTATTTCTGAAACTGGCGCTGATGTTATCAACAGTAGCCTTTTGCAGTTGGGCCCAGATCGTTATACGCGTAGCTCGTCCTAATTGAGAAATCCGATTGAGGTAAGACAAGAGTTGTTTATGGTTTTCTTTTTCTTGCTTAGTGATCGGTTCAAACTGGTTGATCTGCGCATATTCATCAACGATGAATAAGATATGTTTCCCCTTATAGAGAGTTTCCCCTGTATCTCTCATTTCTTTAAGGCGGTTGCGGAGGGTTTGATAAATCTCTGCCACAAGCCCCGGTAAGTCGTCATAATCATCTACCAATTGCAGAGCGTCATGCAGAGGCGCATATTTCGCTAGCTCAACACCACCCTTTAGGTCAACCAGGTACACCTTTTCAAAAGCATCAATATTATGCAGCACTGAAGCGATGATCTGATTGAGAAACACAGACTTACCGCTACCACTTTGGCCCACCACCATATGATGCGGGATCTTTTCAAGGTCGTTATAATAGCGCTCCCCGGTACGCACATTAAAGCCATAGAAGATCTCACCCTTTTTAAGAAATTCATCTTCAAATGGCATAACAGCTGGTAGCTCTTTCAACTGCGATAGAACTAAAGACGTGCCATCTAATGACTCGACCATCCACTCTCCACCAAGATAGGCATTAATAACGGGGAGTGACTTTTTCCAAAACCCAATATCAATGGCACTACGCGATTGACTAAAAACATACTTCCCTTCAACTAAATCAGATTTTTCAAAATCCAACCGGTCATAGTGATTATCTCGATGCGACCGGATTAACACGGCTAGATAAAGAAGTTTTCCCTCTAGTGTCGTTTGCTTTGGTGAGATGTTAGGTAACTCAGGCGCGAGAACATTCGGCGACATGCGTTCACGGTATTTATCTTTAATGATTTGCTGATGCGATGGAAAGGCATGTTGATAACGTGAGAACAAACCACTTAAATTGTCTTCATGGAAATGACAGTGATCTTCAATTTCCCGAATATATTGGCTAATAGCACGAGCAACAAAGACAAACCGTTCCATCATATATCTGTCTTTCCGCTTTTGTGCCCAGGTGAGTAATTTTTGTAGACGTTTACGTTCTTTGGCTGTGTCTCGGATACGATTTTCCTTGAGCAGCCTGACTTTTAAGTCAGCATTACGTTTTATCCGCTCAATCTCTTTACGCATATGTTTGTCAACATCGAAGAAAAACCATTGCTTCGCAATTCTATGGCGGCGAAACAAAGCCTTTCGAGTGTCGTCAAAACTAATAAGTAGGATTACAAAACTGAAACACCGGCACAGAAATCCCTGTACTAGCGGGGCCGCTCCTGTCTCCTTTAAGAGCCAAAAACGAACAAAGCGAACATACGGGAAAACAAATCCAAAGAAGAGAAACACAAAGCAAAAATAAGCCCATATTACTTGTGGTGTCACACCTTGAATATCATAAATGTAAATCACCAACCAAGCAGGTAGCATGAGCCATATAACGGATCTAATAATCGTAGCAATAGCTCTCAACACTTGATGGTCAAATCGTTTTTCAAAAGTATGATGTTTCATAACAAATTTCCTGGGGTAAGAGGAAACCGGGCAAACAAAGAGTTCACCTGCCCGGCTAGGGTTTGTCAGCAGTGATCAAAAAGTGATGCATCTTTTCCGGAAATGATGATCGCTGCATGAGAGGTTACTTACGGGCCAGCTGGGCTCTATAAGCGTCTGCATCGACCCGGTAATAAATCCGGTTATCCATGCTGGCTAACAAAACAGGAAGCTGGACTGTGACCCCTGGCTTCAGTTCTGTTTGAGGCACATCAAGTGGCACTTTGATCTGAATGGGATCAAGCGACCCATCAGCCTTACGTTCAATGAATTGCAGCGCTAAGCGTTCAACGCCATCAAAGCTACTCCGTTTCATGCCTTCTATTTTTCCAGTGTAAATGAGCGGCATAGCGGCTCCTTTCTTTTACAGTTTTTGGTTAAATGCAGTTTCTTCATGGGAGTAGTAATCAGCCGTCTGCACATCCGGCTGCTCCAACCAGAGATAAACATCTAAATCGTCCATCTCGGATTCTGTTTTTTGTGGGTTTTGGTCACGGCGATATTCGCGAAAGACTTTGCTATAGGCGATCAAACGCCGGTGTTTTAGTGTATAGGCAAGAGCAAAGATGACTTGTTCATCCACAGCAAAGCCATTCCCCCGGGGCATAAAAATATCAGCGGGCTTAGTGGCGTATTTGGCAATCTCTGCAATGGCCTTGCCCATGCTCGGATTTTGGATGTTGCCATCACCGGTCTCCGGGCGCGCTTTAAGCATCCGGATATCAAGATGTTTAATATCGGTCCGGCGCATAACCTGTTGCCAGAGCTTCAACCACTGCTCATGCTTCAAGTAGACATCATGCCGCTTATCAAAATAGTATGGCGGGAATAACAGCAACGCATGAATGTGCGGATGATACAGACCGGTGTTTGGATTATAAGACACCTCCAGCGCACGAAACCAAGCTCTTACAGCAAGCTCAAAGGATTTGCGGCGCGTAAGCTTTCTAAAACCGTTAAGAAGAGCACTCAGTTCTTCTTTCATGGTCGCGACCGATACATTGGGGATCGTCAAGGTCAACATCGCCGCCCGGTCTTCTGGGTAAGCTTCATGATAACGCTGATAAAGTTGCATCAACTCCATGAAGTTTTTCCGTGAACGGGAAGATTGACATCCAGGACACAGCCGATCTTTACAGCCATAGCGGTTAACAACCGTTGGGCTCATCTGATCATCTTGTGGCTTTGCAAAATCAATCCGGCGAGAACACATAAACACGCGTTCTGCTTTTTTCTGAAAACCACCCCCAATTCGTTTATAAGCCGCTCCTAAAGCAATTGACTGCAACCTAGCTTTACGCCAATTGCGATATTTGCCGGAGGCTGTAATGTGATGAAGGGGCTGGTTTTTCTCAGACATGTTTTTTCTTTCAAAACGACCTGATGTTTCTATTAGTATCAAGTAAAGGGAGACGGCCTCATTATTCGCCAGGCGCATTGTCATATTGTGAGGTGTTGTCAAAGCTACGCGGGGCAAGCCAATCAAGTAGGTCTTGATAGCGATAAAGCACACGGGATCTTTTCCCCGGCCCCGCCTTACAAAACTTAGGCCCACCACCTTCAACACGCATACGCTCAAGTGTGCGAGGTGAGAGTTTTAAAATCTTCGCGGCATCAACCGTGTTTAAAAATTGCTCAAATGGAGTCGGAATCGTAGTGTCAGTTGTCATGGTGTTTTTTCCTGTTTTTTGAAATGATTTGATGAGAGTTGGCCACAAGAGTGAAAGGTGGCGGGCAGGCGCGTATTAAAAAAGACAAGAAGGTCTATGAGCGCAGGTAGGATATGTTGTAGGTAAGATAAATTTTGGGAAAGATGAGATAGGTTGTCTTCACAACCTATCTCAAATAGTTTTTTTAGCTCGTGCCAAAAACAATGTCTTGTTCAAACTTAGCAGTTATGCAGGCAGTTCTTTTTCTCACATATTCTAATGCAAATAGATCTGCCTTTATAGGACATTCACAATAGAGTCTTGCAAACTCTGTTGTGAAATCAATCAACCTATCGAAATAATTTTCATCAGATTGATCATGTTTAATAACATCAAGTGCCATTGCAAATGGGTTGGTGTCATTCATTTTTGGCCTCCTCTTACCCAATAATATTTTAGAGGCTCTTAGCTCTTTATTTCTATCAACTCTGTACTGAAGCGCTGAAGCAAAATCCCCCCGCGGGATTTCAAAAAGTTTCGAGTGAATTGTTAAGAAAGAATTTAGAGCGTTTCATATTGATACACTTATCCACGCCCATTCGTCAAGTATTAATTCTAATAAACACTTGTAAAATATAGAAATTAACCAATTGATCACCATATGTTCTTAAATAATACGATTTATTACGCAGAATTACAGATGAAAAAATATAAATATTTTATCTTTATTTGTTTATAGGGCCACGAAAGTCAAAAGAACAATCAATTTGCCTCTCACCCATCCAATAAACAACTAACTTACAAGCCATGTTTTCCGGAGCCTGTCCCATGGCTCCGCCCACTGGGGGCAGGCGAGAGAAAACTGGCGAACATGTTTTCTGGTGGGTTTCAGAAAATCTCATGTTTCATTTTTGCTTTTAAAATAATCTAGAATCTTCTGACAACATTCATCATGGCTCAAACTATCATCAAGGAACTTTTGTAAAAACACTGAGAATTCCTTATTAGCATTTGTTTTCTTGCTGCCCCCGTAACCATTTGACATCAACGCATAACATATCGGCAATTCTCTTCACGATCTTGGGCGGCATAACTTTTTTGCCAGTCATATAAGTCTCTAGTTGTTTATTATCTATGGGAACTGAGCTAATAAGAAAATCATTCGTCATATAGACTTCATGAAGGCGTTCCCGAATGCGTTTAATTACAATGTCGTTATTTACTGATTTCATAAAACTCCTTGGTATTTATTCAACATAAGAGCCACTTTAAAAGTGACCCGAGCTGATAGCCATATGAAAGTATGGCGCGATACCCTTTGGCTTGCGCTTGGACATAAGTACCACCATCGGGTCGTGCCGTATGGCGGTATCTTCACGGTAGATACGAACCGCTTTCATAGAGGCTATCAGACCTCACACGGCGAACCGTGCACAGTAATTGTACCTGGATGTTTGATTTTGCAAAGAATTATTTAAAGTAAAAAATAAGTGGTATTAAATACCACCATGTGTCATTATCCAATGAATGGAGAAATGAAAATGAGTGTAAAAAAGACCTTTACCATTAACGAACAAAATAGCGCGTTTATTGACCGTGAAGTTAAAAACGGTGAATTTAATAGCGGCAGTGAAATGGTACGTACAGGGTTGCGCTTATTGGAAGAACAGCAACTCAAACTGGCTGAATTGCGCCATGAAGTAGATAAAGGCTTCAAGTCTTATCAAGCTGGAAATTACACATCATATTCAAGTGCAGAAGCGCTGGCCAAAGATATAATCGAAAGATAATCCAATCGATACAAGAGAACTTATCCTAACGGAAGATGCCCGCCAAGACTTACGTGGTATCTATGAGCATATTGCCGAGGAAAGCCCCGATGCGGCAGCTGAATTTACAGAAGATTTAACCCGTAAAATACATTGGATTGCAGAAGTGGGCTTTAACGGCCTGAACCGCGATTGGGTGAGAGAAGGACTGCGTATTTTTCCTTATCGTGACCGCAATATATTTTTCATCATTGAGGGCAACCGCACAATAATCATGCGTGTACTAGGCGGTTCAATGGATGTTTCCGATGCCCTCTTTAATTTTAATCAAGATGAATAAAAAGACCGCCTCTATGTGAGGCGGCAATAAATTTGACAATCACTTAAAACCAAGTTTTAAGCAGCCGTTGGCTTTTTTGTTGTCTTTGTCTGTTCTTTAGCTTCTTGGCGGCGCTGCTCATCTTCTTCATAATCGATAAGCACGAGCTTGCCATCAAGCGGTAAGGTAGAAAGGACTATATTAAATCCTTTTTTTCCATCACGATGTGCAAAGGCAGCTCTAACTTTTGTCCAAAAGGTGTTGTTTCTGCCTACACCTGTGACGGTATAGACATTAAAATCAGGTTTGTAATCTTTGTCAGACATGAACTGTCTCCTATTAAAGAGCCATAATAAGTCGCAACAAATCAATCACACCAAAAATTGGCGCGTTTAAAGAAAACAAAATTTGTAAGATATTGCTATCCGAGTGGATGGGCGAAGATTATCACGTCATATTATGATATTTGTTACACCTTGCCACAAAATTACCGCTTTAAACAGGCCATATGAAATGCTGCGCCTCCTGCTGCTGACTGGGAATGGGTAATACCACTAAGAATGGACTTGTAATGAGTAACGACAATGAAGCGAAGGCCGAGGCTTATTTAGCCGAAAGCCACGCTCTCTATACACGCGTGATAAATTACTACAATGAGGCTACTTGCGACGGCAAGCGCTCTTTAGCGCTTGTCGCCGACTAAGCCATGGAAGACGACGCGGGGGCAATTCAAGAATTGAACGAGCTTTTTTCCATCGAGCATGAAAGCAATGCACTGGTGGCCGCTTTGGCTATTCAGTGCGAAGCTTACGGCGGTTTAGAAGTCCTTTCAGAGCATACATTTTTACGTGATGAATGAATGTTGGTGAGAATGAAACAATTGCAGAGTGTAAAACAGGCGAGAGAAATTACAAAAGCAACAAATGAGTTTTGGGCGGCGGCCGATAATGAAACCCGCTTAAAGTATGGGCTTTTAACTAAGCTCGTGATGGATGGGAATAAAGCGGCCGAAAAGCAGATTGAAACAGAGTTGATGGAATATCACCAAGGCCACGTACATTATTTCACATTGATAATTTTAAACAATATTCGCAATTAAAAAACCCCCGACCAGCCAAAGCTAATCGAGGGTTAGTGTCACAAAGCGCTGTTGCCTGTGAGGACAAGGTGGATAATGAAATTTGCATCCTCATAATCGGGTGAAAAAGTAGTGCTGCGGCCACCTTTGAGATTTCTAAAGGTAAGATGCAGCCCATTACGACTTGAAGAGCTATACACGACTTCGACATCATCAAAGACTTTTGTTAGCGGCGTCATCTGGCCGTGAAAACTCACCTCTTGCTTGTCCAGCTCTTTTTGCGAAAAGTATTCAGGCACATCTAATTCAAACACACTGTTCATAATGAACCTCATTCGGTTAAGTGTTTCAGCGAAATTGCTTGCACTTAGTGTTGGGCGCGTTGGCGGTATTTCAAATCAATAGAAAAAGCTTTGCCCCTGCAAAGCCTGCCACATGGCGAAGTGCGGGGGTAGAGAGTGCAATAGGAGAGTGGTGCGGGCGCAGGTATTAGCCGAGCCACGGTCGGATATTGCGCGAGCGAGGGGCAGTGCCCCTTATCAATCGTATAAAATACGTGTAAAACTTATCACTAAGTAAGCTACTACGGCCGACACACCCGCAACCGCCCCGTACTGGGGTTAAAGCTCAACTTCCGCACCCCGCCCGTCACCACACATGCATTCACATCCGCACTATTGAGTATAATCGTCTCCGACACCACCGTCCGCGGCACCCATTCGCCCGCGCTCGCGTCGTAGCTTAACAACTGCCCCTCAGTCGGCGTCGTGTCGGATACATCCGTCAAATCCGTCATCGCACTTGCGCTACCACTGCCGCCACCACCGCCTGAGAGGAGAAAGCCTGAGAAACGTACCTGCCCATTATTATGGATAAAATTCGTATTAACAGCTCGAATATCCATAATATCATCTTTATTCAATACAAAAACACCAGAAAGTGTAGCCTGCTTATGGAACTGACTTGAACCTTGTCCAGAAAATCCCACCAATCCTGTAGAAATGTTATTTTTATAAAATGCCAGTGACACGCTTGATGTGTTATTTTGTCCTAATATATCGGCATGAAAATAATACGTGCCATCCACAGGCGCCACAAAATGATTATTAGCAAGGTCAAAGGCATTTGCCGTATCTGTAACCTTACTTTCCCATTGAATTACGTCACCATTGCTTGCAGTTTGATTAGCAGATTTACCAACTGTAAAAGCCACCAATGCCGTATTACTGGCACTCGCCACATTCACCCATTCACCGCTAGAAGCATTATACGTCAAAATACTCCCACTCACAGGGCTGCTAATCGTCACATCCGTCAAACTCGCCAAAGCACTTACCCCCGCACTCGCATCCGCGGCTATCCACTCGCCTGCGCTGTTATCCCAGCTCAGCACTTGGCCATCACTCGGCGTACTCGCACTGACATCCGCAATCTCCGTCAAACTAATCTGCGCACCGTTATTCCCGAGAAAGTTAAAAGCTTTTCCTTCACTATACAAAGTCGCAATCGATTTACCTGCACAGTCCGTCGCCTCATATTCACTTTTATGCATATAATCCGCATTGAATACAACATAACGTGCCGCATCCGTAGCGTAATAATCAACATCAGCACTACCAGGGTAATACTCTCGCTGATAATATACGTAACGCCCACTATGAGAATCTACCGTACACACAATCGCATCAGGCCAGCCACTCACCATCGTCGTGGTACTCACCACCATGCTACTCGCATCGCTCAAATCCCGACAATTCGCCCCGTCCTCGTCACACAACTGCGTGGCATTCAGCGTCGTCGCACTCACTTCACCGCTCACCACCACGTTCCCGCTGCTATCAATAGAGGGATGATCCGTATCACACAAAATATCCGTGCCCGTGCCATCGGCCGCCAGTTCTCCCGCGCACAGGCGGCCTTCGGTTACGGTAACGGCGGTGGCGATATTCGTCCATTCATCTGCCCATGCTGCGGCATGCCACACGAGTGACGACGCCAATAACAAGGGCAGAGTATTTTTCATTTGAAAGCATTCTCACTTAACCCATCAATTGATGCAATCAAATTAAACATTGTTTTTTAAAAGCTGTGAGATATTTATCGAGCCAGTGATTGGGAATAGCCTGTAAGGGAACGAGAAAGACGGTTATATGCCTGTATTAAAATATTATTTAAGACGGCTTTTTTACACGGAACCGCAGGGGCAATAGGGCGCAGCAGTCAAGGGTAAAAGCGCAGCGACCCTTTACGGCAAGCCTGCCCATGCGAGCCTTAATGATGAAGCCTCTTGCGTTGTTTTCTTTAGTTGCGCTAAGGATGGAAGTTTAAAACAAGCAGCCATAAAAAAGACCGCCTCTATATGAGGCGGTAAGTGTATTGGAAGCACTTTTATAAATTAAGCAGCTTGGTTTTTGTCCTTGGCATCTTCGCGACGTTGCTGGTCTTCTTCATAATCTATAAGAACCAGCTTATTATCTAACGGAAGTGCAGAGAGAACGATATTAAAACCTTTCTTGCCATCGCGATGGGCAAATGCTGCTCCGATGCGCGTCCAATAGCTATTTTTTCCTTCACCAGAAACGGTGTAAACATTGAATTCAGGTTGATAATCTTTGTTAGACATAAAGGCGTCTCCTTCAAAAAGAGCAAAAAAATGCAACAAATCAACATTTCTTCAACGAGGATACATGAAAAGAAAATATGAAATGTTGCTTATCCGATTGGATTGATAAAATTTATCACGTGCTTTCTAAATTGACATTTGAAGTGCTTAGATTGTGTGCAGTTAATTGCCTGTGTTAAAAACAACGCAGGGGCTTTGTCTTTCAATGTTACTACCCTTGCCTATCAGGCTATCGAGCATCACCATGGTTACCCATGGGGACTATACGCGGGGTATTCAAACTAAGTTATAAAATGGTAAAGGCATTTTGTTGGCTGGGTTTTCACATCATAAAAATATCGGCTGTTCTTTGTAGCTGGCTATGGAAAGCAAGCTGCTACCTGTTTGGAAGTGATGCAAAAACTTTCGGTTCTGCCCGCTTTGCGAATAAAAAAGACCTTAAACAAAACGGCTTCTATAATGGTCATGGCTTGATTGTAGGACATATCAATGAAGAGCGGTTGTACGCCCCTGCTGATGACCACGCTTTGATTACAGCTCCCACCAAGTCGGGCAAAACCTCCTGCTTTGTTATTACCAACCTTCTTAAACTCGGCGACACTTCCGCCGTTGTAACCGACCCTAATGGCGAATGCTGGGCAGTGACACAGCGCGAGCGGAGCAAGCACGGCCAAGTCCATCTATGGGCGCCCTTTAGCGCAATCACAGATCAATACAATCCACTTGATTATGTGCGCATGGGCACGCCCAATGAACGCGACGATGTAGAGTTACTCACGTCGTTGATTGTGCCTGATAACGCCAGTTCTGACGATGGATTTTGGAACGCTCAAGCTCGTGAGGTTATTATGGGCGTTATTCTCTACGTGCTTTATACACGGGTTGAAAATAAGCGCACTCTCGCCGAAGTGCGCCACTTGCTTACCTTAAGTGATGAAGCTTTTGAGGAAGTGCTCGTTACCATGGTGCATTGTGGTCATCCGCTCATTACCCGCGCGGCGCATAATCTGCAAAATCAAGAAAGCAAACTCCGCAGTAATGTCATGGCTACGGTCAATACCAAAACCCGCATTTGGGATAGTCCTATTTTAAATGCCGCAACGTCTCAATCAGACTTTAATTTTAGTGAGCTGCGAGAAGACACAGGCACGGTTTATCTAATCGTGCCGCCCGAACATCTTGCAAACTATTATCCCGCTCTGGCGTTGATTTCAGGCGTGGCCTTGGCCGAAATTAACCGCACTCAGGCATCGAACCCCAAACGAGTGACTTTCATGCTTGATGAATTTGCAAACCTTGGCCGTCTCAATCCCTTTGAATCTGCCATCTCCATTGCTCGTAAAGCCGGCATACAGCTCTGCTTGTTTATCCAAGACCTGGCCCAAGCCAAACGGGTTTATGGCACGGGCTGGGAAAGCTTCGAGGCTAACTGCAATACCAAGATTGTGTTTGGTATCAATCAAATTGCAGAAGCCAAAAAACTGTCCGACACATTGGGCGTTAAGACGGTTAAAACGCACTCTAACGGACATAACCACGGCATCACGGATGTTATGCCTAATTCAATCAATGGCGGCACGGGCGAAGCGTCACGCCCTCTCATGACGGCTGACGAAATCATGGCCATGTCAGAAAGCCATTGCATCGTTCTCCAGAAAGGGATGCGCCCCATTTTGGCCAGCAAAATGCATTATACGCACCCTCACTTTGCGGGGCTATATGATGTGTGGAATGGCAAACCGCCATATGAAAATATTGAAGTGCTGCGGCAAGATGATACTTTCCAGCTCACGTACCATCCCATCTTGGACTTACCAGACCCAAAGAATATGCAAGCCCCTGCCCCAAATGTCATTGACTTATCAGACAAGCAGGAAGCGGCTTAAAATGGAGACTTCCGTTCTCGTCTGCGCCGTGCTTTGGCTTTCTCCATCTTCGGGTCTTTAATTTTGAGCTTTTGCGTTGATAAAGGTTGTTTAGTCGGGTCAACCTTACGAGCGGGCTGCCCCCTCCGCTCGCGCTCCTGCTCTTGCTCATCCATCTTATGAAAGAACCGCTCCAGCTTATCGCCAAGGTGGTCAATGTAATGCAGGTTCTTTTCGAGTTTTTTCAAATCCTGTTTGCGGTGGGCGAGTGCCGCTTTAAATCCGTGTAAATAAATCATGAGCTGAAAATGCTCATCGGATTTCTTCGCGAGAAAGCGTAAGCGCTGATGGCGGCGTGAAGCGGCTTTAATCTGCTGGACGGTTTGGCCGATGTTTTTAAATTCTGGGCCGCGTAGCCTTGTGAGAACACCTTGTTTTTTCTGACTATCACGCTCCTGTTTTTTAAGACGGGCTTTCATGCGGTCAATTTTATAAAGGCGCGTATCTGCTTTATCGTGAAGCGCTTCAACCGTTCCCATATTGTCATCGATGATGCTTTGATTATGGCGCAAGCGCGTAGTAAATTCAGGGTTATTATGCTTGCCCATTGGCAGCTCTGGCTTGAGTTTAAACTGAAATTGCTGCGGGAAGTTCTCATGACCATAAACCATTTCATGCTTGGGTTTTAAAGTGCGTTCATCCACTTGCAACACCAGCCCCTTGCGCTCAAAAGCTTGGTTCTGATGCTCTGCCCATGATTTGCGCCATTGCACCGCATTTTGGTGAGAGTTCCATTCACGGGTTTTGGTGCGATAAAAACCATTGTCATCAGCCTTTCTTAAGGTGAGCAACACATGGGCATGGTGATGACGTTCATCGGCTGATTTCTCGAGGTCAGGCTTATGCAAAGCAATATCGGCAATCATACCTTGCGAGACAAAGTTCTCTTGCACATATCCGCGTAATAATTCAACCCGCTCCTCATGGTTTAGCTCATGGGGCATACCAATAATCAACGAACGCGCAAGCTGGCTATCTTTGCGGGTTTCACATTCTTCAACCTTGTTCCACAAGGTCTCACGGTTAAGTAAAAATTGCGGGGTACCTTCTGGCGCGAGAATTTCAGAATGCGCTACATCTTTGCGCCATCCATAATTCGCATACTCTTTAGCGCGTGCATCATATAACTGCTCACCAGAAATATAAGACGCGGCTTTCACCACAGAAAACCAAGTCCCGTTAGAGCGGGAAATTGTCTTTAAATCGAAGTGTGGGTTCGCCACTGTTGGGGGCAATCAATCATCATTTCTCTAAAAGCTCGAGCTGGTTTGATTGTTGTTTTTGTTGCAGCAAAGCACCTATGTCGCACAGCGATGTATAGTTGCACTTTAAATGTCCGCTCTCTTCTCTCCTGACTTGTTGTGTTCCAGTTTCAACACACCATCAGATACGCGGAAAAAATTTCGAGTGCTAGTCGTTTGCATTGTTTCTAAGCACCAAAAATTTTGCGGGCATCGCTCACATCATGCCTGTTTGAAAAGTATACAATGCATAGACCAGAAAAGTTAAACATACCCCCTGGGGGCCAGCCCCCAGACCCCCGGATGTTCAAAGGGATACCGTAACGCGCTGTATAGCATTTTGAGGTTGTTTTAGAACCGAGAATTAGGGGGAACACACTTCTTGGCAGAAAGCATCTTGAAAACGGGCTACAGTAAGCGAGGAGTTTGTTTTAAATTGCTAGAAAACTAAGCAACCTAATTGACCTTACGAACTCACTTACCTAACATTTATATGCGGCCTAACGAGTGATGTCCGAGGGTCGTGGATATACGTAACGAAAGTTGCTAAAGACGCTCCTATTGGAGCGTCATTTTTTGTCTTCTGGCTGTAATTCGTTATAACAAAAATCTAATACTCTCTTAAAATTATTCTTAGTATTTTTTGAAAAATCATACCGTTTTGCACCGGCAAGTAATTCCTGTATTTTAAAAGTTAGAGTTTTTTTATGCTTTCCTATATTTGCTTCTATAACTTTTACATCTTCCTCAAGCAGATCAGCAACATCTTTGAAATCAAATAATTTCTCAGCAGCTATACCTTTAAATTCTCCATTAATATCCTCAAGAGTGAAAATATTATCTAAAGAGACAAAATGCTTTTCATTATAATTTTTACGTTCCTTTCTACCAGCACTATCTCCATCAAGTAAAATTATGAAATCTTTACCCCATCCTTGATAAAGAGAAATTAGCGGGCCTAAAGTTCCTGCGCCACCACCAGGTATAAAATCTATGTCCTGAGCATCTTCAAAAACTACATCTTTAAAATATTTTAAATAATAAAAATCTCGTTTTCCCTCAACAAGAACGGCCAAATTAACTTTTTCTATTTCACTAGGTCTGTAATCTAATGCGTCCATAATCGGTTGAAAATAAGTAGTTTTTCCAGCATCTTTCTCTAGAAATTGCTTATAGGGCAATATTTGTATGTCTGTACTTTCTGGTCTTACATCAGCTGCCAACTCATAATCTGCTGATTGATTTCTTATTACAAACGCACCCTCTAACCATTCAGGCTTAATTAGATGGTGACTATGTGTAGAATAAATAATTATCGCACCTGTCTCAGAAATTTTTGTAAGACTTTCAAGCAGTTTAGCTTGTGCCTTAGGGTGCAAGTTTGAAGCAGGTTCATCAAATAAATAGATAATTGATCGTTCTTTTTTTGCTCTATAAATTGTAAAAAGAAAAAAACAAAAAAACCATCTGAATCCTAGAGAACGTTGTTTCATTAAATAGTCTTTAGAATCTTCATTTACTAGAAAACTAACATAGTGGCTCTAAACTGATTGTTCGCCTATCTTTTTTTTCTCAGTACCTGATTGTAATACTATTTTCTGATCTGAGACTTCCTCGTTTTTACTAAAAATTTCATTCCAATCTTTTTGAATGTCCTTTGTGATACGTGTCCCCATACTACTAAGAAGGTTTTGTACTTTTTGTTTATTATCATCAGTACCTGATTTAAGCCTATCTAAAATATGGTCTTTGATATTCAAATGATTATCTGTAGATCCTTTACTTGCCACCAATACATCTTGCAAAATAGTCAGATAAAAAGAATTAATTTCTTTCTGAGAAGGATCAATCACATGTTCATTATCTAAGTATATCTTATCTGGAAAACGAGAGAGTAAATTCGGAAAATATAAAATCTTTGGCAGAAGTACGGAAATAAATGAATCTAAAAATTCCCACTCATCATCTGTGATGTAGCGTTCTTTATATAAAGTTTCTGTTTCTACAGGATCTTCTGCCTGCTCTTCTTCGTTATCACTGGAAACTTCAATATCAGTATCTTCACTGCTTTGTTCAATTTTTTCTCTTATTTTGAAAGAGCCAATATCCCAATATTCATTGCTTTCATTTTCAACATAATCGCCGTTATTAAACTTATGTATTTTAAAAAAGGTAAGCTCATTATTGATATTTTCTTTAATTAAAAAATGTCCAAACTTCTTATTATATTGATCTATTATATAATCTTTTTCCCAATCCTCTATTGAAGTTAGAGCTGATAACTTAATTTCACCATTAAATGATCCCTTATCTCCTATTCTAACAAAATCATCTGATGTATCTGAAATACCGATACCTTCTAATACAGCTTGATTTTCAGTATCAAATTTAAGGCTATGTATTGCTTCTAATACTGTTGTTTTACCACATTCATTGGGACCAACTAATGTAAAAACATTTGCATTAGCTGATTTAGACAAATTAAGCTCAGCTTTATTAATTCCTTTAAAATGTTCAAAAGAAAATTTCTTTATTTTCATATTTTTACCTATTGGCCTTCTTTATTATTAAAGCAAATCTAGTCCAATATGGAAAAATTATATTTGCAAGAAGTATATCTAATTAAGAGTAAGTTTCTCACATCTTTAAGCTTTACAAATTGATCTTTCCTTACGGAATCCCCATGAACATCTGGGGATGCCATAGCGGCGGGGCAAAGCCCCAAGAGCGATGGGATAAAAACCACTTATCCCCAAACACCCCAAGACAACTACAAGTATAGATTATGAGTTTATCTATTAGATGGTCTACCGTTTATGCGCAGCAAGCTCTACCATTTATGCGCTCGATTTTTCAAAACACTAAGCCTCAAGCCAAAGTAAGAGACTCTACTGTTTATGCGCGAATAACTCACTTTATCCACTCAGGTCTGTGGCTAACTTTTTGTGATGATATGGCTCCGACTTTCACCCAAAATCAAACGCCCGCGCTCATAGTTTAATTTCAGCTCCGGATAAACCAATTGCACTTTTTGCAATTCTCCTTTTGCCTTCTGCACGAAATTTCGCTCTTGCGCGTATTCAGCACCAAATTGTTTGTGTAACGCCGACCAAGGCACAGCTAATTGTCCCTTGAGACTGTGAGTTCGATACGTCGCCCAGGAGTAAAGGTCTAAAGCTAAAGGTGATCGTTTGAGCGCTTTCAAGGCACGCATATCTACCGGAATACCATGACGCATAAATTCTTCATACATGCGCTCATCCAGCTTGACCCAATTCGGATAGAGACTGCGTTGATCAAGACATTTAGGATCCCACCACAATTCATATTCTTCTGCAATGTTACGATTGGCCCGTTGCTCGCCCATATCATTGGGTGCATATCCATAAGAAATCCGGGAGGAAAGTGTGGCTGCCATTTGTCGTCTAAGTCTGGTGATGTTTCCATTCACGCCGCCAGTGCGATATGGACCAAGACCCAACTCATTCATAAAATGCGCGAGACTGTCTCCAAAGCTAATGAGAGGGTTTTTCGTGCGCTTGGCTTCCCTATTCATGTAAGAAAAAATTAAACGCGGCAAAGAGCCATAGGGAAAGCCATGTGTTTGAGCCCTACCGTCTTGGTCTATATAATGACCTGGCTCAATGACCAGATAGTAATCACCAGACCGCCTGCCCCACACCGGAACATTACCAGGGTTTTTATGCGGCAAAGTCAGTTGCAACATAGACCGCGGCCAAAAGGTCAACGCGCCAGCTTTAACCGCATCTTCTGACCAGATCAGCTCTGCCTCTTCTAACAATTTAGATTGCATGCGAGTTAATCCGCTTTGTTCTGTTTTGTCAGAGGAAGAAAGGCGCTTATCTTGTTTCACACAAAAGAAGGTTTCATTATTTACGATTAATCACATTTAAATGGCTGTGTGTTCTGCAGGAAATTCTCGCTCTAAAATTTCACGCAGCACATCTGCCATTAATTTGCCTTGCATGAAACACTGCACCTTCACCCTCTTATGAAGACCTTCAGGTACATCCACAGTAAAACGCTTCATCTTTTCATTTGTTTTTTTCGGTTTATCCTGCACCCATCTATCTGCATCTTTTTTAGATGGCATTGTCAGGTTTATATTTTTTTGGTTCATGTTTTTACCCTTTCCTTTTGATGAACTATTTCCTTTGCCAATCTTGTTATCTCCAATTGAGCTGATTTGGCGTCACTCAAATCAAAGACGGTTTTACCAATAGAGGCACATTCCGCATAAATCACTCGCTGATGAATTGCGCTCTCCATAACTGGAAACTCTTGTTCTGAAAAAGCCTTAAATACTTTTTTGCCAATAACCGTATTTGAGATTTTACGATTAATCACAAAGGCGGCTTTCAGATTATCTTTAAATGTCATGGCCTCGTAAACCTGCTCAATCGCATCCGCACAAGCCCATATATCAAATGGAGAAGGCTGAACAGGCACCAACACAAAATCACTGGCCAGCAAACAAGAACGGATAAGACCATTCACTCCGGGTGCACCATCAATAATCACACGGTCATAGTCTGCCGCCATCTCCGGTAGATCCTTATGAATATTTGGTACCGCTTTACCAATAACCATAAAAGGGGAGGCGCCATCTCGCGCCGTGCTCCATGCGAGGCTTGAGCCTTGCGGATCAGCATCAACCACTAACACCCGCTCACCAAGATGGGAAAAATAACCAGCTAGGTTTAGTGAGAGCGTGGTTTTACCAACTCCGCCTTTTTGCTGAATTAATCCGATTACCTTAGGATGTGTATTTTTCACTAAATTCAAAACTCATTTTTACATTTACGTTTGAGCACTTGCCCACATTTACGATTATGCGAGAATGAGATTTTGTGACAATCCAAAGAGGATAGTTCTGAAAAAGGAGTGTGATATAATTGCTAAATGGAAAATTACGCCTGTGGAAACACTAGCTAGGAACACGGAATTTTTTACGCAATTAGTCGAAATATTTTTCTTTTTTGTGGTAGCTATATGGTAGCTATTGAAAATTTGCGATTTTTGGAAAATGAGCTAAGTCATTGAAAAGAATGGTGCCCAGAGGCGGATTCGAACCACCGACACGCGGATTTTCAGTCCGCTGCTCTACCAACTGAGCTATCTGGGCATACAAGACGAGAAATTTAGATCTTTCCCATCAAATTATGAAGAATGTAAGTTGAAATAAACCATAGTTTATAAATAAACACTCTTTCATCAACTGTTTAAACAACAGGATGAACGGTTTTATAGAGCTTAATGCCCCCCCTGTCCAGCCCCCTTTGCAGAAACTTAAAGGATTTTTTCATTTATTTTTAAATGGTTCGAAATCTTATGACTCTGCCTCAAAATCAGCCTCTGAAAATTCATACACCGCGGTACAAAATTCACACGTAACAGAGATTTTACCAGTCATTTCAACCATTTTCCCACGCTCATCAGATGAAAATTGCGCAAGCATGTTTTGCACGCGCTCACGAGAACACGGACATTCAGCTTTAACAGGCACTTTATCAAACACCCGCACACCTTCTTCATGATAAAGGCGTAATAAAAGCCGCTCAGGCGCAAGCTCAGGGTCTAGCAACTCATGCGCTTCAACCGTTTCACCAAGCATACGAGCTCGGTTCCAATCTTCCTCGAAATTTTCAAAAGGTTCATCATCTTCAATTTCATGACCACCTTCACGAGTAAGATATTGCACCAGCAATCCCCCAGCGCGCCAATGCCAATGTTTACCATCGGCACCAACATCAGCATTATAATGCTTGGCTACATTCAATCGAACTAAACTTGGAATTTGTTCAGATTGCATAAAATAATCTTCTGCAACTTCACCTAAGAAATCTCGCTCCACTGCAACGATACCTTGATACCGCTCCATTTCAGCACCTTGGTCAACAGTAAGCGCCAAATAACCACGGCCTAACCAACTACCAATTTCATGCTCAACCCCTTCAGCCTCTAAATCAGCAACGGCAGCCTTATTATAGCTTGCATAACCACGAAGCTTACCTGGCGTCGT